>QIKW01000059.1 GCA_003231975.1 Acidimicrobiia bacterium
GGGTCCGGTTGGTGGTGGCATTCCAGCTGGTGGGAGGTCTGGTGGCGGGGGCAAGTCTGGGACAGGTGTTGAGATGGGGGCCGACATCGGGGGCGGCATTCCAGCCGGTGGTGTTTCCGGTGAAGGCAGGTCTGGCGCCGGCATTCCAGCGGGCGGCATTGCTGGCTGTGGCTCTGCTGGCTGTGGCTCTGGCGGAGCCAGCAAGGGAGGGTTGGCCTGGGGCGGCAGTGGGCTAACGGAAACAATGGCGCCAGCCCCCCGAACCCGGCCGCCTCGCAGTTCGATCTCTTCAGTGGCATCGGTGTATGGCACGCTTCCCAAACGCAGCTCAACCACAGTTGCCTCGGCAACCTCGGTGCTCCAGCCGCTGCGGCCAGACCCGGCAAGCCTGGTTTCGCCGTACACGGCCTCGGCCCGATCGAATACGAACACGATCGGTTCGCCCTCAAGATCCAGAACTGCGCACACTCCGCTGGGGTTGTGGGCAACAACTAGTTCGTGAAGGGCGGCGGCAACATTGTCAAAGCTCCACCGCTCGGTCCGGTCCAACGTGTCGATCATGGCCAATGCGGCAATCCCAACTTCGGTTTCACCCCCGGCCACCACGGTAAGTCGCCCACCTCGAACCACTACGCCGCTTCCTGGAATGATCTGTGCTCCGCTGCTCATTGGTACATGGTGACACGGCAACGAGCCCGCCGCATGAATACGCTCCGTGGTATTCGGGGTGGCCCACAAAGACGTTGCCAATAAGTCATGTTCCCGAAGACGTTGCGGGTGTGGTTCTGGCAGGAGATGATGAAACGGTCACGTAGTTGCCGCACGGATGGAGACACGTATGAGGCGATCCTTTATTGCCCTAATTTCCGCTCTTCTGCTTTTGGGCGCGCCCCTTGGCCTGCCCGCAGATGCTGCCGCCCCGCCAACAACGCCCCTTATAACCATTGGCACCATTACAAGTTCCAGCATCACTGCCACCTGGCTGGCCACCGCCGGGCTTGACCTTGTTACCTACGAGGCCACAATCTCTCCAGCCGAGGGAACCGGGTCGGTTGCTGCCGGGTCAATTGCAACCGGTACCACCTTCGAGGGCCTCAGCCCTGGTGTTGAGTACACCATCACCGTCGTTGCATCCGATGCCGCTGGCCCAGCGTCGAACACGGCGCAGGCCATCACGTTGCTGGCGCCGCCGGGCAGTCCCGTCATCAACACCGTGGCCGTTGCCGAAACCCTAATCTCGGTCAGCTGGACCGCCGACGCTGGTGGCGGCACCAACACCTACGAAGCAACAATTGCTCCCGATGATGGCGGCGGCGCTGGTTTTGTCGGCCCTGGGTCAGCCGCCCTGGCAACGGTATTCACCGGGCTTACCCCAAACACTTCCTACACAATCACTGTTACAGCAGACAACGGATCCGGTTTGGCGGCCTCCAGCATGCTGGTGATCTCAACTTCTGAGCCCGCGGCAACGGTGCCAGACGCACCAGCTCAACCAACAGCAACCCAACCCGCCTCAGACAGAATAGCGATCGCTTGGGATCCGCCTGCCGACAATGGGGCGGCCATTGTTGACTACGAAGTCTTTTTGTCCAATGGCCTCAGTCAGGTCGTCGTCGGCCCATCTGCTGAGTTCACGGTTCAACGGCCAAGCTCTGGGCTCACAGCCACTGTTGTGGCCAGAAACATCGTTGGCCCCAGCGCGGCCAGCCCGGCCAGCAGCCCGGCAATTGACGCCCCGGTTGTTGAGCCGTCCATTGTCAGCTTCAGCGCCGCAGTGGTTGCTGGCTCCAAAACTTCGATTCTGGTCTCGTGGTCTCCTCCCGCCGACGTTGGCGACGACGTCGACGGGCTCGCCGGCTACCGAATCACCGTGTTCGGGGCACCCGGGCTGCCGTTCGATGAGCCGCTGGCCGACGTGCCAGGCAACGAGTTCACAATCAACGGCCTTACCCCCGGCGAGACCTATGAAATCCGGGTCAGAGCCCGCAACTCGGCCGGTCTGGGCGCATTCGATCAGGCAGCCGACATCCCAATCACGTTGCCAGACCTCGACCCGCCCGGGGCACCCGCCAACGTAAGCGCCGACGGCGACCTCACCGACCCGAACGATGTCACTGTGTCCTGGCAAGCCCCAACCAGCGGCGACCCCGCGGTTGTCTACCGGGTCTCGTTCAACAACGGCGGCCCAACCAAAACGGTGTCGTCCGAAATTCTGTCAACCAGATTCGACGATGTTCCAAGAGGCAACTACACGGTAACGGTCACAGCCATTGGCGCCGAAGCCGATGGCGGCAGCGGCACAGCCACCGTCAGTGTTCCCGGGCTTCCCGGGGCACCAACCAACGTGGCTGCTTCGCTGCTTGGGATCGACGGCCTAACTGTTTCCTGGAGCCCGCCGGGCGACAATGGCGGCCAGGCCCTCACCGGCTACACCGTTTCTGTTTCTCCCTCGATTGGCCAAGACATTCCAGACCCCGAGGCTGGCGTAACTTCACTTGAGCTTGGTGGCCTGATACCAGGCACTGTGTACGTAGTCACGGTGCGGGCCAAGAACGGGCTTGGGGCAGGCCCGGGCGAAGCCGCAAGTGGGGTGCTGATTCCAACCACACCCGGGGCCGCCACGAACGTTTCGTCAGTTCAGGCCCCGCTGTTCACAGCATCGGCAACGATCACCTGGGAGCTTCCGGCCGACGACGGCGGGTCCCCGCTAACCCAGATCTTGGTAACGGTCGATGGGGTCACTCAAACCCTTGGTGCTGATGCAACCTCTGCTGGCTTCGCGAACCTTTCCGTTGGCTTGCACACAGCAACCGTTCAAACGCTCACTTTGGCTGGCGATGGGCCGGTGGCAACGTCACCTCCGTTCGAGGTAAGGGCCTTCGCTCCGTTTGCAACCGAGGAAGAGTTCATCACCCAGCTCTACGCAGACTTCCTTAGGCGCAATCCCGACCCAGGAGGCCTTGCCTTCTGGTTGGCTGAAACCCGAGACGACGGTTCAAACATCGAATCCATTGTCACCGCGTTCATGGGTTCGCCCGAGTTCTCGCCCCGCCGGGCCGTTGCCCGCCTGTACTTCGTCTACTTCAACCGTCAGCCCGATGGTGGCGGATTTGACTATTGGACCCGCCTGATCGCGTCGGGCCAGGGCAGGCTGAACGATGCATCCAACGTCTTTGCCAGCTCAGAAGAATTCACCCGACAGTACGGGTCTCTCAACAATGCTGAGTTTGTTGTGTTGGTCTACAGCAACGTGCTGAACCGCAGGCCAGACCTTCCGGGCTTCCAGTTCTGGTTGGCGCAGCTGAACGCGGGCAGGCTTAGTAGGGGCCAACTGATGACCCAGTTCTCCGAAGCGCCCGAGTTCGTGCTTCTAAGCAGGCCAGCGGTTGACGTAACGGTCACCTACTACGGAATGCTGCAACGCAGGCCCGACGATGCTGGCTTCTTGTTCTGGAAGAATCAGGTCAACACCGATGCCAACTCGCTGAACACCCTGATCAGGGCCTTCTTCGAGAGTGACGAGTACGCCATACGGGTCGACCGCTGATTCTCTAACCACTGCTAGCCTTGCCACGCCCAGCGGTAGGAGAGTCACCAGGCGTGAGCAAGATGAGCGCAACTACATGAGTGAAATCGAACAAATTCATGGTCGGGAAGTGCTCGATTCGCGCGGCAACCCCACGGTCGAGGTCGAGGTTGGCCTCTCCTCCGGTGCCTTCGGAAGGGCCCTGGTGCCCTCTGGCGCCTCCACCGGTCAATTCGAGGCGGTTGAGCTACGAGACGGCGGAGACCGCTACCACGGCAAGGGTGTACTCACAGCTGTTGGCAACGTAAACGGGGTGATCGCCGACGCCCTAATTGGGGTTGAGGCGGCCCAGCAGCGGGCAATTGATGCCGCAATGGCCGATCTCGACGCCACTGCCAACAAGGCCAAGCTGGGGGCCAACGCCATTCTTGGTGTGTCGCTGGCCGTTGCCAGGGCCGCGGCGGTCGACTGCGACCTGCCTCTGTATCGCTATGTGGGCGGAGCCAACGCTTGCACCCTTCCCGTTCCGATGCTGAACGTGTTGAACGGCGGCGAGCATGCCGACAACAACATCGATTTCCAGGAATTCATGATTATGCCGGTGGGCGCCGCATCGTTTTCCGAAGGGCTCCGATGGGGCGTCGAAACCTATCACGCACTGAAGGCCGTGCTTGGGGGCCAAGGCCTGTCAACCGCTATTGGCGACGAAGGTGGGTTCGCCCCAAACCTTGATTCAAACGAAGCTGCCCTTCAACTGCTGATGGACGCCATCGAAAAGGCAGGCTTCACCCCCGGTGAAGACATGGCATTGGCCTCAGACGTTGCCAGCACCGAGTTCTACGTCGACGGCCAGTATCGCCTCGCTGGCGAAGGGCGAACACTCTCCCCGGCAGGCATGGTTGAGCTTCTGGCCGAACTGGCTGGCAAGTTTCCAATTGTGTCCATCGAAGACGGAATGGCTGAAGACGACTGGGACGGGTGGTCCGCCCTCACCAACGAGATTGGTTCCAGCTGCCAACTGGTTGGAGACGACTTGTTCGTAACCAACACAGAGCGACTGGGTAGGGGTATCGAGGCCGACATTGCCAACTCGATCCTCATCAAGGTGAACCAGATCGGTACCCTCAGCGAAACGCTCGACACCGTGGCAATGGCAGGGGCCGCCGGATACACCTCTGTCATGTCCCATCGTTCCGGTGAGACCGAAGACACAACCATCGCCGACCTTGCGGTGGCAACGAACTGTGGCCAAATCAAAACCGGAGCCCCGGCCCGCAGCGATCGGGTGGCCAAGTACAACCAACTTCTCCGGATCGAAGACGACCTTGGCTCGGCTGCCCGCTACCCGGGCATTGACGCATTGGCGCCCCGATCATGAGCAACAAGCCAACGCAAAAGAGCCGCGCTTCCAGCCCGTCGCTTGTACGACGGGCCTGGCAAAATCTGCCGCTGGTGGCAGTTGTGATCTTTGCTGGGGCAACGATTGTGGCCATTGCGTTCTTGCCTCTGCGCACCTGGGTGAATCAGCGAGAGCTAACAGCAAACACCGAGGCTGAACTCGTTGAGCTCGAGGCGCAGGTTGCCCAGCTGGAGGTGCAGTACGAATTGCTCCAGACCGACGAAGAAATCGAGCGCCTCGGGCGAGAAAACTTCGACCTCGTTTTCCCTGGTGAAGAGAGCTACCGGGTACTGCCCGCCCCCGACGAGTAACTCGGTTCACGCGATTCTTCGGCCTGAAGTGGCGCCAGCGGCTCCGGGTTGCCACAATGTGGCCGCCCACAAACCCACATGCGGCTGCCTACCCGCCAACGAGGAGAACCAGTGGAAATCTCGGTTGAAGTAAACGGCGTGGCCCACAGCCACGATGTTGAGTCTCGCACACTCCTGGTGCACTACCTTCGTGAAGCCGTTGGCCTCACGGGAACCAACGTTGGCTGCGACACCTCGTCTTGTGGGGCCTGCACCGTTCACGTGAACGGTGAGTCTGTGAAGTCGTGCACCATGCTGGCCGTCCAGGCGGACGGGCAGCAGGTAACAACCATCGAAGGCCTGGCCGACGGCGAAGAAATGCATCCGATGCAGAAGGCTTTCATGCAGTGTCACGCCCTTCAGTGCGGCTACTGCACGCCCGGGATGGTCATGGCCTCGGTCGGCCTCCTCGACGAGAACCCGAATCCAACTGAAACCGAGGTGCGCATTGGGCTTGAGGGCAATCTCTGCCGTTGCACCGGTTATCACAACATCGTGAAGGCAGTGCTCAGCGCCGCTGGAGGCAGCCAATGATTCCCGTAGCATTCGACTATCAAAGAGCAGGCTCAACCGCGGAAGCGCTGTCTCTGTTGGCCCAGCACGGCGACGAGTCGAAGTTGCTGGCCGGTGGCCACTCGCTGCTGCCGATGATGAAGCTTCGCTTGGCCTACCCGTCGGTGCTGATCGACATCGGCAGGCTCGACGAGCTCAGCTACATCACAGACGGCGGCGACCACATTGCCATTGGCGCTCTTACCAAACACCGGGCAATCGAGACCAGCGAGCTGATCAAGCAGCACGCGCCGCTGCTGGCCCACGCCACCGCTCATGTTGGCGACCCTCAGGTTCGCCATCGTGGCACCCTTGGTGGCTCGCTGGCTCACGCCGATGCAGCAGCAGATCACCCGGCAACCTTGCTTGCCATGGACGGATCTGTAGTTGTTTCCGGCCCGAACGGCGAGCGAACCGTTGCCGCCACCCAGCTGTTTAAGGGTTTCTTGGAGTCGACACTTGAGCCAACCGAGATGATCACCGAAATCCGGATTCCGAAGGCCACCGGTCAGGGCTGGAACTTCCAGAAAATGAACCGGAGGGCTCAGGACTTTGCGACGGTTGGCGTTTCGGCTCAGCGGGCCAACGGATCCACCAGGGTGGCCCTGGTTAACATGCATTCCACCCCGGTCAGAGCAACCGCGGTGGAAGAGGCGCTGGCCTCAGGAGCAACGGCAGCTGAAGCAGCCGAACAGGCCCACGTTGGCATGAGCCCCTCAAGTGACCTGAATGCCAGTGTTGAATTTCGCCAGCATCTGGCCCGGGTCTTGGTGCGTCGAGCCCTCACCGCTGCTGGCATCGCCTGACGCAACCTATTCGGGCCACCACTCCACTAACCTCGACCCATGCGTGAGATCATTGGCGACATTGATCGCTGGCACAAGCAGGGCAAGCGGGTTGCGCTGGCCCGCGTGGTCGATGTTGAGGGCTCTGGGCCCCGCCTCCCCGGCGCTGCCATGGTGGTAAACGAAGATGGCGACATCGCCGGTTCGGTCAGCGGCGGTTGTGTTGAAGGAGCGGTCGTGGTTGAGGCCCTGGAGTGTCTGGAAGAGAACAGTCGCAGGCTGGTGACCTTCGGGTACTCAGACGACGAGGCGTTCGCCGTTGGCCTCACGTGTGGAGGCACCATCCACCTGTTCCTAGAGCCCCTCGACTGGTAACAAGTGGCCAACCCTAAAACGATCTACGAAACGCTAAAAGCGGCTGTGCTGGCCGAGGAACCGGTGGTTTTGGCAACCGTTATCGCCAACTCTGAGCCGGGTGGCCTTGCCGGGGCGAAGCTTTTAGCTCGACCCGACGGCACAACCCTTGGGTCTCTTGGCAATGCCAACCTGGATCGTGTTGTGCTTCGTGACTCGCTTGGCGAGTTGGCCGCAGGTACCAGCGGGATGCGGCGCTATGGGCCCGAAGGCCAAGCCCGCCAGGAAGAGATTGGGGTGTTCATAGAGTCGTTCGCCCCGCCTCCCCAGATGCTGATCTTCGGTGCGGTCGACTTCACCGCCGCCCTCTGTCGAGTGTCCAAGATTCTGGGATATCGGGTAACGGTTTGTGACGCCCGGCCCGCTTTCGCCACCCGTCAACGTTTCCCGTACGCCGACGACGTTGTCGTCGACTGGCCCAACCGTCTCCTGGAAAAAGTTGGGGCCGACCTTGGGGCCCGAGACGCCATCTGCGTGCTCACCCACGACCCGAAGTTTGACGTGCCAGCTTGTGTGTCTGCCCTCACAACGGCGGCAGGTTACATCGGTGCGATGGGGTCCAGGCGAACCACCGATGACCGCAACCGACGGCTGCGTGACGAGGGGGTCAGCGAGGCCGACATTGGCCGGATAATGGCCCCCGTCGGTCTCGACATCGGGGCCAGAACACCAGAAGAAACAGCGGTTTCGATCTGTGGCGAAATCATTGCATTGAACTCGGGCCGAGCCGCCCCATCGCTGCGCGACAGCCAAGGCGACATCCACCGCTAAGCGCTGTGTTTTTTTGGGGTCTGCTTTGCAGACTCGCCTTCGGGCCATCCGGGTCACAAACTCGCTGGTCGCCGACGCCGTCGGCAACGCGTAAGACCGGCAACGCGTAACACGACCATACATGATTGTTGCTGGTGATACTGGAGTTCCCCACCCCCGGAAAATCGTAGTAGAGAACTCCAGAACAAGAATGGCCTGCGCATTCGGTAACCGCGGCGTTCAGCAAAGACCGGGCTAGGGATCGCCTGGCAAACAGAAATGGCTGGTTCGTCCTCAGATTTGGGTGGGAA
>QIKW01000012.1 GCA_003231975.1 Acidimicrobiia bacterium
CGGCTGGGCCAGCAGCGAGCTAACGAGCGCGGCGACGTTGCCCTCTTCGTTGAGGGCGGGAACCACAACCGCAACTGTCACAGCGAGGTGAGGAAGTCGGCAGTGTGACTGTCGCGAGATTCACCAAGCGACTGGCGCAATCTGGTGAGATCCTTGGGGCAGTCGACGTCGTACCACGTTGGCGTCAAGCTAACCCGAGCGCCGAGGCCGTTTGCCACCTCCAGGGTGTCGGCCAGCACGGAAGGAGTTGACATTTCCACCTCGGCGACCATTGGAGACCAACGGCGTTTCCAACCAATCAAGTAGTAGCCGCCATCGTCGGTTGGGCCGAGCACAACATCAACAGCATCGTTTTGGAGAGCCTCAAACGCGGCGCTCACATGACCGGGAGGTAAGTCAGGGCTGTCACTACCCAACGCAAAGACCTGGTCGAACCCAAGGTGCAGAGACTGCGTCATAACCGAATCAAGCCGTTCCCCCAAGGTGGCACCCTGTTGCTGCACTTGGGCCACGCCGGGGGCAAGCGCGGCGAAATAGTCGGCCGACCCCGGACTGTCGATGGCAATAACCAACGTGCAATCATCTCGCCTCGTCACCGCGGCCAACGTGTCGATCAGGAAACGCTCGTACAGCTGGGCTGCCTGCTGCATAGAAATGGCGGGAGACAGCCGAGTTTTTGTGGCACCCGCCGCTGGACGTTTGGCCATCACAACAACAGCGCGCCGCGGGGCAACTGGAATGTCCATGCCCGCAGTATTGCGGACGGGAAAGCTCTTGGCCTCTGCTGCCAACGCAACCTCACGCTGGCGGCGGTTGCGGTAAAGAACCCAGTTGTCACCAAGCGATGCTCCCGCCACCATAAACAGCCCAACCGCAAAGACACAGGCATAGGCGAACACGCCCCAGTTCCGGTTCTGCCACGCCAGAGTTGCACCAAAAACGGCATAGAGCCCAAGAATCAGTTCTATGAACACGATGCGGTCGGGCGCCAGCTGATAACGCTTCAGCTTCCAGGAACCGTCATCCACTGTCTTTCCGGCCAGACCAAACTTGGCCGTTCGTTCGAACGAAGGATTTGGTTTGGTGAATATCTGGAGAGCAGCGCGCGCGGTATTGACCATTAGCCCGGCGCCAAAAGCGGTGATGACCAAGATCAGGGGCAGATCACGAACCCAATTGCGGCCACTTTGTCGGCTCCCGGTGGCAAAGAAAACTGTTGGAGCAACCGACGTCAACGCCAAAACGTAGCTGGCCCCGAAGATAGTTGTGAGCCTGGGGTAGTCCATGCTGGCAAGAACGACAAGCGGGTAGATCAACAGAAGCATCATCAATAGGAGCTGAATGAAGTAGGCAGTTAGGTGCAACGACGCCTGCATCCGGGTCATTAGCGGCGCACCCGAACGCCACACCCGCGCCAGCAGCCGGTAGGCACATTCAAGTGAACCGCGTGCCCAGCGGTGTTGCTGGCGACGGAAGCCGGTTAGTTGAGCAGGCACTTCGGCAGGCACAACGACGTCTTCGAGGAATCGGCCACGCCACCCGGCCAGATGCGCCCGATACGAGAGATCTAGATCTTCGGTTAGCGTTTCGGCCCCCCATCCGCCAGCGTCGGCAATGGCGTCTGCCCGCCAGATACCAGCGGTTCCATTGAAGTTGAACCAGTAGCCAGCAGCCCCGCGCCCGGCCTGTTCGACCAAGAAATGACCGTCAATCGCAAGCGCCTGGAGGCGTGTCAGCCACGAATAGTCTCGATTGAGATGACCCCACCGCGCCTGCACAAACGCCACGTCCGGAGCGTCGAAACGAACGAGACAGCGACGCAAGAAGTCTGGTGGTGGCACGAAGTCGGCGTCGAAGATGGCTATGTACTCACCAACCGCTTCGTCCATGGCGGCGGCAAGGGCACCGGCCTTGTAACCAACGCGGTCGGTGCGATGGAGGTGTGTGATGTTGATCCCACGAGCCCGAGCCTCGGCCACCGAGGCAGTGACGATAAGTGTGGTTTCGTCGGTCGAGTCGTCCAGAACCTGGATCTGTAGCCGATCGGCTGGGTAGTCGAACCCAACAACAGCATCGATGATCCGCTCGCTGACATACAACTCGTTGTAGATCGGTAGTTGCACGGTTACGAACGGAAGGTCATGTTCGGCGATTTCAGCGTCGGGCGAAAAGGCGTTGCTGGTTGGGCCGCGCCTCCACGCTCGGATCGAAAACACGATCAGGTTTGTGCCGAAGATGAACAGCAAAAGCGAGACGATGATGTAAACCCCGGCTGTTGCGCCGAGTAGGAGATCGCGTGTCACGTGGCCCTGCTACCAGACCAATCCAGCAGGAGACTCGCCCCGGTTCTTGGCAATGAACTGGTCTACGCCGAACTTGCGGCCGCCCCAGTTCAAGAAGACCGCTACTGCCGCCGCGGCAAGCATCACATAGGTCCAGATCCATTCTTCTCCGCCGTAGTAGACGAGGAAGAGCGAAACAAAGAACCCTATGGCGGCAATGCTGGCGGCTCGGGTGAAGAGACCAAGCGTCAACCCGACAGCGATGAACAGCTCCAGGAATGTCATGACCCAGCCGAAGAGTTCCGGGGCCTGCAAGATCGTGTTGGCGATGATCGAATCCACGAAGCCCAGGGTTGCGCCGTTTCCCCCCTCTTCGACCGGTTTGAAGGCCCAGTCAAAGAAGCCGGGAAGGTTGGCCGAATCATAGAAGTCGTCTTGTACGTTTCCGAGCCAGGTGAACAGCGTGGTTAGCCCCAAAGCTACGCGCAGCACGGCGGTACCGAGCGAGCCGCGGTGCAATGTTGCAGCAGGTGTTGGTGTTGAGGTCGTTTCCATGTGTTTCTACTTCCCTTTCGGGTGCAAGTTTTGTGGTGTGGCCTTGGTTGAGCGCAACGAGTCGAGCGACCATATAGACCCGGCAGCAGTTGCCAGAATGGCGCCGTGCCACATGATCATCATCAGGTAAGACCACGGCCACTCACCGGGCACTGCCGCCAACCCGACGAACAGATTGATTGACATCAATAGGCCAGTGAGCGCGGCAAGGTTGGTGCCAATGCCGAACACCAATCCAAGACCGACGCCCAGCTCGGCCAAGAAGACCAGCCAGGCAAAAAGGATGAAGTTGGGCAGCACGACCGATTCAACTAAGTTGCCGTAGAAGCCAATCGCAGGGTGCTTAACTTCCAGTTCCAGCCACTCTCGCAGGCTGGTGTTTCCAGCAGACTCGAAGTTTGGCGGGAGTTTCCAACGCAGCGAGGCAAGCCACAGCACCCCCATGGCGATTCGGCCCAGGGCCATCGGCCAGGCCGGGGCGGGCGCGGCGGGAAGCCGAGCGTTTAGCGAGGCAACCACCGACCCAATCACGGCGAAGCCTGAGCGCTACAGGTCCCGAGGAAACTGGCGACCTGGTGGTCGACCGGGTTGGCAAACACAGCCGCTGGTGTCCCGACTTGGCGAATCTCGCCCTGGATCATCACGGCCAGATCGTCGCCAACCGCTTGAGCTTCGTCACGATCATGGGTAACAAACACCGATGTGATCTTGTGATCTTGTTGAATGCGGCGGATCATCTGCTGCAACTCGGAGCGCAGCTGAGGATCGAGGGAACTGAAGGGCTCGTCCAGCAGCAACACACGTGGCTGGACCACAACCGCTCGGGCCAGCGCCACCCGCTGGCGCTCTCCGCCAGACAGCTCGCTGGGCCAGCGTTCTTCGTAGCCTTCCAACTGCACCGTGGCAAGCGCTTCTGTGGTGCGCCGTTCCCGTTCTTTGGCTGGCATCTTCCGAATCTTGAGGCCATAGCCCACATTTTCGCCAACGGTGCGAAACGGGAAGAGGGCGTGAGCCTGAAAGACCATGGCGGCATCACGTGATTCGGGCGGCACACCTCGCATCGAACGATCGTTAAAGACCACATCGCCCGAGTCCAACTGGACCAGCCCCGCGATCATGGCCAAGACGGTTGTTTTGCCGCAGCCGGAGGGGCCAAGCAGCACCAGCTGGCGGCCGGGTTCGACGCTCAGCGACGCGTCAATTCGAGCTTCGACGAAAGTCTTGGTTGCCCCGCGGAGCTCGACCTTGGTCACCCCCAGATCTCCATGGCGCCACCCAGCGGCAGATCGATGATCCGGCTGTCTTCGGCAACAAACCACTTGTCGTAGATCCGCTGATACTCACCGCTCTTCCACACCTCTTGGAGCGCCAAGTTCACCTGGTCTCGCCATTCGCTGTCGTTCTCTGGCACACCTATACCGAACTGGACCGGGTTGTGCCCACCTGGCAGCAGCGTCAGTTCGCTGTCGCCTGCGGCCAGAGCCAGAAGGGTTATGTTGTCTTCGCTGTAGCCCTCAATAGCGCCGTCGCGCAACGCCTGCATCGCCGCCAGCTTGTCATCGAATTCAACAATCTCACTGGCCGCTCCGCCGTTGTCTGCCACGTAGCCATTCCACGAGTCAATCACCGAACTGCCGGCATTCGCGCCAACCTTCTGGCCAAACAGATCATCAATCGACGAATAGGTGCCGGTGCGCACCAGGAATGACTGATTGTCCCAGAAATAGGTGATGCTGAAGTCAATTGCTTCGTCTCGTGACCTGGTGTGATTCATCGAGGCAACCGACATGTCGACCTGGCCGCTCTCAATGAAACTGATCCTGGTGGTGCCATCAACAGCTACCAGCTCAAGGTCTGCGCCAAGCTCGTCAGCCACTGCCTGGGCCAGCTCAAGATCGAAGCCAACCCACTCGCCTTGATCGTCGATAAAGCTCATCGGCGGGTTGTCGTTGCGCACACCGATGCGAACTGTGCCATCTTCTTCAACTCGATCTAGCGCAGATGAAGCCGAGTCTGCACCACCTGACCCGCCGCACGCGGCTAGGAACAAAGACGCGACCACGATTGCGTACAACAGTTTCATACAGAACCTTTCTGGGGAACGGGTGCGCGGCCAAAGGGTTTACTTGAAACCAGCCAGCCGACCGGAACGGAAACCTGATTGAGTCAGGCGCTATTCCCCATCTGCGGAGTAAATGGGCGGCGAGTGCAGGTCTCCACTCACGGTGGGGATGGACGCGTTGCGCTTCTGTCAAAGGCTGTCTCGTACGTCCAGCAGCGGAAGATCGGTGCGGTTAAGCCGATTGAGAGCCTCAAACGGGATCACCGCATCGAGCCGATCCACTTCGATCGCCCAGCGGTCGATCCAGCTTCGGTCGATGCCGTCGACGTCATCGATTAGCCGTATCGACTCAACTCCGTAGCGGTCCTTGAGTTGTTTCATCTCAGCGGCCACATTCTCTGGCGAGCGCTGTCGGTAGCCGTCGCCGTGCACCGCGTCGCGGCACCACTGGCAGCCATAGGGGCACCCACGGGTGGTTGCAACGGTGATGGAGGTGTAGCCGTTGTCTTGTTGCCACTGGTTGAGATAACGATCCATATCAATGAGATCGCGGGCTGGAAGCGGCAACTCGTCGAGATTCTCGATCGGTGGACGGGGGCCGTTTATCGCCACCGTTCCCTGGCGGCGGTAAGCAACGCCTGGTTCCTGGGCGAGGTTCTCAAGCGCAAGCGATCCAGCGTCAACTAGGTCAAGCAGGCGAGCAATCGTCTGTTCACCCTCGTGATGAACCACGATGTCAACGTTGGCGTCGGCCAAATAGGGCCCCGGGTCCATTGTGGGGTCTGGGCCACCGAAGATGACGGTGGCGCCATGCTGAGACGCAGTGCGCGCCAGACGGAGTGCCGTGGCGCGGGTGGTAATCAAAGAAGACAGGCCAACAACGTCGGGCTTGTGTTTGTCGAGATGATCGGCGAAGGCGGCCTCGTCTGGCTGAAACGTGCCGTCGAAGATCGTTACATCGTGGCCTGCTTCTCGCACGTAGCCAGCCAGGTACAGCAGCCCCAGAGGGAAGTACGGACTAGATGCGGCCTGTTCCAGTGGGCTCTGTGAGAGGAACAGCGGATGGGCGAAGGTGATGCTGGCCACGGCAACGAAACTAGTGCGAGACTGCGGCACTGATGGCACGCCCCCCTCGTTGTTTCGCAGTTGTTCTTTTTGTGCTGGCTGTTGCCGTGGCCGCCGCGGCCTGCGTTTCGGAGTCTCCCGATAGCTCTGGACCAGGCCAGACAGCGGCTTTGGACCAAGACGGAGCCGCCTTAGACGAGGCAACGTATCGCGACAAGGTCCACGGTTCGTGGGTGGCCACGATGGTTGCGAACTTTTCCGGTTTGGACCTCCAGGGTGTCTGGCTTGACGCTCCTGGGCCCGGCAACTCAATAGATCTGCTATCGCCAGATCAATGGTCAACCGACGACGACACCCACGTGGAATGGCTGGATCTTCACATCTTGGAAACCTACGGGCTCAACCCCACCTATCGCCAGATTCGAGACGAATGGGTTGACCATCTGAACGGCGACATTTGGGTAGCAACGCGGGCCGCTCGCGACCTGATGGACCAAGGCGTAGTGCCGCCCGAGACCGGAAGTGTTCAGCTGAACCCAGACGGTGCGTGGTCCATGGATGCCCAACTTGAGACTGAACTGTTCGGTCTCATAAACCCTGGCCGACCGACCAGAGCCCGTGAGCAGGCACGCTTTTTTGCCAACGTGACCAACCGTGGCCCTGCTGTTGATGCCAGCGCCTTCTACGCCCACATGTATTCCATGGCCTTTGACATCTCCGACGTGCAGACACTGATTGCACAAGCCAGAGCCGCTGAGCCCGAAGACTCGATCGTGGCGCCGATAGTTGATGCGGTCGTGTCGTGGCATGACGCATCGCCCAACGATTGGCGCCAGACCCGCGAACGCATTCGCGTTGCCTACGACACCGATCCCGAATGGTGGGCCAGCCGAGTCAACTTCGCCACCACAATAATGGCGCTGCTCTACGGCGAGGGAGACCTCCGGCGCACGGTCGACATTGCTGGGCTTGCTGGTTGGGACGCAGACAACAACATGACAACTTCGGCTGGGCTGCTTGGCGTCATCATTGGATTCGACGACCTGCCTGAGCCATTCGCATCGGCCAGCGACACGTACTTCAACGAGGATCTTTCCGGAGATCTCCCCCAGTTCGACACGGTCTCAAACATCGCCAGACGAACCGCCGACCTCGGCCTCGCAGGCTCCTAGCGGGGCTGGTGTTTTTCGGGCGCGTTGGTGCTTAGCTCGGACCGAGGGTGCCTGGAGACAGTCCTCGGACTTGGCCCAGCCCCTGATCAGTTGCTAGCACTGCTGCGATCACGGCTGAGGAGATTCCGGAACACTGGCTGAGTGTGTCGACTGAGACTCCTCCGTTGGCGGCTATCAAGATGAGGCGGTCTCGCTCACGAGCCACCGAATCGGTTGACAGGTTTCGTCTCTTTGCCCGTCGGTCGAGCCGGGCGAATGCGTCCGCCACCAACCCACTCGTAGTGTTATCTACCATTAACAGAGCTTAGCGGATCTCATATGCGTTGTCATGTGTTGGTTCCGATGATAAGGCGGAGGAGAGTTTCGGCGTCGTGGCCGTGGCTGGCCAGCCCGGTTTCGGTGAAGATGAAGCCAGCTTCGTCGGTGGATAGGACGTCGAACGACCTAGGCAGCAAGCGCTCAGCGTGGGCGAGCCTGCATGGGCGGGTGTTCTAATTCTCATAGTCGCGGCGAAGTTGGTCGGTGCCGGCCTGCGGGTCCTTGCTGGGGATCCGGGGTTATGTGTTGGCTGGTTCTTTGGCCCAGGCGGTGATAGTTGCCCGGATTCGGGTGCCGCCGATGCTGGTCACAACAGCGGGGAATGGTCCCTCACCTGAGTCCCACACATCAACGGTGTCGCCGACACTTATGGGGGTCTCGTCGTCGTAGTCTTGGACCCCGTCGACCAGGCCGCCGTTGTCGCAGGCAAGCCATGTGTCAGCGATGATCTTTGCCGTCATCTCAGGTTCTCCTTGGGTTCATTGTAGTT
>QIKW01000047.1 GCA_003231975.1 Acidimicrobiia bacterium
TCGCCCCTGCTGGGCTGATCCCAATAACGCTGGCTGCCACCAACACACCCCCAACAACAATCCTGTGAATATTCACTACGCCTCCAAGGCAACTCGAATTAGTGCCGACTGACCCCGGGGACACTAACACAAACCAAATACTGTCGACCTCAGGTATTTTCACCCAACAACCACAGAAACAGTTCCCCTACCACAATCCAGCTCAGACCAGTCCATCGTCTGGGGAAAGCGCGGAAGCGGCGGAAACTCGCTGGCGTCATTGTTTCAGCCCACCTACAGTCTTGGCTACCGCCAGACCACGCAGGAAGGGAGAAGCGCAAATGACTGTCTTCATCGCTACCTCCCAACCCGGTCGCGGCCTCCGAAGGGCCTGAGCGCCCCGCTTTGTTGCGACCGGCCGTTTCCGATCGCACCAGAGATGAGGACCAATGCAGTACAGCGACAACCCCGCGCCTGCTGGCAGGCCAGAGCCGCCGTGGCTGATCCCGGCTCCGTTCACAGACACCGATCTCGGTGTTCTGAAAACGGGCAAGGAAGCCCAGATCAACCTGATTGAAAGACGCAGCGCCACCTCAGGAGAGGAGAACACTTCGTGTTTGCTGGCTAAGAAGCACTACCTGCCGAGGCAGGTGAAAACCAAGGGTGAGTTGGAGGCTCTTGGCGTTCAGCGAGCCTCAACGTTCCGCAACGACGTTGCCTATCGAGAAGGTAGGCAATTCCGCAGAACCAGGGAACGGAGGGCCATTGAGCGAATGTCGACCTACGGCAAACGCCTTCTGCAAGACCGCTGGACCAGCCATGAACACGATGTGATGGTCGAACTGTGGGCAGGCGGGCTGTGCGTTCCCTATCCCGTCGGTTTCAGCGAAAACGTTTTCCTGATGGAGTATGTCGGCGACGCCCAAGGAGCCGCCCCGCATCTGGCTGGGGCCAGACTTGACCGAACCGACCTTGAGGAGGCCTTCGCCCAACTGGTGGAAGGGCTGGCAACAATCGGTGCGGCCGGCTGGGCGCACGGCGATCTTTCTGCGTTCAACTTGTTGTGGTGGGACAACCGTCTCTGGTTCATTGACTTCCCCCAAGCAGTTGACCTTGCCGCCAACCCGCAGGGTCTGAATTTCCTTCACCGCGACGTGGTGAACGTGTGCGCCTGGTTCACCAGACGTGGATTGGAGGTTGACCCCGAGGAGACGTTCGCCGAACTGTTGGCCGTCATGTAGATAGTCGTAGCGATTCGGGCACGCTTCAGATGGGGCTTCGGTTGAAGAAGTCCTCGGCGGCATCGTCCAACGGGTACACCAATTCGATTCGCAACTCCTCCAGGGTTACATCAAGCGCATTGTCGAACCGCGCCGCCACCACCATTGTCTTGACAACTTCGTCGCCGACCACAAACCAGGGACACATCACGAGCTGATCTTGGGCGGGCTGCCCCGAGGCGGGCCGACTTGAGGTGTTGCCTGCCGCTTGTTCGGTCGCTTGCAGAACGGCCTGAAGCTTGTTGTTGGTAGGGGAGCGAGCGGCCTCTATTCGCATTGCTGCCAGAGCAATGTGAGCAATGTCGGCCCAGTTGGCGATGAACGCGCTTGGGTCACCCTGGCTGAAGATTCGGTCCATCATGTTCTGGCCTTCGATGTTCTGGCCAAACAGTCGGACGGCCCCGTTGTTTGCCGAAATGACACCTCCGTCTTGATGAACCAGAATGCCCGGATAAGGCTCGTGGGCCGCCAGCAGCCGCCCCACCGCGCGACGGGCCCGTTCATAACGTGGCGCGTCGAACCTCTCGTCTGGGTAGATGGGAGCAAGGCCAGCGCCACCGAGCATGCGGTTGCGCTCACGGAGGGGAATCTCGAGTGCTTCGCACAGCCGTACCACCATGGCTTCGGTGGGCCTTGAACGCCCTGTCTCCAAGAACGACACGTGACGAGTGGTGGTCTTGGCCGCCGTCGACAACGTGAGCTGGCTCATGTTCTGGCTGGTGCGCCATTGCCGCAACAGCGATCCGAAGGGTGTTTTGCCTCGTGCGGTTGCCATCTTGTCAAGCCTGGCACTTGGCCCGGTGCTGCACCATTCCCTTGCAGGGAATCGACGTGATACCCAGCGGGCGTCATGGTTGGAGAATGGCCGACCCAACAAGCGCGCACGACTATGAAGTAGTGATAAATGCCCCGCTCGACGCGGTATGGCACGTGCTAGCCGAACGCTTCGAACACATACACGAGTGGTCAAGCGGGGTGCCGGCAGCGCACGCGGCCGAGGTTGCCGGAGCCAAAGGCGCCCCGGTTCCCGGGCGGGTGTGCGAGAGCTCATGGCGAGGGTTCGATGACATCACCGAAACCATCGTCGAGTACGGCGAAGACCCCCACTTCTTCAAGTACATAGCTTCGGGAACGCCAGCCTGGCTGGGGGTTGCGGCCAACACCTGGCATGTGGAAGCAATCGATGAGGCAACGACGCTTGTGTACTTCGAGCCAACCATTGAACCGGCAGGAGCGCTTGGCAAAGTGGTCGTGCCTCTGTTCATCCGGTTTGCCAGGAAGTTGGCAATGGACACACTGGATGACCTGAAGGTGTTCGTCGAGACTGGTCGACCATCCAAGCGCAAGCAGAAAAAGGGGGCGCTCTAGTCGGCTAGGTGTTTCAGTACTAGCTCGGTTGCGGTTTCCACCTCGTCTGGATGAACAGTTGCGATGATCCGGTCTTCGTCTGGCCGGCGCCATGTGGGGTCAGACACCTCGGGCCTGGCCACCAGGATTGTTGGCAGGCCAGCCGATCGGTAACCCTCAACGATCACAACGTCGGCCTCTGAGAAGAAGAGCCTGACCAAGTCTTCAAGCGGCGGGGCGCTGCCGTTGTCGCTCATCCAGGCCAGCTGATTCTTGCCAACCAGCAGGGTTTCGGCGCCAGCTTTGCGCATCCGCCAAGAGTCTTTCCCCTTTGTATCAAGCTCGATTCGGTGGGCATCGTGTTTCACCCCTGCCACCCGCAACCCACGGCCGCACAGGTTCTTGATAACGGCCTCGACCAGGCTGGTTTTGCCGGTTCCCGACGGCGCAACGAACGAAATCATTGGGGGAAGCTCGGTCACGGCGTGAGTCTGGTTTGAACTTGCCGGCTTGACAACTTGGTGTCCATAGGGAGTAAGTTCTACAAACGAACTCACTCATCTGTCAAGGAGAGCCAATGGAACCCGTTGCCCCAGCACCCCAAGATTCTGAACTTGATCCGGCCAAGGTGTTCCACAAGACGATTTGCGTGCTTTGCTCGGCGAATTGTGGGGTTGAGATCCGGCTGCATGGTCGAGAGTTCACCAGGGTGCGGGGCAACAAGCAGCACAAGGCATCAAAGGGCTACACGTGTGAGAAGGCCCTGCGGCTGAACCACTACCAGAACAACACGGCCCGTCTTACCTCACCAATGAAACGGTTGGCCGACGGCAGCTACGTTGAGGTGGATTGGGATACCGCAATTGCCGACGTTGCCGCTGGTTTGAAGGCAGTTGCAGGCAAACACGGCGGAGACAAGATCTTCTACTACGGAGGTGGCGGCCAGGGCAATCACCTGATGGGGGCTTACGGCGCAGCCACCAGGCGGGCGCTTGGCATCACGCTGCGTTCGAACGCTCTTGCCCAGGAAAAAACTGGCGAGGCATGGGTGGATGGTCGCCTCTTTGGCACCCATACCCACGGAGACTTTCACAATGCCGAGGTTTCTGTGTTTGTTGGTAAGAACCCCTGGCAGTCTCACGGCTTCGACGAGGCCCGCCGCGTGCTGAAAGAGATCAGTGGCGACGACGGTCGCTCTCTGATTGTGATAGATCCCCGTCGCTCAGAAACCGCCGATCTGGCCGACTACTTCCTCCAAGTGCAACCCGGCACCGATGCATTCTGCATTGCCGCCCTTGGCGGGGTGCTGGTTCAGGAGGATCTGATCGACCGCGCTTGGCTGGCAGAAAATACCGTTGGCAGCGATACCGCAGTAGCTGCCCTTAGTGAGATTGACGTTGCCAGCTTTGCCGATCGGTGCGGGGTTGACGAGGCCTTGATCCGAAGCACGGCCCGCCGGATGGGTGCCGCCGACAGCGTTGCGGTCCTGGAAGACCTCGGCACCGAGATGGCGCCAAACTCAACCCTCGTTTCCTACCTTCAGAAGCTGCTCTGGATTCTGCTTGGCAGTTTCGCCAAACCCGGCGGGATGACAACCCACTCTTCAATGGTTCCCCTGTTTAGCTATGGCGCCAGCGGCAAGGAGCCAACCACTCCCGTTACTGGCGGTGCCATCATCTCTGGCCTTGTGCCATGCAACGAAATCGCCGACGGCGTTCTATCTGGGCACCCCGACCGGATCCGGGCAATGCTTATCGAGAGCGCCAACCCAGTGCATTCCCTTGCCGGATCCCAAGCCTTCAGAGACGCAATGGCAGAGCTTGACTTCTCCGTAGTGGTTGATGTTGCCATGACAGAAACCGCCCGCGAAGCCAGCTACGTGCTGCCAGCATCGTCTCAATACGAAAAGGTCGAAGCCGCCTTTTTCAACCTCTCGTTCCCAGACAACGTGATGACGGTTCGAGCGCCAATCCTTGAGCCCTTGGATGGAACACTGCCTGAGCCCGAGATCCATGCCAGGTTGGCCAAAGCTCTTGGCGTAGTTGACGAAGCCGATCTTCAGCCACTGAGAGGAGCCGCGAAGCAGGGCCGCTCTGCGTTTGCGGCCGCCCTGATGGAGGCAACCGCGGCCAAGCCGGAACTGGCGGGCCTTGGGGCAATCGTGTTGTACGAAACGCTTGGCCAGACTCTTCCGAAAGGAATGGAGGCCGCCGCCGTTCTTTGGTTCAGCGCCCAGCAGTGCGCCATGCGTTTCACCGAAGCGGTGCGGGCGGCTGGATTCGATGGCGAGCCTGAAGAAATGGGAAACGCCTTGTTTGATGCGCTCCTCGAGAACCCAGACGGCGTTGTGTTCACCAAACACGACTATCCGCAGAGCTGGGACATGCTCCGCACGCCAGACCAGAAGATTCAGGTTGAGATCCCTGAGCTCCTTGCCGATTTAGCCGCGCTGGCCGATGGCCCAACCGACTACAGAACCGGTGAGTTTCCGTTCATCCTCGCCGCAGGCGAGCGCCGAAGCTTCACTGCCAACACGATCATGAGAGACCCGGCGTGGCGCAAGAAAGACCCAGAGGGCGCCCTGCGGATCAGCCCGTCCGACGCGGCCTCGGTTGGGGTTGAACACGGCGGAAGAATCAGGATCACAACCAGGGGCGGGGCCGCGGTTGCCGTTGTTGAGGTGAACGACTCGGTGCTTGACGGCTTTGTAACCCTCCCCAACGGGATGGGGCTTGACTACTCGCCGGCAGGCGGAAACCCCGAGGCAACGGGGGTGTCGCCAAATGAGCTGACTACCACAGACTGGCGAGATCAGTATGCGGGCACTCCCTGGCACAAACACGTGCCCGCCCGCCTCGAGGCTGTGTGAGCCGATGCGGCGCACCCGGTTCGACAACGCATCATGCCCAATCGCCCGCACCAGCGACTTGCTTGGAGACTGGTGGACCCCGTTGATCCTGCGCGAGTTCTTTTATGGTCGGCACCGCTTTGAAGAACTGGCCGAGTCGCTTGAGATCAGTCGAGCCGTGTTGACCCAACGGCTCAAACGATTCGAGGCGGAGGGCCTCGTCCAGTCCCGTCAATATCAGGAGAACCCGCCGAGGCGGGAGTATCGGCTTACCGAAAAGGGCCGGGACCTCTGGAGCGTTCTGGCCGCCATGTGGCGTTTCGGCGAAGACTGGCTCTTTGATGGCGAACCAATCGAAGCCGAGCTATTCAACCCCGAAACCGGCGAAACGATTCACCCAACCATGGTGGATGCAAACACTGGCGAACCGCTTGACATTCGATCAACCCGGCTTAGAACCCCGAAGGTTCCCAAACGGTAAGCCCAAGCGATTTCGACGTCGAGGGGGTTAGCTCGGCCAGGTATTCATTCGTTGATTTGTAAGAACACCATTTAATGATATAATCATTAAATGGGTGTTCACGGCCAGATCATCAAGTCCCCAAGACTCGGCGATGCCGAGCGCGCAGCCATAAAGAAGATCATCCAGATCCAAAGGTCTCTACGCCACCGCACAGCGGAACCGCGCCGATGGGTCGGCCAAATGCGCCGCCAAGCCCAAGTCGCAGCGATCCGTGGATCCAACTCGATCGAGGGATACGTGGTCTCGGTCGAAGATGCCGCCGCTGTTGTTGCCGGAGCCACAACATCAGAAGAGTCCGTCGCCGTCGAAGCGGTTAGGTCGTACCAGCGGGCCATGACCTACGTGCTCCAGGCCGCAAAGGACCCAAACTTTGAGTACTCGACCGGGCTACTCAAAGTGATTCACTTCATAACCACCGAGTTCGACTTTGATGCACACCCCGGACTCATCCGTCCCGGCGCCATCTTCGTCGTCAACGCTGCAACCGGGGAGGCCGAATACACCGGCCCCGATGTCGAGCTGGCCGCGCCGCTCGCCGACGCCTTGTGTCGCCACCTCAACACCGCTACCGGCGAGCCTTTGGTCGACGCCGCGATGGCCCATCTCAACCTCGTCAAGATCCACCCGTTCAAAGACGGCAACGGACGAATGGCCCGAATCCTGCAAACGCTCGTGCTGGCCCGATCCGGAACACTCGTCCCCGAGTTCGCGTCGATCGAGGAATACCTTGGCGCTCACACGCAGGGCTACTACGACATTCTGCGCAGCGTTGGTGGCCCCGACTGGGCACCCGACCTCGACGCACGGGACTGGGTCCGCTATTGCCTCAACGCCCACCACATCCAGGCCACCATGTTGACCCGTCGGCTGGCGGAGGCAGAAGAGCTTTGGGGGATTCTCGAAAACGCGGCTAGTGATGCTGGTGCAAACGACCGGTCAGTGGCTGTGCTCCACGACGCGCTCATGGGGCACCGGGTCCGCAATTCGAGCTATATCGAGTCGGTCAAGTCCGCCACCGGCAGCCAGATCGCCAAGCAGACCGCCACCAACGATCTTCGGGTGCTGGTCGACAGCGGCCTGCTTGATTCGCGGGGAGCGAACCGAGGCGCCCACTACGTGGCCAGTGACAAGTTGCTGGCTCTTCGCAAGATACGGCCCGCGAAACCAATGGTCGATCTATTCGATTGATTTTGGGGAGAATGAAGCGCCCAGGCTCCGCCCCTGCAAGAGTAAGTCCCCACAGGTGAAGCGTCTAGGCTCGGATCGTGACCGATTGGGCAGCACCAAATAGCGAGTATGCACCGCCGAAACCGGGCGAGCCGCCGCTCCATGCTGCTGCTCGGCTTGGAGATAACGAAGAGATCCTGGCGCTGGTCAATGCAGGCAGCCCCGCGGACGGCCTGTTCGAGATCCAGCTCGACCCAGGCGCCCGGCGCCAACCCAATTCCAGCCTTCGATCAAGGAAACAAGACTGGCCAACCAGTTAGCCAAATGCGCCGACTTGGGTGGCGGTCATATGTGCAATGCGACCGCACGCCGCCGAGATTGTATGCTGGTCCCTGGCGACCCCTTGGGCCAGCGCCTGGTGGGAAACGCCTTCGCGCATCACAATCGCTGCTTCTCTGATGGGCGGCGTCCCTTGTATTCGGGGTCTTCGTATCCCGGTGGCGACTGTGGTTGGGCTATTCGCCGACGGCATGGGTTGGTGCCCCTATCGAAGTGTCTATTGTCGGCAGCCTTGGGGTCCTAGGTCGAACGGTTCAGCGTAGTCCCAGGTTTGGCCTGACCAGCCGCCTTGGGTGCCAGGGTTATTCTGGGTGCCTGGGAATGTGCCGTTGTCGGCCCATTGATTCGCGGTCAAGAAGTCTTTGCCGACCAGGCCATCTGGGCGTGACAGGGCGTCAAAGGACCAGACTGACCAGTGGATACGGTCGTTGGTGTTGCCGTCGCCGTTGGGGTCTTCATAGGCGGCGAATGCGTCACAGAAGAACAGTTCTGATCCGTCGATACCAGAATATTTGCCTTGGATGAATCGTTGACGGGCCACACCCCATTCGCCAAGGAAGAACGGCATTGACGCTTCTTGGGCGTATTTCTGGTTCCAGTAGGCTGTGTTACGGAGCCCTAACTG
>QIKW01000248.1 GCA_003231975.1 Acidimicrobiia bacterium
CCCGTACCCAACAATCGCCATCACGAATCCAGCGTTGGTTCGAGCGTCGAGTTGGGAGCGGGCTTCGGCGGTAACGGCGCCAAGGGAGGCGGCAACATCGGTGCCTGCCAGATCGACCGCATCCAGAAGTTGACGGTTGGCACCTGGCAATCCTGCGAGGTTCGCGACCCGAGCGGCCTCAACCTCGCCGCTGTACACCACGAGATCTCGGCTAACGGCCTGAAGGGCCAGTTGGGCTTCCTCAGAATCGCCAACGAGGGCCGAGACCTGCTGAGCCTGGGTGGTGGCCCGGCCAATGGCATCCAAATAGAGGTTGCGCTGGGCTCTGGCCTCGGCGCCGTTGGTTGCTGAGAGAAAGGCGCCGGTTGCTGCCGAGTTGGCCTCGGCCACACTTGAGAAAAGGTCTTGCACGCCAATCAGTGACGGAGCCGTGCTTCGTTCGATTGTGTTGGCAGAAGACCGAGCGGACAGCGCGGCCAGGGTGCCTACTACCGCAAACAGGCCAAGCGCGGCCACAAGAATGAGGCCCCAGAATCGAAGCCAACCTGGCGTGGTTTGGGGCTGGATCAGTGTGCGTAGCAGCGACGTTGCCCTGCCCTGGCCCTGATCCGACGGGTCTGCTTCGAATCTGGCGGGAGGCATTGGCGGTGTGGGCCGCAGCGGCTGCGAATTGGTAGGGCGCGCTTGGCCCTGAGAAGTTGCAACCACACGGGCAGCGTAGCTCAAAGGCTGCAGCGGACCGGCCGGGGCTGGGTTGGCTCGACTAATGTTGGCTGGTGGTGCAGCCCCCGCCTCCCATCCCCTCGCCCGCGGGCCAGCCAGCCGAGCCAGCCGCCGCGCTTAGATCCTTCCAGCTCGCTGTCGCCAGGCTGAAGGCGGGCCTGATGGATGTTGAGCTGTCTCCTTCCTATTTGATGCTCACCGCAGGCAGCCTGGAGGGAGAAACCAAGCGAAAGTTTCAGCGGGCCGCGGCTGACGCGGCGGCTTTGTGGCCCCTGCTTGGTGCGGTTGATAACGCGCTCGCACTCGCCAATGATGAAGCCGACAAGAAGGGCTTTCGTAAGGGAAGCAACGAACTGGCCCGGTTGCTTCGCAGCAGATGGATCGCAGTGCCCGGGGGATCGTTTCAACCCGACCGCAGGTTTAGCCCGGCCGAGGCCATCGAGGAGCTTCGGGTTCGTTTTGAAGCGATCAGGGAGGGGGCAGCCCTGGTAGATCAGCTGTGGCTTGAGCTGCTGCCCCGGCTCGACGCCGCGAAGCTAACCCTGGCCCGGTTGGATGACGAAGCAGCAAACCTGGGGGTCAGGGAGCCCCTCGTTGGCCGGGCGAGGGCCACAGTTGTTGACCTAGAAGCCAGGCTGCTTGGTGACCCGCTTGGAATTGCCGAGGGAGCCCCGGCAGAGCTTGACGACGCAGTTGCCCTGGCTGCGTCGCAGATGGCGCAGCTGAGATCGGGTCACGATGCACTTGGCGATGATCTCAAGGCAACCGAGGTGGCACTGGCCAGGCTTCGGGTGCTTCGGTCTGGCTCGGCGGCAACCCGGATTTCATCGCTGGCCGGAGTGCTGGATCCTGAAGGGCTGATCCACACCCCGGGCCCACAGATAATTGACGGACCGGGCGGTTTGGCCGAACAGTTGGACGCCCTGTTTGAAGGCACAACGTCTTGGGTTCAAAGGCGCACACTTTTGGATGGCTGGCTTAAGTCTGTTGACAGGCTGAAGGCTCAACTCGAGAGGGCCGAAGCAGCCAACCGAGCCCCGCTAAACCGGCGCGGCGAACTGCGAGGCAGGCTTACCGCGTATCGAGCCAAGATGGCGGCCGTTGGGCGAGGCGAAGACCTTCGCCTTTCGGATCTGGCCGACGAAGCTCGCGCCGAGCTATACACCGCTCCAGTAGATCTTGACCGGGCCGCCGGGCTAATTGACCAGTTGGCCAACGAGTTGCGGGCATGATGGCCAAATGGATGCGGATTGTGAGATGAGACAATCTTGGACGATGCGACTATGACGGCATGCACCGAAGCAGGCTGTGACGGCCAGATTGCGGCCGACGGCTATTGCGACACGTGCGGGGTGAAGCCGGGGGCCGGAGCTGCGGGTTCTGTACCTGTTGCGGGGCCCGTTGACGCCGGGGCCGCAGATTCGAGGGCAGCCAGCCGGATAGCTACCCCAGTGGCAGGCTCGGCCTGCAGCCAGCCGGGTTGTGAAGGCCAGATCGCCACCGACGGCTACTGCGATACGTGCGGGATCGCAGCAACCTCAGCTTCCGTTAGTTCCCCCGCCGCTTTCGGCGGTAGCAGCAGCCCGGTTGACGCCTCTGTTGTTACCTCAACAATTGCTGCTCCCGAGCCGCCCGACCTTTCGTCTCGTATCCCCGGCTCTGGCTCGCCAACCGCAATGAGCAGGCGCACCATGGGGTCGAGGCGCTCAACCGCGGCTCGCACCGGAATCGGAGCCGGGCTGATAACAGTGGCGTCAACCCCCGCTGGTGATCCGGCGCAGGCTGTGATGTCGGAAGAAAAGGTCAGGGCCGTGCTTGGCGAGGTGCCCGAGGAAGACCGTTTCTGCTCTAGCTGTGGCCGCCCGGTTGGAAGAGGGTCTGAGGATCAGCCGGGCCGGGTGAAAGGATTCTGCGGAACCTGCAGAACGCCTTTCGATTTTGTGACAAACGAACCGTCCTTGGCCATCGGGGAACAGGTTGGCGGCCAGTACGAAATCCTTGGCCCACTGGCCCACGGCGGCATGGGCTGGGTATACCTCGGCCGAGACAAGGCGGTTTCTGACCGGTGGGTGGTGCTGAAGGGGTTGCTAAACGAAGACGACCCAGACGCCGCTCTGGCCGCGGTGGCCGAACGACAGTTCCTGGCCCAAATTGAGCACGCCAACATTGTGAACATCTACAACTTCGTAACTCACCGCGGCGCGGGCTACATCGTTATGGAGTTCGTTGGTGGCCAGTCTCTCAACGGCAAGCTGAAAGAGCGACGGAAGGCGAACGCAGGCATTCACAACCCGCTGCCCCTGGCCGAGGCAATCGCCTACGTGCTTGGCATTCTGCCAGCATTCGGCTACTTGCACAGCCTCGGACTTGTCTACAACGATCTGAAGCCAGCCAACATCATGTCGGTTGGCGACGAGGTGAAGCTGATCGACGTTGGCGCAGTGATGCGGGCCGACGACGATTCGGCAGCCATCTTCGGAACCCAAGGGTTTCAGGCTCCCGAGGTGGCGAAACACGGCCCCTCGGTTGCTTCTGATCTCTACACAGTTCGCCGCACGCTTGCGGTGCTTGTGATCCGATTCGTATTCCATACCGGGCCATTCCAATACGGTCTTCCAACCCCTGCCGCTGAGCCACTGTTTGTGAGGTGGGAGTCTTTGTATCGCCTTCTTCTGAAGGCAACGGCTGCCCATCCCGACGACCGGTTCCAAACCGCAGACGTTTTTGCCGAACAGCTAACCGGCGTGCTTCGAGAGGTGGTTGCAATTTCTCAGAGTCGTTCGATCCCCTCGACATCAGAACACTTCGGGGCTGATCAGCTCACCAACCTGGCAGTCGCTTCAGCCAACGAATACGTTGCCACCAGACCAGATTGGCAGGTGCTTCCCAAACCAAAGGTAGACCCCGAAGACCCGGCGGCAGCGTTCCTTGCCGACCTCCCAGATGCAGCACCCGGCGGCGTGCTCGAGTTGTTGTCTGCCGCCGTTGGCAAGGGTGAGGTTGAGTCATCGAGAGAGATCGCGCTGCGGCAGGCCAGGGAAGAGCTTGTGGGAGGAGCCGACCCGTCGAAGACCCTGGATGCCATTGGGCGGGCAGATCCGTGGGACTGGCGCGTAACCTGGTACCGCTCGCTTTATGGCTTGAAATCGGGTCAGGCCGTTCAGGCGGCCGAGGGATTCAGCGAGGTCTGGACTGAACTGCCGGGTGAGCCTGCGCCCAAGTTGGCCGTTGCCCTGGCGGCCGAAGCAGCGGGCCAGTTCCAGCGGGCAGGCCAGCTCTACGAGCAAGTAATCTCGGTTGACAACACTTTCGTTTCAGCCGCCTTCGGAATGGCTCGTTGTTTGAGAGCCCTTGACGACATACCCGGAGCAGTGGCCGCGTTCGGTCGGGTTCCGGTCAGCTCTGCGGCGCACTACGACGCCCAAGTTGCGTCGGCCAGAGCGCTGGTTGAAGGGGGCAGCAGTGGCGTTCCAACCGGGGCCGAGCTGAGCGAAGCGGCCGCAACTATCGAGCGGTTACAACTTGACGCTGGCAGACGAGCCGAGCTGTCAGCTGATGTGTTCGAGCGGGCTCTTGCCGGTGTCCGCTCTGGCCAGATTCCAGCAGGCAGTCACACGCTGATGGGTCACGATCTCAGCGAGCTGTCGCTTCGCAGGGCGCTGGAAGGCTCCTACCGAGCCCAAGCCCGATTCGCTGAGTCTGCAGCCGAGCGGGTACGCCTGGTCGACAAGGCCAACCGGATTCGACCCCGGACCCTCGTTTAGTGACTGCCATCACCTGCCCGAACTGCGGCGAGCCCGCCCCCGCGGGCGCCAAGTGGTGCGAGGCCTGCGGCGCCGATCTCGACCTAACCCCGGCCGTGGCCTGTGTTGACTGCGGGGCGCTTGACATATCGGCTGACGGATACTGCATGGCGTGTGGGCGCAAACAACCAAACGAGCGTGACCACGTTGAGGTGCAATCTGTTGGGCCCGTTAGTGAGAAACAGCCAGCCGGGGTTGCGGCGGCGGTAACCGACCGAGGCGTGCGTCATCACGAAAACGAGGACGCCGTTGCCGTTGCCGGTTTAAGCAACGGCTCTGCTGTGTTGGTTGTGTGCGACGGGGTTTCTTCTACTCCGGGTTCGGCCGAAGCGTCAAGCAGAGCCGCCGAAGCAGCTTGTGAGCTGCTGGTCGACCGCTGCTCAGAACTGTCAGGGGGCGAAGCCTCGGCCCGCACGGTCGGTTTGGAGACGGTGGCTGGCTGGTTGACCGAAGCCGCGGCGGTGGCCCAAGCCGAAGCAGCCGCTGCTCCTGAGGTGAAAGCAACCCGGCCCAACGCACAAGGTGGCCCGCCGTCGTCAACGTTTGTGGCCGCCCTGGGGCTGGCCTCTGGCCTGAGCGATGGGGCCTCGGGTTCCGGGGCGCCCGCCGAAGGTGAGATGGCCATTGTGGCCGCGTGGTTGGGAGACAGCCGGGCCTACTGGCTGCCCGCCGCGGGCCCCGGCCAGGCCGAGCTGCTAACCGTCGACCACGAGATCGGGGGCAGCCTCAGTCGTTGGCTTGGGGCCGATGCCCCAACGGGCCCGGTAGACGTTGTTTCGAAATCCGTGACGGGGCCCGGTTGGCTGCTTGTATGCAGCGATGGGCTCTGGCGTTACGCAAACAGCCCGACAGAGATGTGGCAGTTGGTTGAGCGAGTCGACTCTTCCCACTTGGCTGGCGAATGGCCAGACCAACTAGCAGCGCGTTCGGCCAGGGCCCTTCACTTGGCTAAAGGCCTCGTGGCCCATGCGGTAGAAGCGGGAGGCCACGACAATATTTCGGCCGCCCTTTGGCCGGCAATCAGCACAACGGCTGCCGGGAACCAACGTGGCGAATCGGACGATTCGATAACTGAACAGTCAACCCAAACCCAGCCAACACAAGCCCAGCCAACACAAGCCCAGTCCGGGGGGACATAACGATGAGTGGTTTTTCTGCCGAGGTTTTCCAGAATGAGTTCCTGCCCGCAGGCGCCGAAACGGTCGACGCGGTTGTGACGGTGCGGTCGTCGGTCGAGGTGGTTGCTGCGGCCCCGGCCGAACAGCTGGAAATGCTTGTGATCGACACCTCGGGTTCAATGCTGGAAGAACGGGGGGCAAAGATGCACAACGCCCGCCTGGCCACTCAGGCCGCGATCGACTCGTTGCGAGACGGCGTCTACTTCGCGGTGGTTGGTGGAGCTGGCTCGGCCTACATGATCTATCCCGAAAGGGACTTGGCTGTTGCGGACCAGACCACACGGGGCCAGGCCAAAACGGCGGTGGCCAGGGCTCAGGCCTCTGGCGGCACCGCAATTGGTTCGTGGCTGGAGGCCGCGGCGTACTTGGCGTCGTTACGGCCAGACGCCATCGGCCACGCCATCCTGCTGACCGACGGGAAGAACCAACACGAGACCGACCGCCAACTTGATGCTGCTATTCGCAAATGTGTTGGAGTTTTCCAATGTGATGCTCGTGGTCTTGGAGCCGACTGGGAGGTTGATGAGCTTCGCCGAATTGCCTCTGCGCTGCTTGGGACGGTTGACATCATTCCGCGCCCCGAAGACATGGCAGCCGAATTCACCTTGCTGACCCAACAAGCCATGGGGAAGCAGATTGGATCGGTTGGCCTGCGGCTGTGGACGCCGAAAGGCTCCACTGTTGAGTTTGTGAAGCAGGTGGCGCCAACGCTGGAAGACATCACCGCAAAGGCGGCCGCGGTTAATCCCCTGACCGACGACTATCCGCTTGGGGCGTGGGGAGGAGACGAAGAGCGCGATTATCACTTGCGAATTCGGATTCCAACCGGCAACGTTGGCGAGGAACGGCTTGGAGCTCGGGTGATGCTTGTGGTTGACGGCCAAGACCAGCCAGCCGCTTTGGTGCGAGCCATTTGGACCGACGACGAGCGGCTCTCAACCCGCATCAACCGGGAGGTTGCTCACTACACCGGTCAGGCCGAACTGGCAGCCGCAATTGCCGACGGACTGGCGGCACGCGATGCAGGAGATGGAGCAACCGCAACGGTTCGGTTGGGTCGAGCGGTTCAGATAGCTCACGAGGCTGGCAACGAAGAAACGGTCAAGCTCCTCCAGAAAGTGGTGGAGGTTGATGATCCGGCGACTGGAACCGTAAGGCTTCGCAGGCAGGTGGAAAAGACCGACGAGATGGCGTTGGACGTTCGCTCCACCCGAACTGTTCGAGTGAAGAAAGGCTGAGACAATGCCAGACCCTGATCCGACGGTGTGCCCCAACTGCGCCACCCCGCACGGCCCGGACGACGTGTTCTGTGAGAACTGTGGTTATGACTTCCTAACCGGTTCGCTGCCCCAAGATCAGGGTCTGAGGCCCGGTGTTCCAGATGGAATGGCGAATGCGGCTCCGGCCGCGGCAGGCGGGCCTGATGCCGGAGTTGAAATGCTGGTCATTGAGGTTGTGGTGGACGCTGGCTATTTTGCTTCGGTTGTGGCCGACGGCCAACTCGATCTGCCAGATCCCATTCCGTCCAAACAAGTGATTGAAGTGCCGGGTTCTGAGGCCCATATTGGGAGAACGAGCGCCAGCCGCAACGTTCACCCAGATCTCGATCTTGCCGCGCTCACCGGTGACCCCGCGGTCTCAACCCGCCATGCCGTGATTCGACTAATTGACGACGCGGTCACGGTTACCGATGTTGGTTCGACCAACGGCACAACCCTTGGGCTCTCTGAATCTGAGCTTTCCGAATCTGAGCAGCCTGAATCGGAAACGATCGCCCCCAATTCGGCTGTGCGGGTGCCCGCCGGAACCTCGATCTTTGTTGGCGCGTGGACCCGTCTAACGGTTCTGTAGCGAAGTTTCTTCTTGTGAACAGCTGTTAATCCCTCTGAACAAGGGAGAAACCAATAGCCGATTCGTGTATGGCCAAGCGTGCCTGCTGGTTCTCTTCGTCAATCCCCCGAACGAAGGAACCAGACATGACCACAAATCACACCAAGCGAACCAGGGCAGCCGCCCTTCTGCTTGGGCTCAGCCTCGTTGCCGCCGCATGCGGGGCCAATGATGATGATGCGCCAACTGCCGCCCAGACCGAAACCACCGTCGCCGAAGAGGCCATGGAAGATGAAGAGGCCATGGAGGATGATGAGG
>QIKW01000208.1 GCA_003231975.1 Acidimicrobiia bacterium
ACTGTGTCTGAGGCCCGGCTGGACCCGATGGCCAGAATTCCCTTCGGCCAAGCCAACCGGCTGATGGCAACCGCAACCGGCCATGCCAACACCGCGAACAACAGGAGCCAGGGGGCCAGGTCGAAGCGACGGCTTCCCGGAAGCGTTCCGTCCTGATCGAAGAGCTGGGCGGCTTCGGGGTTCACCCTGCCTCCGGTGATTGCTGCCAGCCGACCCAACTCGTCGGCTGCCACGGGCCGGGGTGCATACTCGGCGGGGTACGAGCGCGAGGTAAGGCCAACCCCTGACCACACGGTTTCTTCCCCGTCTGAGACTGTTGCCCCAATGGCGTAGGTTCCTGCTTCGTCAATTGGAATTGAAGCTGCGAAGGTGGTGCCGTTCACGCGTTCCAGATTCACATCAATTGACTCACCGGATGGGCCTGCAACCCGAACCCTGGCGGTGGCGCGGTCGGCCCAGTCAGAGGCCCCCTCAACCCGAAGCTCCATCTGGCCATCAACGATTCGGGCTTCCACCCCGCCCTCGCCGCTAACGGGGAAGGTGTCTTTCACAACCCCAGCCCAAAAGTCTGGGTTCTCAGACCAGGCGGCCCACGGCGCAGCCCATTTGTCTGCCCCGTCGCTTGTCCAGGCTGCCACCCGCCCAAGCCCAATCTGCCACGAGGCCAGAAGCGGGTCTTCGTCTGGCCCAATTCGAAGGTCAACTCTGGCTGTTGGCTTGGCTGTTGTTGCCACATAGCCCAGCAACTGGGGCGACTCGGTTAGCGACGAAACCGTGGCCGCGGCAGAGGTGACGACTGGGGTGAACTCGCCCTCGTTCACGAAGTTGCGGGAGGCCAGCACAGCTTCCTGCACGATGATGTCTGGCAGTTGTTCCAGGTTGGTGCCGGGATAGAACCGCCCACCACCAGCCTCGGCAATGGGGGCCAGGTCTTGGGCGGCCCCTTCCCCGGTTGCAACCACCGAGACGGTGATGCCCTCTTCTTTCAGCTGTGCTGCTTGGTTAACCATTGCGTCCAGATTCGAGGCCTCGGTGAATCCGTCGCTGAAGAAGATGATGTGTTTCAGGCTGGCATCAGAAGCCCGCAACGCCTGGGCCGACGTTTCAAGCGCGGTGTCAACAAACGTTGGCCCATCGGGCACCAGGCCCGCAAGCCCGGCGTCGACCACCTCCTGGCTGGGTTTGAGTTGAAGGTCGATCAGCCATTCGTCGTCGGCGTCAACTGAAAGCACGCCAACTTCGTCGGTAGCGGCCAGCGCGGCGATGGCCCTGGAAGCGGCGTTGCGGGCAATGGCTGTTTTGCTGACCCCGCCGCCAACCCGGTTGCCGCCGCCAAGGCCGTTTGCCCCGTCGGGGCTGCAATGGCACGCACCCATTGAACCGCTGGTGTCTATGGCAAGCACTTCGGCAACCGTTTGGCGTCGCAGCGGGTCGGTGATCTCGCTGATCACCGGCAGGATCTGTTCCAGGTCGCTGTCTCGGTAGCCGCCAAGGGCGTAAGAGCTTGTGCCGCCGATCACAACCATTCCCCGCCCAAGGTCTCGCACCGCGGCGGTGAGATCCCTCACCTGGCCGTCTGCCAGGTCTCGGCGATCAACATCTACCAGCACGATTGACGCGTACTGGGTTAGTTCGTCTATGGCTGGCACCTGGCCAGGCGACACCGTGTCGAATGGGATTCCCGCCGCCTGCATTGCCGCCTCGAACAGGTCGGCTTCGCCGCTTCTGCCCTCAACAATCAGGATCCGTTCTGCCCCCTCCACCGGTACTGCGGCGAAGCCAAGATTGTTGGCGCCAACGGCGTCGCCAATAGCGTCAACCTCAACCTGATAACGAATCACCCCTAGGTCAGACGCCGTGTCAGTGAAGTTGAGAATGTTCGAACCGGCCTGGAGGGCAACACTTTGGCTGCCAACAATTTCGGCGTCGCTCCTCAGCGTTACCACCGCCTGAACCGGTGCTGGTGCGAATACCTCAACCCGCACCGTCACTGCCTCACCGGATCGCACAATGCTTGGCACGTCTACTGCGGCAACGGCAACGTCGGTGCCTGCTGCCGGCCGAAGAGTTATCACATCCAGTGGAATCCCGTCGTCTCGTAACCGTTCGGCTTCGGCCCGGGTGTTGCCAGTAGTGGCGCGGCCGTCGCTAAGCAGCACCAGGCGACCCCTGGCGTCGTTTGGGAGGGCCGCGGCCCCAAGTCGCAACGCCGAAGACAGATCGGTGGCTGTTGAGTCAACCTGCACGGTTACCGAGTCGAACGAGGGATCAGAGGTAACCAAGGTTTCAAGCCGCGCATCCAGCCCGAACACAACAATTCCGGCCACGTCGTTCTCGGGCCGAAGAGCCAGCGCCTGGCGGACCGATTCCCTGGCTTGGGCGGCACCCCCAGGCCCAACCGAATCACTGCCGTCCACCAGGAAGACGGTTGCCACCCGGTTAGTTGAACGGGTGAACGAGGCCCCGAGAAGAACCCCAACAAGGGCGACAGCCACCAGCACCCGCAAGCCCTTTGCCACGTTCCACTGCCTGGGGCCAACACCGCGCCTGCTACGGGCAAGGGCCCATTCCAAGGCCAGAACCAAAAGCAACAACAGAGCTATTGGCACAACGAAAGGAAGCTCACCTCGTGAGCTGGCAAGGGCGGTTCCGTCGAAGGCCTCCTGGAATGGCAGGTCGGTGGCGGGCGCAACGTTTGACTCGAAGCGGTCTGCGTTCACCGCAATTGTCAGCGCCGGGCGCCCGGGCTGTTCAACCACCCAGAACCCGATCCGGTCGGCCGCAGGAACCGATGAACCTGCTGGCACGGAAAGCGAAGTGCCAAGTGGAGAGGTGATTGTTGATGGCAGGCGGGGGTCTACCGGCAGGTCGGCCCCAACAGTCAGCTTGGCGGGGGGAGTAACGGCTTGGGCCAGGTCGGTGACGATGCGATCTAGCAGCACCGGGAAGGCAGCCTGAAGCGGAAGCGTGGATTGGTCTACCGCGAACGCCAAATAGGCGAGGCGAGAGCCGGGCCGCTCAAGCGTTACCAGCAGCGGGGCTCCCTCGGCCCCCAAGATCACGTCGGCTTCGGGCCCAACCTGAAGCCGTTGCGAAGTAGCAATGAGAACTTCGCTGAGGTCAAGGTTTCGTACCAGGGGAATGTCGGAGCGCACCAGCGTGAGAGCAGGCCGTTCAACCGACCCAACCACGGCTACCCCGGCCACTCCTTGGGGCGGGGCGATGGCCAGAACTGGGTGGGCAATCGTTGCCGGCACCGCCACCCGGTCCGCAATCACCACGTCGATGTCTTCGCCGATGGTGGCAGGCACTTCGTCAAGCCTTGTGATCGAGATGCCGGGGCTGGCAGCAAGGGCCGCATCGAGGAACGGGTTCTGCGGCCCGGCCCACAGAACCGAGATCTCTGGCCTGCGGGCAACTGTTGCAACCGCCCGGTCATCAAGGTCAAGAACGTCTTCGCTAACCAGGAACGCCTCGATCTGCTCACCAAAGGGCAACGGAATGGACTCATTGGCCACATCGCCCGAAGCCAGCGTGATCTCCCTGCTGTCAACGGTTCGACCGTCGACGTCAAGCCTCAAAGTCTGGGTGCTTTCCGGCCCCCCGAAGTGGGCAACCGTTACGCGGGCAACCAACCCAGACGCTGTGGGTTCAACCGACAGTTGGGTGATGGCCCGATTGGTGGCGGATCGCCCAATTCGCTCGTAGCGGGTGCCGACCGGAGCGATCCGCAGATCAGCGTCACTTACACCACCGTCGCTGATCAGCACAACCCTGGTTGGCCGCTCGCCAGTGTCGAGGCCGGCCGCCAACGCGAATGCTCCAGCGAAGTCGGCGCGGCCCGCCGAAACTTCAATACGCCCCAGTGCCTCGTCAAACGCCGAGGAATCGCCCGAATGGGTGAGGATGGCTCTGGCTTGGGGCCCGGCAACCACAATGCTTGCCTCGCCGCCAACAGGGATTTGCCTGCGCAACTCCTTGGCCCTGGCAACTGCATCATCGAGGCGGTTTGGCGAGCCGTCCGTTGCTTGCATTGACGCTGAAGAGTCAATGACGAACACGGTGTGATCCGCCAACGGCTGATCTGTGAGCCTGACGGGTTGGGCCATCAGCAGAGCCAGAAGGAGGCAGGCAAGCACCTGGGCGCCAAGCAACCAACTTGGGGTTAGGCGCTGCCACGGGCTGGCTGCCGAAACCGGAGTCTCAACCCGTTTCCACAAGAACACAGCAGGCACAACGGCCTGGATTCGCCGCGGTTTTAGAATGTGGAGAGCAATGATTGGTAGCGCCAACAACCCGAACAACAAGCCAGCCGGGTTGGCCAGGGCCCAACCAGCAAGGCTCACCTCAGCACTCCCGCTGCCCTGGCCTGGCCCAAGATCACATCTTCCAAGGGAGCGTCGGTGAACACTCTGAGGTAGGCCCCGCCAGTGGCTGCCACCCGGGCCGCAACCTCGTCGGCCCAGCGGGTTGCCAGCTTGGCGTAGTCGGCGCTTACCTTTGCCGAAAGCGAAACCTGAACCCTGGCGCCAGATTCGGCATCTACCAATTCCAGATCGCCGCTTAGATCAGGCCGAAGGTCGGTTTGGTCAAGCACATGAACAACAACCAAATCTCCCAGGCGGGCTGGCAGGTTGCGGATCCCTTCCTCCCACTCTGGGGTTAGCAAATCAGAAAGCACAACGGTGAGCCCAGGCGGCCCCGGCCGGGCCAGAGTGCGAAGGGTTGCTGCTGCGAAAGGCGTATCGCCCGATGCCTCCAGGCCGCCAAGGAAGTTCAACAGCGGAGCCGAAGCAGCCCTTCCCCGGAACCTCGGGGCCTGCCTCTCAAGCGGGAATGTGTGAACAGTCACAACGTCTCGGCGAACCAAGCCCGAGAATCCAAGCGCCCCAGCAACCTGGGCGGCCCGAGCCAACTTGGCCCCGGCCATTGACCCAGAGGTGTCAATCAGCAAACGCAGCGCCAGGTCATCTTCGGCTTCAAAGAGTTTCAACAGCAACTTGTCGAGGCGGGCGTATGCGTGCATGTCGATCCGCCGGAGATCATCTCCCGGGTAGTACTCGCGGTAGTCAGCAAAATCCAACGACGAGCCGTGTCGGGGCGAGCGGTGTTCCCCTGCCAAGCCGCCAGCCAGCCTGCGCCGCGTTGTTAGCTGCAACCTCTCAAGCCGAGACAGCAACGACGCCGGAATCAGCCGGTCATCAGCGCCGGGAAGAGGCTGGGACGCGTCGCTCACTGGGCGCCGCGGATGCCAGAGGTTGGGGCCTGAACAGCCTCCATAATCGACTTCACCAGCTGGTCTGGTTCTACGCCGTCTGCGGTTGCCTCATAACCAAGAACCAGCCGATGCCGAAGGGCAGCAGTGGCAACGGTGCGAACATCATCGATCGAAACGTTTGGCCGTCCATCAAGAATGGCGTTCGCCTTACCCGCCAGGATCATGGCCTGAACCCCGCGCGGTGAAGCACCGAACCTCACGTACTTCCCAATCAGCTCTTGGCCTTGCTGGGGGTGAGACCCAACAACCAGATCAACCGCGTGACGCATCACGTGTTGGGGCACAGGAACCTCACGAGTAAGCGCAATCATTTGGCGCAGCTCTTCGGCGCTGCAAACTGCTTCTGCGGTTGCTGTGACCGAGCCCGTTGTTCGCTCAACCACCGTCATAAGGTCATCGGCTGAGGGAAACGGCACCAGGGCCTTAAGAAGGAAACGATCAAGCTGAGCCTCTGGAAGCGGGTAGGTGCCTTCCATCTCAACCGGGTTCTGGGTTGCCATCACCATGAACGGACGCGGCAGTGGCCGGGTCTCGCCGCCAACCGTTACCGCACGCTCTTGCATTGCCTCCAACATTGCGGCCTGGGTTTTAGGGGTCGCCCTGTTCACCTCGTCTGCCAGCACCAGGTTGGCCGAGATAGGGCCCTGGCGGAATCGGAACTCCCTGCTGCCGTCTTCGCCCTGGTGCAGCACCTGTGTGCCGACAATGTCGGCAGGCATCAGATCTGGCGTGAACTGAATGCGAGACCAAGGCATGTCCATCGCATCCGCCAGAGTTTTGAGGAGCTGGGTTTTGCCAAGGCCGGGAACCCCTTCCAACAGCACATGACCCTCGGCCAACAGGCAAAGCAGGACGTCTCTGACCAGATCGGTTTGACCAACAATCACCTTGCCGATCTCGCTTCGGATCGCCTCAACCTTCTCTGCGCAGTCTTCAGGTGTCACCGTTCGGCTCTGCTTTCACTGGCGGTTTTCAAGATCATCATCCGCCAAGAAGTTCGAAGTAGCTGCCAACCAGCTCCTGCTGGCTTGGCGGCAGTTGCTGACGTTCAACGGCCTCAGTTGCCCTCTGCGCATAGTCGCCAATCACATCTGAAACAGGAACCCTTGTGGTGCCTGCGCCTGTTGGGCCTTCGCCCTCGCCAACCACCTCGCTTGCCTGACCAGTTGGGGTGCCACCAAGCGCCAGATCTTCGCCATCGGCCAATGAAACCGGATCCACAATTGTGGCCCCCTCATTTGTGTTGATCCTGGCCTGATCGGTTCCGCCAGGCGTTCCGGCCCCACCTTGGCCCTGGCCGCTGCCACCAGCGGCGCCGCCAACGTTGCCCTGTGCTCCGCTGCCCGAGCCGCCCTGTCCCGAGCCACTGCCCTGGCCCGAGCCACTGCCCTGACCTTGTCCTTGACCTTGACCCTGGCCACTGCCTTGGCCTTGTCCCTGGCCCTGGCCCTGGCCCAAGCGCTCCGAGGCTGCTTGGAGTTGGCCTGCGGCCTCGCCAGCCGCCAACTGGCCAGCAACCGCCTCGCCAGCAGCAGCCTGCGCCAATGCAGCTTCACCAAGAGCAGCCTGAGCGCCGGCAACGTCTCCGGCGGCCAGCGCGGCCGCAGCATTGGCCAAAGCAGCAGCCGTTGCCGGGTCGCCTGCCTCCTGGGTGGCGGCCAGATCAGCCAGCCTCTCGGCCAGCTCGGCCTGTTGCTGGGCCGAGAGATCGCCAACCGAGTCCTGCAATGCCGCCAGCTGCTCAGCGGCATTCGCCTCTGGCCCACCGGCCAACGGACGGTCAGCCAAGCTCCGCTCGAGGCCTTCTGTGGCGGCCCGTTGCGAAGCGAAGTCGGTTGGCAGCCTGTCGCCAAGCTCCTCGGTCTTAGCCTCCAGAATTTCTTGGGCCTCCAGCAGGTCGTCGGTGGAACGCAGCTCTTCAGAAAGGGCTCTGAGTTCCTCGGCCAGCGCAACCGTCGCTGGGTCCTTCGCCAATTCTTCGGCCTGGTCTTCCAGGTCTGCTGCCACCTCGTCAATCGATTCCCGAGCCTCGGCCCGGTCCCGCCGCACATCATCTTGTGGGTTGGCCAACAACGCCCCAACCAGCGCCATGGCGCCAAGAACACCGGCCAGAGCGAGGCGCTTTCCCTGGCGGGGCAGCGGAGCAGCCTCGGCGGCGTCGGCCTCTTTGACGAACCGTTCGGCCCGATCCCGAATGCGCTGCCCGAAGGAGGTGTCAAGCGACTCGAACTGAAGGGCAGCCTCGAAACCCTCGTCGGTCCTCAGCCCGCGGTCGGCCGCCCTGGCCACCAGCGGCCTCGGAAGCCGTTGCAGCACGGCCCAGCCAACCGTGAGGGTCAACGCCGCAACCACAACACCAACGGCAAGTGGCTCGGGCCAGCCAACCGGAAACAGCAGACCAACCACAACAAGAGCCAAGGCAGAAGCTGCCACCGCGGGTGCGATCCATGCCGCAGTGGCCAGCGCCCAAACCAGGCGCAACCTCCGAGCCATGGTGCCAAGAAATGAGGCCATGGCTAACGCATCACCTTGTTCGGGGCCCGAAGCCGCCTGAT
>QIKW01000111.1 GCA_003231975.1 Acidimicrobiia bacterium
GTTTCGCTTGGCGGGGTTGAAGCTATTGCCCCCCTGGTCGTGTTGGAGCCACTTGGGGTTGACGGAGTTTCCCAACTACGAGATGCGGTGGCATTCCTGATGCTGATTCTGGTGTTGCTGATCAAACCAACCGGGCTGTTCGGCGAGCGCCTCTCATCGGAGGACCGGGCATGATCCCCACAGCCGCGGTAGAGGCAACCAGCGATTCTGCTCCCACCGGGTTTGCGTGGCGAAGGGACGGCCTTCAGTGGAACAGCGTGGAGGTTGAGTGGCGAAAGGTGATCAACTGGGGAGGCCTCTGCGCCCTCGGTCTGGTCTTTATTGCATTGTCTGGGATGCTGGTCGGTCTCGACGGCCGACCGGTCTTGCAGCGCTACTTCAGCCTTGGCTACTTGGCAATGGTCTGGCTCCCTCTGTTGCTGGGTCAGGCAGTCAATAACGAGGTTGTTCGAGAAGGAATTGCTGGCAGGCCAAGAGGTGCCGGCGATCTGCTGGCAGGGGCAACCGTCGGCGGCCTTGGCGGGCTGGGGCTTGGGGCCCTGATCCTTGGGATCGCCAATTTCGACCTTCGTGACCCGCTGGTGAACTGGAGCCCGCAACTACTGGCGCTGCTGGGATTCAACCAGGGCAACACGTTTGGTTTCGTGGTGTGGATTCTGCTTGGAGCCGCCCTTGGGATGTTGGGCGCTTCCCTTCATCTGATGGGCCCCGATCTTCGACGGTTGGTAGGAATCGTTGTTGGAACCGTGCTGTTTGTTGCCATCTTTGAGACAATCATTGTTGACCTGGCCAAGGGATTTCGTCTGGTGTTCGTTACCGACTTCCTGTATGGCCTACGAGGCGGTCTGTTGGCCGAGGGCGTTGTAGCCCTCGCTGTTGTGGCGGGTGCTGCGGCCGTGCTTGGCCAAGGCCGGATCAAAGAAGCGAAGGCCTCGCTGGCCGCGCTTGAAGGAACCGAACGAAAGTGGGCCAACGCAATCCTTCTGGTCGTTGCCGCCGCGCTGCTTGTGATTGTGCCCCAGTTCACCGGCAAGATCACCAACGAGCTTCTGGCCAACGTTGGCATCTTTTTGTTGCTGGCCCTTGGCCTGAACATCGTTGTTGGCCTGGCTGGCATCCTCGACCTTGGTTACGTTGCCTTTTTCGCGGTTGGAGGTTATGCCACCGCGGTTCTCACCTCGCCACGATCAAATTTCTTGCCAGCGGTTTGTGACACCTTCCTCTGGTTCGAGTGCGAGCCTGCCAGCTTGCCGTGGGCTTTGGCGCTGGTGGTGGTTGTGATCGTTGCTGCACTGACGGGGTTGTTCATTGGTGCGCCCGTTATCCGAATGCGCGGAGACTATTTGGCCATCGTCACTCTTGGTTTTGGCGAAATCATCCGCCTGCTGTTTCTGTCAGACTGGCTCACCGGGTTCTTCGGCGGAGCCCAGGGCGTTACTAACATCCCACCGGCAGACTTCGGTCTGTTCGAGGTTGCCGGGATCGACCCCCGCTCGGTGTTCTACCTGGTGCTCTTCTTCTGTGGTGTTGCCATCTACATATCGTGGCGGCTGGAGCGAAGCCGCATTGGTAGGGCGTGGATGGCCATTCGTGAAGACGAGAGTGTGGCCGAGGCAATGGGGATCAACACGGTGAACATGAAGTTGATGGCGTTTGTGGTTGGCGCCATCCTGGCTTCATTTGGCGGCGCAATTTTCGCCGCCAAGGTTGGATCGATTTTCCCAAGCAGCTTCTTGATTTTGGTGTCGATCATCATCTTGGTTGTTGTGATCGTTGGCGGCATCGGCAACATCCCCGGGGTGATCCTTGGCGCCGTTGTGCTTATCGGGGTGCTTGGAGGCCCAAAGCAGCCCGGCCTGCTTCAGGAGTTCTCCCAGTACAAGCTGTTGATTTATGGCGCATTGCTGATCTGGATGATGTTGAAACGACCGGAAGGGCTGCTGCCAAACGCCCGCCGCACCCGTGAATTGCATCAGGATGAGTTCCTCCAAGATGCCTGGTTGAAAGGCGAAGTTGACCTCGACGACGACGACCCAACCGGAGGTAGACCTGCGGCTGAGGGGACTGTACCGATGGAGACGACCCCTGGCGATTCGGCATCCGGAGAGGTGGCCCCGGCATGAGCGACCGACTGCTTGACATCCAGAACCTCAGCGTCACCTTCGGTGGCCTGCATGCACTCAGGGACCTCAACTTCCATGTTGACGAAGGCGAGATCGTCAGTGTGATCGGCCCCAACGGCGCCGGAAAAACCACATTCTTCAACATGATTTCGGGGATGGTTGCCCCAACGTCTGGCGAGATTCTGTTTGAGGGCCAATCCATCGTTGGCCTTGATCCAAACCAGATCACGGGGCTTGGCATTGCCAGAACATTCCAGAACGTTCGCCTGTTTGCCAACATGACAATCGCTGAAAACATCATGGTTGCCCAGCACTGCCGAACCAAGCAAGGTGCTTGGGGAGCGTTGTTTCAAACCAAGGCGTTCCGGGAAGAAGAGCGGGCCATCAGAGCCCACGCCGAGAAGGTGCTTGGCTTTTTTGGCACCCGCCTGATCGGCTACCGTCTTGATCAGCCCGCGGCGGTTCTGTCCTATGCCAACCGCCGAAGGTTGGAGGTGGCAAGAGCCATGGCCACCTCACCGAAGTTGATCCTGCTTGACGAGCCGGTAGCCGGGATGAACCCGAAAGAATCAGCCGAGCTGACCGAACTGATCGGCAAGCTGAGATCTGAGTGGGGCTTCACAGTGGTGATGATCGAGCACGACATGTCGGTGGTTAGGGACGTGTCTGACAGGGTTGTTGTGTTGGATCATGGTGAACCAATTGCCCAGGGAACCTACGAAGAAGTCTCAACTGACCCGCAGGTGATTGAGGCCTACCTTGGCCGGCCAGTCGACGGAGCAGCGTGATGGCCGAACACGAAACACCAGTTGACCCCTCTGATGCGACAAACCCGGGCCCGGCGAACCGCGGCGAAGACCCGGTTGCGCTCTTGGAATTCCGCGGGGTTAATACCCACTACGGAGCAGTCCACATCCTCAAAGACGTTGACCTTGCCATCTATCCAGGCGAACTGGTTTGCCTCTTGGGCGGAAACGCCAGTGGCAAGTCAACCACGCTGAAAACCCTGCTCGGGATGGTTACCCCAACCACCGGCGACGTTGTGCTCGACGGCGAAGTGGTAAACGACAAGTCGACTAGTTACCGGGTTGAGCGGGGCGTAACGATGGTGCCCGAAAACCGGCGTTTGTTCAAACGTTTGAGCGTCAAGGAGAATCTGGAGCTTGGGGCCTATCTCCGAAACGACAAAGCTGGGATCAATGAAGATCTGGACCGGATCTACACCATGTTCCCGCGGGTCAAGGAAAGGCTCAGCCAGAAAGCAGGAACCTTGTCTGGGGGCGAGCAGCAGATGGTTGCCATGGGCCGGGCCTTAATGTCTCGGCCGCGCGTCCTGCTGATGGACGAACCTTCAATGGGCTTGGCTCCCGCCCTTGTGCAAACCAACTTCGAGCTTATTCAGCAGATTCACAGTGAAGGAGTCGCCATCTTCATGGTCGAGCAAAACGCCAATATGGCTCTGTCCATCGCCGACCGTGGCTGGGTGTTGCAAACCGGCAAGGTTGTGCTTGATGACACTGCCGACGCCCTACTGGCCAACGAGCAACTTCGCAGCGCCTACCTCGGTCACTAGGAGCCCTGGTGCCATCGGGCCGGGGTTCGTTCGACGCCGTGATCATCGGCGCCGGCGTGATTGGTTGTGGCATAGCGTTCGAGCTGAGCCGCCGCGGCTGGCGCACCGTCAACGTCGACAAACTGCCAGCCGCCGGTTACGGCTCAACCAGCAGCTCAAGTGCAATTGTTCGTTTCAGCTACTCAACTGAAGCAGGCGTGGCCCTTGCCTGGGAGGGTTATCACTATTGGACTGGCTGGAGCAATTACCTCGAGTTGGATGATCCTGGGCCGCTTGCTCAGTTTGTTCCGCTGCCAATGCTCACCCCGAACGACGGCTCTGGCTACTACCAGAGAGTCCGGGAACTGCTGGCGAATGCAGGAATTGAGGCTCAGTCTCTAAGTGCGGCCCAACTGACCGAGCGCTTCCCTTTTCTTGACCTGAGGAAGTTTGGGCCGCCGGCCCGGTTGGAAGACTCTGAAGCCCCGTTCTGGGGTGAGCCAAACGATCAGCAAATTGAGGGCCTCATCATGCCCCAGTGCGGCTACATCTCAGATCCACAATTGGCAGCTCAGAACCTGAAGGACGCAGCCCAAGCCAAAGGTGCCACGTTCCTCTTCAACCAAACAGTTAGCGCAGTCGACCAAACCGATGGCCGGGCAGCGGGCGTTACGTTGGCAGACGGAACTGCAATTGGGGCGCCGGTGGTTGTGAACGTTGCCGGGCCCCACTCTTCCCACATCAATGCCTTGGCAGGAGTGACTGAAGAAATGGGTATCAGCACCCGGGCCTTGCGTCGCGAGGTCTATGTGGTGCCAGCGCCGCCCGGGGTTGACTTCGAGCGGGAAGGCCTGATGATGGGTGATCTTGACGTTGGGGTCTACTTCCGGTCAGAAAGCGGTAACAACGTTTTGATCGGAAGCACCGAACCAGAATGTGATCCGCTGATTTGGTTGGTCGATCCCGACCAGCTCGATGAAACTCTCGATCATGACGAGTTTCAGCTAGGCGTGCTGCGAGCGTCTCGTCGGCTCAGCGGCTTGGGGGTGCCACACCAGAAGAAGGGCCTGGTGTCGGCCTATGACGTCACAGACGACTGGATCCCCATCTATGACCTCAGCAGCCTGCCGGGGTTCTACATGGCGGTTGGCAGCAGCGGCAACCAGTTCAAGAATGCGCCGAGCGCTTCACACTGCATGGCCGAACTGATCCTTGCCGTTGAGGACGGGTTGGATCACGACGCCGAACCGTTGTTGGTGCAAGGCCGCCACACCGGCGCCACCATTGATATGGCAACGTTCTCCCGCCTGCGTTCGGTAGACCCCAACTCCTCAAACACCGTACTCGGCTAAGGGAGCGCCTGGCTAACGGAGCGCTTGGTTAGATCTGTTCCCATCCCAGGCGGCGTCTAACGAGATTGCGCAGTGGGGTGCGCACCTTCTCAACTGCAAGGTAGAACATTGGGAAGGCCACAAGCACCAGGATTGTTGAGCTGATCAGGCCGCCAATCAGCGTGAAACTCAGTGCCTCCCAGAACGGGTCGCTCAGGGCGAGGGGCAGCAGTCCAACCACGGTGGTCAGTGTGGTTGCAACCAGTGGCCTGAAGCGCCTGGTTACGGCTTGGGCAATCGCCTCGCCTGGTCGGAGGCCCGCTCGTCTGGCTTGGTTGGCCGCGTCGATCAGGAGGATGGTGTTGTTCACAACAACCCCGATCAGGGCGATGAATCCAACCGCAACAAAGAAGCTGATCGGGTTGTCTGTCAGGCTCAACAAGGAGAACACGCCAAAGAAGCTGAAAGGGATGGCCAGGAAAATCAGCAGCGGCTGCACAACCGACCTGAACTGCACGACTAACAAAAGGAACATCAGCCCAAGGGCAATCAGCAGCGCTCGCTGGAGCGAGGCGAAGTCTTCCTGGTTGTCGCTCTCTTGACCAAAGTCGAAGCTGACCGCGTTGGCGCCAAGCCCTCGGGCTTGAAGGTTGGCCGAGGGGAACCGCTCGTTTATGAGCTCTTCGGTGGCGTTCAGATTGTTCGACAGATCGTCGTTGCTGTAAGCGGCCCTCACTTCAATCTGACGTTGGCCGTTGTTGCGTTGCACCAGCCCCTCGGTGGAAATCAGAGAGTCAATGATCGTTGTGGCCTCACCCCCCTTTTCTAGCTCGGCCCCAAGCAACACCTCGCGAAGTTCGGCTGCCAACTCTTGGCCCGCCGCCACCGAGTTGTCGTCTACCGCAATCTGAGCCGCAAACGGGAACTCTTCCACTGGCGGGCCGTTCTCGATAGTGCCAACCACCACCCGCATTCCGTCCAACTCGCTGAAGCTGGCTTCCAGCATCTCGACATAGCTTGGCGCCGTTGTGTCTCTGGTGTCGAACGGAACCAGATCAACAAAGGCAAAGACCCGGCGCTCGTTGCCGGTTACGTACTGCGATCTCAGAAGGTCAACGCCCAAGGTGTCAACGACGATCTCATCGATTTGGCGAGACAAAGCCTGCGCCTCTTCCAGGGTGGTTCCCGGTTCAAAGTCGGCGGCAACGCTGAGGGCGTTTGCGTCTTTGGCAGGCGGGAAGATATTGAACCCCAAGGAGCCGGCAATTCCGAACGAGGTGAAGATCAGGCCAACCGCCCCGGCCACCAAGGCCAGGCCAACCCCAAAGCCCTTGATGCCATTGCTGGAGGGAAACTCGGCCAACCGGCCGAGCCCGTTGGCCAGCTTCCGCTCGGCCCGAATCACCGGATTGTTACCAGGCTTGCCCCGCAGCAGGAAGCGAGCGCCGATCGCTGGAATAAACACAACGGAGAAGGCGAAAGAAAGCACAAGGGTGATGATGACCGTTGCCGGGATGGCTCGAATGAACTCGCCGATGGTTCCCGACACGAACAGCATCGGGGCGAACACAAGAACCGTGGTGAGCGTTCCCGAAAAGCTGGCGGAGCCCACCCGGTTGATGGCTGTTCGGATCACGCCGATGTCGGTGTCTGCCTCATCTCGGTTGGCATCTATTGACTCACCGATCACGATGGCGTCGTCTACCAGCAACCCAAGGGTGAGGATCAGCCCGAACAGGGTGATGGTATTCAGCGAGTAGCCAAAGATCCACAGCCCGCCAAGAGACGCCATCATCACCGTTGCCATGAAGCCAGAGGTAATCAAGGCGGCTCGCCAGCCAATAAGGAGCAAGCTGACAAGGGCAACCGCAACCAGGCCGGTTAGCAGGTTGCGGGTTAGGCCCCCAATCACAGCCGTGATGTCGGTGGCGAAGTCGGCGGTAACAGCGGCCGAGTAGCCGTCTGAGAGGGGGACGGTTTCAGCCAGTCGTTGGTTTACAACGTCGCTGAAGCCGATTACGTCGAGGTTTGCCGCCGGGTTGCGAACCAAGCCAATGGCGATGGCCTCTTGGTATCCCTGGGAGCTGCCAAGCGCCACGCGGGTGAACCTGGTTTGGCGAATGGCGCTCTGACCGGTGGCAGGGTCTACTCCCTCGGTAAGCAGGTTTCTAACCTCGGCCCGGCTCACTGCGTTCAGCTCGGCCAGAAAGGCCTGGAGCTTCACAGCCTCGGCTTCCAGCGCCTCTGCGCTTGATCCCGCTGGCCCGGTTATCGAAACCAGCAAGTCATACACGTCGAGGTATTTGGTTGCATCAACCGAACGCACGGCCACTGTTGCCTCGGCTGGCAGAACAATTTCGGGCAGAGCGGCCTCCATGGCGCCCGCACCCTCCATCGAGCTGAAGGTGCTTTCGAACTCAACGATCACAAAGTAGCTTTCTCCAAAGCTGAAACTGTCAACCTGGGCCACGCCCGCCACAGCCTCAAATCTCTGGTGAAGAGGCTGCGCCACCTGGGCATCAACCACTTCGGGATCGTCAACAAAGTAGGTGCCACTTACCACGGCTATTGGGAGATTCACCGGGGGAAAGCCTTCGGTTGCCAACCCCCCGAAATAGGCGGTGAGGCCAACGGCTCCCACCACCAGCCAGGTGGCAAGAGTGAGAGGCCACCGTGCGGCCGCGAACGTGGCGATGGCTGTGATCGGCGACCGGTTGGTTGTGCGATCCACCTGCGCCTGATCCATGGCTCAGAACATTAGGCCGACGAAGCCCCAAAGCGGGCTTGGG
>QIKW01000046.1 GCA_003231975.1 Acidimicrobiia bacterium
CCTCTTCGTAGCGGCGGTGGCGTCCTTTTTTCACCGGACACTCTCCTGAAAGATTGAATCGATGCTGCGGCGAGGCAGGGCCAGCCACAGCTTGTTTGAACGACCAGTCTAGAGGGCAACCAGCACGTTCGGCTAACCAGGGGGGCGATCTTCCCTATAAGAGGATCGCAACGCCATTCGGCAGTTAAAGAAGCGCCTTGTTGCTGCGCTGTTCAAGTACCAGCCTGCCGCCGCCATCGAAAGCAACCGCGGCTTCACCTCCGACGAGATGCCTTATCGGAGCGCCGACCAGGTCTGAGCGCCAGCCTTCAAGCAAGCGGCACTCGGGGTCATCTCGCAACAGCGACTCTACGTCTGCTCTGGTGGCAAGCAGGGCAGGATCGAGCTTGTGATCTCGGGCCAACTGCGAAATCCAGGCAGTCACCAACGTTACGACAGGGCGGAGCTCTCGAGGCAGGTCGGGGATCCTGGCGCTGGTCGCTGGCGGGTCCGGGGCCGCCAGCCCAACCTTGATGGCCTCAACTATTTCTTCAGCGGCGGAACCTTTAAGGTGTCTGCCGTCTAGCCCTCGCAGCTTCGAGAGGCCAGCACGGCTATTCGGCCGCTGCTGGGCTGCGGCAACAACTGCTATGTCTGGCAGCACCTGACGGATCGGAATATCAAGGGTTGCGGCCCGAATTTCGCGCCAGGTTGCAACTGCGGTGGCAACCCGAAGGGCCTGACCCTTTAGCGATCGGGCTTCTTTGATTCTGGTTACCGCCTCGGCAGGGGGCCTGCGATTGCGAGGCTTGCCTCGCAACAACTCAGACTCTTCCTGAGCCCAACCCAAGCGGCTCATTGCTTCAAGCTGGGCTTCCAGCGTGCTGGTCAACTCAAGCAGGTGATCCACATCTCCGGCGGCGTACACCAGCTGATCATTAGTGAGCGGCCGCCTGAGCCAGTCGGTCAGACGGTCTCCCTTGGTGAGATGAATATCCAGGAACCGATCCAGCAACGTCGCCAGTGAGCCGCTGGCAACACCAAGGAACCCCGCGGCGATCTGGGTGTCGAAGAGCTGCGCCGGGATCGTTCCGCAGGCCAGGTCTAGGACCTCCAAGTCCTGCACTCCGGCATGAACAATGCACAGCCCCGGCCCGTCAAGCACGCGGGCCAAGGGTTCAAGGTTGACCGCAAGCGGATCTATCAACACCGTTGTGTTCGCCCAGGCAATCTGCACCAGCGCTACTTGCGGGTAGTAGGTGCGCTCCCGGTGGAACTCGGTGTCGAGCGCATACCTGTCGACTGAGGCGAGGGTTTCGACGACATCAAGAAATTCGGATTGGTCGACGATGAGCTTCGGCATTGGGGCACACCATAGGGCCACAAAGTTTGTTCGCCCCAGAAGAGGGCCCGGTCAATCGTGTTGATCAGGTGGCAGCCGCTGAAGCAGGCGGGCCAACTGGGCCGGATCGTCGGCGTCTTCCAGGGCCAGGGCGTCCACCGCAACGCCGTCCCATTCGCCAACGTTCAGGATTGATCGATAACGTCGCTCGCCCTTGCGGATCTGCTCGGCAACAGCTGAGGCCCACCCAGCAGGCCAGCACGCCAGGCCGGGCTTTGGCTCTCCGTCAACTTCGCCAACAAGCGCCCGATCAGGCGCAAGGCCCTGAATGCCATCGACCAGCGGCAAAAGGTGCTCTGCTTGCAGCAGGGGATGATCGCATGGAACGGTGAGGACCCAGCCCGTTCTGGCGTATCTCAGCACGGTGGCCAGCCCGCCAAGTGGGCCCTCTCCGGGATAGCGGTCGGCAAGGGTTGGAATGGGCAGAGCGCCGGGATCTCCGCCAACCGCAACTATGGGATCCACCCCTGCGGCGCGCATCGCGTCAAGAACCGAGGGGCCAACCTGTGCAGCTTTGTCGGAGCCGAACCGCGTGCTGGCTCCCCCGGTGAGGATGGCGCCAATCAGTTGAATTCCGGCGGCGGCCACGTTGGGTCCAGCTGGCGGAGGAATTGAGAGCAGCGCAGCTCTTCATCCGCCTCACCAATTTCGGCCGCGGCAGCCTGAAGACCGGCAACCGCTCTGAGAAAGCCTCGGTTGGTTGGGTTTTCCCACCGGATGTAGCCGCTGCCCCGCCAGCCGCTTTGGCGGGCTGTGTCGAGACCTCGGTGGTAGCCAACCCGAAAGGCGGCATACCGCTCGATCGGGTGACGGCCTAACTCGCCAAGCCTGGCCCAGCCGTCAAGGAACTTGGGATGGTCGGCAACGACTGCCGAGATAGCTTCTCGCCGCTGATCAACGTCGGCTAATTCAAGAGCCTTTGCCAACGCGTCGACCGCGGCCGGTTCGGCTTCGGGCAGAACGGTTTCTGGCGGACCGCCGCGGTGGATTCCAATCTCAGTCATTAGGGGCACCTCACAAGTCGCAGAGTATCGGTGGCGCCAACGGTAGCCGAGCTGCCCCCAAGAACAGCCACAATCTCGCCCCGCCGAATGTGCCCCTGGCTCTCGGCCAGCTCAAGAACATGGCGCACACTCTCGGCGTTGTCTTCGATGCGATCAATCGGGATTGGGGTGGCTCCCCAACTCATTGTGAGCTGGCGGATGGTTCGCTCTTCGGGGCTGAAACCGAGGATCTTGGCCTGCGGCCGGAACCGGGCGATGGCGCGAACCGTGAAGCCCGAGCGCGAGATGCACATGATTGTTTTTACGCCCATCTCAGAAGCTGCCCGCCAGGTTGCCATTGTCATCACGTCGGTTACCGCCGCGTCTTGGCTTTGTGGTTCGCTCAGCCTGTCTCGACGAATCTGGTGGGCCCACCCTTCGTAGTCGAACTCGTCGTCGGCCCGCGACGCAATGCGGGCCATGGTTGCCACAACATGGGCAGGGTCGCGCCCGATCGCCGTTTCCCCGGAGAGCATCACAGCGCTGGTTCCGTCGAACACTGCGTTGGCAACATCTGAAGCCTCGGCCCTGGTTGGCATTGGCGCGGTTGTCATGCTTTCCAGCATCTGCGTTGCGGTGATTGCGGGCCTACCAAGAGCGATACAGCGCGAGATGATCTCTTTCTGGAGATGGGGCAGCTCTTCAATTGGCATCTCGGAGCCAAGATCTCCCCTGGCCACCATCACAGCCCCGGAAGCAGCAATGATCCCTTCAAGGTTCTCAACCGCTGCCCTGGTTTCGATCTTGGCGATCACCAGTGGGCCGCGAGGAGCGGGCTCGAGGCCAACGCGGCGAATGTCGTGGGCAGATCGAACAAACGAGACCGCTATGAAGTCGACCCCCTTGTCGACAAAGGCATCGGCCAGACGCAGATCTTCCGGGGTTGGGGTTTTGATCCGGAGCCGATCTGAGGGAACGTGGAGCCCCGGCCGCCCCTGAGTTGTGCCGCCGAACAGCACGCGAGCTTCCAGTTCGTTTCCTGTGTTGGCTGTAACCTCAAGAACGATGGAGCCGTCGCCCATTGTGAGGCGGTCTCCCAGTTCAATGTCGGTGAGAAGGCTTTCGTAGTCGACCTGGAGACGATCCGCGGTTGAGCGCTCGTTGCCCGGTTCCAGGAACAGCTCAGAACCAACCGCTAGCTCCGTTGGCCCGGCAAAGGCCCCAACTCGCACCTTGGGGCCAGGGAGATCGGCCATAATTCCAATTGGTCTACCGGCCGATTCGCTTACGAAACGGACGCGGCGGAACAGCTCCAGCGACTCTTCCAAAGTTCCGTGAGATAAGTTCAGCCTGGCAACGTTCATCCCGGCTTCGATCATGTCCTTAAGGGTGGCCTCGTCTTCTGAAGCAGGCCCGATGGTTGCGATGATCTTTGTTCGTCGGTTCACGGTAGACAAGGCTAGCGTCGCCGCTCTATGGAGCTGATCATTATCCGTCATGGCCGCCCTGTTCGAGTGGAAGGCGCCGATGGCGTGGCCGACCCGGAACTGACAGACGCAGGCCACAGCCAGGCCGAGGCCATGGCCGATTGGCTGAGCGACGAACCTATTGACGCCATCTATGTCAGCCCGATGCAGCGGGCCCGCCAGACGGCCCACCCGCTTGAGCGGGCGTTAAGCATGGAGCCAACCGTCGTGGCAGGCGTGCGAGAGTTCGACGATGGAGCGGGCCATTACATCCCGATGGAAGACCTGAAGGCCGACAAGGAAGCGTGGCGGGCTTGGCTGGCCGAGCATCAGGCAACGCCTCGCGACGCGTTCCATATTGAGGTGATTGACGCGCTGCACAAGATCTGTGCAGAGAACCGAGGCAAGCGGGTTGCGGTTGTTTGCCACGGTGGGGTGATAAACGCCTGGGCCGCCGACGTTCTAGGCATCGGGAGGCAGATGTTCTTTGCCCCCGACTACACCAGCATCAACCGGTTCATGGTTGCCTCTTCGGGCCCCCGCTCGGTTGTCAGCCTTAACGACATCGGCCACCTCAGGAACACCCCAGAGCTGGTGCTGCGCTAGCTCTGCCCTTAACTTCGGGGCACGTCTATCCAGGGCAGTTCTTTGTCGGTTCGCACGTCGCCAGGGAGGCCGAGCACTCGCTCGCCAAGGATGTTCTTCATCACTTCGGTGGTGCCTCCCTCGATGCTGTTGGCCCGGCTGCGCAAGAACGCTTTCTGGAGGAACGAAAACGCCATTGCGGTCGCCGGGGGTTCCAGCTCGTAGCTGCCATACAGCATTCCTTCGGCTCCCAGCAGGTTCATGGTGAACGCATACACGTCTTTGTTCAGATCAGCCGACGCCGTTTTGCCGACCGAGCCTTCGGGCCCAGGCACGCCAGCCCGCCTGTTCTGCGAAGCCCTGATGTTGGTGAGGCGGTGAACTTCGGCCCTAATCCACAGCTTCGCCAGCTCATCTCGCTGGGGTGGTGTTGGGTTATCCAAACGCTCATAAGTTTGGCGGGCAAAGGCGATTGCGCCAGAGCCTTTCGCCGGGATTGTTCCACCGATCGAGACTCGCTCGTTCATCAACGTCGTCAACGACACTCGCCAGCCGTCGCCAACGTCGCCCAGTCGCTCTGAGTCCGGAATGGTGGCGTCTGTGAAGTAGACCTCGTTGAACTCAGCCTCGCCTGTTAGCTGGCGCAGCGGGCGAACGTCAACACCTGGTTGGTGCATGTCGACAACGAAGTAGGTGAGCCCCTTGTGTTTTGGTTTCTGGGGGTCGGAGCGGGCAACGAGCATTCCCCAGCGGGAGAGGTGGGCCAAGGTGGTCCACACCTTCTGGCCGTTGATGACCCACTCGTCTCCGTCTCGCACCGCCTTGCAGGCAAGCCCGGCAACATCTGAGCCTGCCCCTGGTTCTGAGAACAGCTGGCACCAGATCTCTTCGCCGGTGAACAGGGGGCGCAGGTAGCGAGCCTTCTGCTGATCTGAGCCGTGAGTAACCACGGTTGGCGCGCCCATGCCGTATCCAATGGGGTTGCGAAAGTAGGGGTTGGGTGCGCCAGCCTTGTCAAGGCGGGAGTTCACAAGAGTTTGCAGGGAAGGAGCAAGCCCCAAGCCCCCTTGGCCCTCAGGGAACTGAACCCAGCCGAGGCCCATGTCGAACTGGGTGCCCAGGAATTCTGCAACCGGAGTATCGGCGGGGTCGTGGGTCGCTAACAGATCGTCGCAGAGTTGCAGCAGGCGTTCTTCCATGGCCACCGATGCTAGGCGCCAGGCCAACAAAGTAGTGACTCCCGCCCCGGTCGGGCGGCGGCGCTGACCGGGGCGAGAATCAGTTCCTTTTTAGTCCATCCTGACCGCGAAGGATCTAGGCGGATATGCCCGGGATTGTCTATGTCAGTTCAACAGATGAAGCATCGGGCCGCCGCAGAATCCCTGTGAGCAGGGCGTGCCCGACCGTGGGCAATTGGGCGTAGGGTGCAACGTGAAGGCCTTCTGGCGCGTCAAGTAGATGATGGAACGATCTACGCCTGAGATCACAACAGAAGGATCCGCCAGCGGTTGGCCCGCTGAGCTACAGGCTGTGTATAGCTCCTCGTTCGAGTCCCTGGTTGGGCTAGCGGCCGTGCTACTCGGGCGCCGTTCAGAGGCTGAGGAAGTGGTTCACGATGCTTTCCTCGGGGCCGCGACTCGTCTCACCGAGATCGAGAACGTCGGTGCATACGTCCGCCGGTCGGTGATAAACGGGGCCTACGGGGTTCTTCGGCGTCGGCGGGTCGCGGAAAATCATCGCCTTGACCCGCCCCCCATCGACGCACCAGTTCAGCTGATCGAGTTCAGAGACGTGTTGATGGGTCTGACGTGGAATCAGCGGACGGTGATCGTCCTGCGCTTCTTGGAGGGACTGTCGGTCCGTGAGACCGCAGAGACCCTCGGCTATCGGGACTCCACTGTTCGTTCTCACTCCCGACGTGGTTTGAAGGCATTACGAAAGGAGCTTTTGGCATGAACATCGATACTGACCAGGGCGTAACGGAGGCGCTTCGAGAGGTCCTCTCCTGGTACTCACAAGATCGGACGATAGAGACGGGTGCCATCGACCCGATCGAGGTCCGGGGCCGTCGGTCCCCGACCATGGAGACAGGGCTTCGGCCCAGGCTTGCCCTCGTCGCAGTGATCCTGTTGGCGTCGGTTGGGGCCGTCGGACTTGTTCGCGGGCGCTCATCGACCGACGTGGCGCCAGCCGGCCTCGGAGCGGCGTTGGAGCGGGCGATGGTTGTTGATCTCTGCCTTGATATCGATAGCGGGTATGACCTGGATGAACTCGCGGCCACCGGCACCCTGCACATGTTCGGGGAGCCGAACAGCGGGCAAGTACCTCTCATCATCTCGTCGGGTGCTCTGCATGTGGCCTGCGGACTGGCTCAACGAGACAACGGCGAATGGTTCCGAGTGGTCTCGCTAGCTGGCACCCACCTGCCCTTGGCGTCTTCAGAAGATGTAAGCGTGCTCTTCGCAGTCGAACTCAAGGATCGCACCTACGTCGGCGGCCAGGTCGGACCCGGCATCGACACGATCGAAGTGGGCCGGCCTGACGGTGACTACGGCGGGCAGATTGATGATGGATGGTGGGGAGTCTCATTCGACTCAATCGACGATCGATCCCTACCGTTCCCTCCGTTCTCGGTCCGCTCGACAACCACTGCTGGCGACATCAAAACAGCGCAAGGCTCCGACCTGCTTAGCCCCAAACCCTGGAACCTCTGCGCCCGAGACACCACCTGTCGGAACGAGCGCCTCATCGAGCTTCAAGAGCTGGCCAAGGGAGGCGAGTCGATCGAACAGGCCGCGATCTTGGCCGACGGGATCGTAACCGAGGATGAGTACCGCTCAGCACTGCGAACGTGGGGCGAGTGTATTGCCCAGTCAACCAGCGCCGAGGTGACGTTCGACGAAGGCGGTCTCTTCACGATCGACGAATCGGGCGACCACATTGAGGGCGCCTTCGAACGCTGCAAAGAGTCCCACATCGCCCTGGTCATCGAAGCCCTCGGGCTCGCTGGTGCCACCAACAGCTGAGCCCAGGAGTGTCACACCCCTTGGTTAGTGTGGTTGGTATGGAGTCGGGGGTGTTGGACACGAAGCTGGGGGCTGCTTTTGAGGCGGTTGATTCTGGGTTGGATGCTGTGTTCGAGGCCGGTCTTGTCCCGGCGAACAGCCGCGACGCGATCACTGTGATCGAGG
>QIKW01000188.1 GCA_003231975.1 Acidimicrobiia bacterium
GGCGTTCCTCGGACTGGCACTCCGGGACTTGCGTCTTTGCCACTGAACAACACAGCAGCACACTTCTAGTCGCGCCGAAGTTTAACAAAACCTCGACCCGGCCCCTGTCTGAATGGTTGGGACCACCACCTTCCCAAACAGAATCAACCCACCAGAACCGGCACGGGCTAGGGGAGGGCAGGGCAGCGACCACGCATGATGAGGAGCTATAGATGGACGCAAGAGTTGTGGCCTTTGGATACTTTTAGGCCATGGATTCCATGCACGTCGTTGCGAACGGCTTGTCCTGTCGCCCGGGCGGGGGGCTGAGCTACTTCCTTGGTGTAGTTCCTGAACTGGCTAAGCAGCTTGTTGGGGCCGAACGTTTGACCGTTTTGGCATCACCATTGAACGCGGGCCAAATGCTTGAGGCCTTTGAGCCAGACGTGGTGAGGGTAGTACCGGTCAGGGGCGCTGGAATGCGTCTCGCCTACGAGCAATTGCTGATGCCTATGTTGAATCGAAACGCCGTTCTCTATTGCCCAGGCAACTTCTCGCCGGTTCTGTATGGGTCGAAGCGATCTGTTCTGGTGCTCCAAAACTCGATCTATTTCGGGTCGGCCAGCCTCTCCCGACGAGGTCGAATCGAAAGGCGACTGTGCCACCGCTCTTTTTCATCTGCTGGCGCTGTCGTTGTGATCTCGAACAGCCTCCAGCGTCGCATCGATGGCGACCCGAGCGTGTCGGAAAGGGAAAACGTAAAGGTCATTCCTTCTGGATTCACCGCTAACCCGCCAGCGGCGGTTGAGCCTGCGAACAGCCCAGGAGCGAAGCCATTCTTCCTCGTATTGGGCCACGACTATCCGCACAAACGACTGGGGGACATTGTGCAAGCCTGGGCGGCGTCTCGGCGGGCCGAGAGCCACGAATTGGTGGTGGCAGGCCACGTCTCAGACGAACGCAAATCGGCACTAACGTCGGACCTACCGCCCGAGGTTCGCTCCACAATTCGTTTTCTCAACGTGGTCGTTGATCAGGCCGAGGTGTCGTGGCTTTTCCAGAACGCGGTTTGCCTCGTCTCAGCCAGCGAGGCCGAGGCCCACCCCCTTACCCTGGCCGAAGCAGGCGCTGTTGGCTGCCCACTCATCCTCAGCAGCATTGATCCCCACCATGAGGTGGCAACCACAAACGCTGACTTCTTCCCCGTTGGAGACAGCGGGTTACTGACTGGGCTGATCAACGATGCAGGCGACACCAAGAAGTTCTGGGAGTGGCCGGTCAGTTGGGAAGACCACGCACTCAAGCTGGTTTCATTCCTACACCAACGGGCCGACTTTCACAGTTCATGACATCCCGCCGATCATCACCCCCTTGGCTCAAAGGAGGCGGCCGGTGAGGCGCCAGACCCTCTGCTGAAAGCTTTCATTGTTTGAACCAATCAGGTCGGACATGAGGCTTAAGCCGTGTGTGCTCTGAGACGAAACGGCCAGGATGTTGTAGCCGGTTCCTTTCTGGCGCTTCAGGCTCAAGAGCTCCTTCACAGACTTGATCTCGACCGCGCCACCTCGGGTTAGAAAGGCGATCGTTGCCTCAGGAACAAGTCTCTGGGCCGACTGGAAGGAGATGCAATCTAAATCCTTCGCGTGGTCTTCCAGGATGACGGCGGCCCCGGCGGCCAGGACCCGCGATGCTCCCTCAAGAGCTCGAGTCTCGGCTCCCTCGATGTCCAATTTGATGAGCGTTCTGGCCAGGCCCGCTGAGCTTACGTTGCCCAACAGATCGTCCAGAGTTACTGTCTCAACAGTCGCCTCAGCTGGCGCCTCGCCAGCGCCCAACTCAGCCACATGGGCGGCAGGGTGATTGGCTACCGGAACGGTCATGGAAACCGAGTGGCCCGACGCGTTCCAAAGTGCCCGGTAGTGCACGGTTACCGATTCTAGCTTTGCTGTGTTCAGCACAAGTTGCTCGTGATTGTGCTGGGTTGCCTCAATCGACAGAACCGAGGGGAAGGTGTCGCTGAGTGCAACCGACCAAAACCCGATATTGGCGCCGCCGTCCACAAAGGTGTTGAATCCGCGCGATGCGGCCCCCAAGGCGCAGTTCATGATGTCTGGCTCGTATTGGAACAAGGGGGAAACGATTCTCATCCAATACGGATCTTTGGCCTCGAAGGTCAGGGGCGCGCCAGAAGGAGCGATGGTGGCCGAGGCCTGCCGCTCAGCAGGCACAGCAGAAGCAATCATTCCGCAACTTCTGGTTAGCGACCGATACTCCGGCAACGGCCACGCCAAGGCTGTGGCGGCGTTGACCGCCAACCGCTGACTGCGCGGGCCCATGCGAGGAAGGCGGGGGGACCTGTTATATGTGGGGGCTGAAATGCCGGTCTTGTTCTTTGAGTTCACAATCTAGTCCTAAGTAGAGCGAGCGATACTTCGGCGCCACACAAAGCGGTTACTCAAAAGAGCACCGACTAAGACGCCGTACAGGAAACCAGTCGGCCCGAACGCACTTCCAACAAGTGTTGCGGTTACCTGAATTACCAGGTCGTTCTGGCGTGCCTTCCGCAATAGCGCCAGCGCTGCGATTGCACGCATGAAGGCGATCCAACCCACTCTGGTGGCGGCAACGATCATCGGCAAAAGCGCTATTGCCCCCAGCGAGTGGGCAGAAGACCAAATCTCACCGAACACGAGGGAACCGACCTGTCTGCCGATCACCAGATACACAACCAGGGTGCTGGCTGCTACAAGAGCCGTAACGATCCCGGCCACGGTTCCCTGCGCCGCAATTGAACGCTTGTCCCCACCGTCTTGGACTGCCGTTGAGTACTTTGGGGTGAGAAAGGTGGTGACGCCCTGCAGTACGACGGCTGCCGGGGCGACGGCGGCCATTGCTACACGTAGCTCACCCGACTGCTGTTGACCCAGCCAGATCCCCGCAACCAGCAGCGTGAGACCTGGCGCAGCCAACGACATTGCCTGCTCAATCACAAGGTGGCGAGACTTTGCCCAAGATTGCGCTAGCAAAGATTCCTTCGTTGTCGGCATGAAAGCTCTAAGCGATGGAGGGTCTGCCACAAGCAGCGCTGCTCCACAGCCCACTCCCCAACTGATGACCGCCAAGGCTGCCGGGTCAAGTGTTCCGCCAAGTAACACATAGGTCACAACCATCACCACCAACCAGGTCACAGACGCGGCCGTGACCCGCCCCCATCTGGAATTCACAAACAGAATGTGACGGAGCGAATCCTGAACAACGGCCAGCAAAGCCGCCACCGCAAAACCAAGCTGAACCCCAATGCCAAAGCCCAGAAAGTTTGCGGCAAGAAAACAAACAGCCCCTGCCACTGCCCCAACCACAACAGCATCACTCACAACGGCCCTTGCCGTTGGCTGAGGTCGCTGGATCAGCACGATCAAGCCCAAGCCCGACCGGGCCAACGAAACCCCAACCTGAAGGAAAATTGTCAATAGGGCAAACCGGGACGCATCACCAGCGCCAAGGGCTCTAACCCCCAGGGCAATCAGCGCGATGTTGCTGGCGCTGTAGGCAAGCTGTTCGCCAACAGCGGCTATGCCGCCCAACCCTCGGATCCGCCGGATCATCGCGCTACCACCGAGCGGGCCGGGAATCGTTTTCACCCGCAGCTAATCCCGGTTGGGGGCCGCTTGACGAAGTTTGTAGAGCTGGTGACCAGCGAGCCTTCCGATGAGTCCCGAGCCGAATCGACCAAGAAATGATTTCTCAAGGCGGGATACACCATCTGGCCCAAGCTTCATGCCTAGTCGCCCACCAAGCAGGCCGTACCCAACCCGATCAACAATCTCAAACCCCGCCTGGTTGAACAATTGTGTGGCCGCTTTGTGCGAAAGGGTGTTGCCGGTGACGCCAGCGGGCCGGATTCCAAACCGAGCCAGCAAGTAGGACACAATGTTGTGGCTGTACCGGTTGCCGTGATTGTTGATCAACAGGACAGTCTGAGAATCACAAAAATGTTGATTGAGGGCACTGAGGCACTCCAGGCTCTGACGTGGTTCTGAGTTGAGGATGAACCGAAAGGCCAGCACTCGATCAAAACGGCCAAGTGCCGCCGCCTCAACCGCCGTGCTGTTCAGAACATCCAAGACTTGGTACTCGGCTTGGCTGTCTTGCAGGCGAGCCCGCTCGACCATTTCTGAGCTTATGTCGATTCCGTGCGCCGGGTGGTGCTGCGGGGGGATGGCTCGGGTTAGACGCCCAGTGCCGCACGCAAAATCAAGGGTACCCCGGCCCTGACCGGCCTCGCCAAGGCCTTCACCAACCAGTTGGTATTCAAGCTCGGACAGCAAAGCCGAGTACGACCCCTCGGCGTAAACGTCTTGGTCATACTTGGCCGCTGCTTCTTGACTGGTGAAGTTGTCTCGATACTGGGTCATAGGTGTCCAACCATCTCGTCGGCTCGTTTCGCAATGTTCTGGTTCTTTCGGCAAAGGAGAAACATCAAGGCCAACAACCAGTCGTTTCGTTCTGGTGCCTGGTCGGTTGCGTTGATACGTTCAACCACACGCTGAATCTGCGCCCGACGCCCTGAGGCCAGGAGTTGAATCGGGTCCGTCAGGTAGGGCGCAGTTGCCGACGAGAACTCGAAATCGAAGCCAAAATACTGAGATCTGTTCTTGGCGATGTTGGCCAGTGTGAAGTCGCCGTGCGAAAGCATCGTTCTGGCGGTAGTTCCACCTTCGCCTAAGCATCCGGCAAGTCGTTCGCTTAGGGCGGGATAGTGGGATCGGTTTAGCAGGTCTTCTGAAAGCTCGGCCACCGGCATCGACCGGACCGGCAATGCCGTGCAGGCGGTGGACCATAGGAGAAGCGCCTCTTCCAACTTCAGGTTCATGAGCCCCAAGGGCAGGGCCTCTGTGGTCATTGTTCGGTGGTTGGTGGAACAGTCAAGCCCAACAAGGCTGGGGACTTTAAGGCCGGGCCAACCGCCATCGGCCCAGGTTTGCAGGCTCTTGGCCTCGGTGTCGAAACGATCGCCGTCTTCTGGGGCGGTTGACAGCTTGGTGTAGTCAACCGGAACCAGGGCGGAATCGAGGCGGACAAGATACGAGCGTGCAGGCTGGGACCATTGATTCGCATGGTGAATAGCGGTCGTTGCAGAGCCGATCAGCCCGAGGGAGGTGGCCAGGGAGGCATGAGAAATGAGGACATCGCTAGTCAGCTCCCGGCGAATGAAACGCTTACCGCCAGGCGATACCGCCAGATTGAACGCAGCCCGCTTGAGGGCCGAAGAATGATGAAGGCCTTTGAACAGGGATCTCGTTGCCGGCGTTCGATAGGTTCGAAGATCGAACCGACCAAGAACCGAGAACTGATCCACAACCTCAACCTCAACAGAGCCAACATCATTTCTCATAGCGGTCGGCATCACTGCATCAGCTTCGATCTCTTCGAGCGTTCGAACAAAGCTATCGCCCGGCCCAGGTTCTGAAGCGGGCCGAGATTGCCTGCGAACTGCACGACCATCATGTTGGGATAGTCGGCATCCAGGGCTTCGAGGTGAGCGTGTGAGGGTCAGCTTTTTCTCGCGGCCCCAGGCGATCGTTTTCCCGGCCAACCATTGCCTCTCGCCACCGTGAAATCGAGATTGTCCGAGATGGTTGACCGCGTGGAACACACCCACGACCGGATCACTGTTACCCGCCACGGACGCATCGCCGCGGTTTTGATCAGCCCCGAGGAACTCCAATCATTGGAAGACACCCTGGATCTACTGTCAGACCCCGAGGCTGTCACCTCGCTGGCCGAATCACAAGCCGCATACCGGGACGGAGATTACCTTTCTGGTGAAGAACTCCGCTCCAAGTACTTGCAACGTTGACCAAGCAGTAGCAGCGGACCTTGAAGACGCTCGAACTGTGCCCCAGTTGCACCAAGGAAAGCTTATCGTAATGGTCTGCTCAGCAAGGCCCCGCCAGCGGGGCCCTGCATTCATCCCGCTAACGTATTGGCGTGGTTAGATCCCCCCGTAGAAGGCGGCCGCCCCGTCGCACTCAGGCCGACCCGACCGGTCACAACCTTCAGGACCTGAGTGTTCGGGCTAGCTACGTAGGCTCCCCTGAACACAAGACCTACCCATCGGCGGCTGGTCCTCCGGCTCTTCGAAGCGACGCATCGAAGTGCCCCAAGTGGTTGTAGGTGGATCGCACTTCGCTGTTGGAATCGACTGGGAACCCGCACCCGGCGTGACATCGCCAGAACTCCAGGCGACTTGGGCAAGACTTACCCTCAAAGTAGACGACTGGATTCTCACCCGCTCAGAACAGGATGGCCATGCCGCCACAGCGGTCTACACATCGATCTACCCCTTGGCCGAATGGGCCGCGTTCAACTGGTGGCTGCTGGACTCTAACTACAGACCGTCCAAGATTCTGGTCGAGAACCGTCACGCTTCTTCGGCCGAGGTCCAAAACTCCTGGCAGGCCCACCACCGCCTGCTCGCAGTTGGAGACGGCATGGCATGGCCCGATCTGGTTCTGGTGCCCGTCGATTCAGAGAACGTAGAGGCAAGCTGGCGGGAACACCAGGCTCTGGGCCTTCGTTTCATCGCGTCAGGGAGAGCAATCCTTTCAAAAGCCCAACTGAAGGAGGAGTTCACCAAAACAATCGAGGCAGTGCTTGAGCAACTAAAGAGCAACGATCTCACCTCGACTCCGCTGCAAGATGAATGGGAGGCCATCCGCTCACTGGACGAGGACGAAGTCCGGTTCTGCCGGGCTGCTGCACAGTTGGGCCTCGACCCATTGTCGCTAACAGACGAGATCACAGAGTTGGTTCTTTCCGCTTCAGGAAAATTGGCGGACGAGCTTCTCAAGGACTTCTTGCTTTCGACCACAAGCACGAAACTGGAACAAGATCTTGAGTGGACGATGGGCGCAATCGGAAAAGTCACTCCTGATCCGATCAGAGAATGGCCTCAATTCCTGGACCTGCCCGACCCGCGGAAGCCTTGGTCGGTCGGCTACCAGGACGCCAAGGCCCTGAGAAACTATCTAGAGCTCAAACATGACGACGTGATCCCGCTAGACGAAATTTCGCACTCCACAGTTCGGGACGGCGAAACATCGGGCGGAATCATTGCGGTGGGGGCACCGGCCAAAGACCGCGTTGAGATAGTTTCGCCAACGAAACCAAGTAAGTTCTCGGTCGCACGGAGTATTTGGCGGGCCCGGCGCTCGGAGGGCACCTTCTTGGTCTCAGCTTCAGGCGGAACTTCTTCACAAAGAGCCGAACGAGCCTTCGCCGCAGAGTTGACAGCCCCAGCCAGCGGTCTAAGGGAGTTAATCGATCCCCATGAAACCGAACAAGGGTGGATCAGCTCTGATCGTCTCGGCGAGCTTGCCGGCCACTTCGAAATCAGTGAAATGGTTGTGCACCACCAGTTGCGCAATCATTTCGGTATCGATTCAGAGCAGCAATAGATATTCGTCCCTGGATTCGGTGTGCTGCCAAGCTCGCTGACCTAACGGTGCTTCACCTCGACAAAGACTTCGAGCTGATCTCACAAATCACCGGCCAGCCAGTCGAGCGCCTCGACATCAATTGAACCCCCGCGAATGACGTCATCGGTGACAGCGACTGGGCTCTGGTTGCTGTGATTCGATACCCGGGTCCTAGCAAATCACTAGCCGAACGACACCCCTGCCCAGACATCACCCCGGGACATCGAGAATCAGACCCAGCACCTCACGTACCTCGAACAGTTGAGGTGAGCGGCACGACCTGAACAACACTCGGCTCCCGATCGAGAACCCGCTGAGCAGTCACCACTAACACAAGGTGACGAAACCCCGCTTCTCTGCCCGTCGACACCCCAAGATCCAACTCCACTACATCACCCGAGGTCAGCATCGAGCCAATCAATCTCCTCGCCAGTCAGAGAATCGCCCAGGTCGGCTCCGATCCGATCCTGGCGAAGC
>QIKW01000039.1 GCA_003231975.1 Acidimicrobiia bacterium
TTCCAACACTGGTGTTGGCAGGCGCACAGGATTCCAAGTTCAGCCAGATTGGGAGGCGGCTAGCGGCCGCTCTGCCCAGCGGCCGGTTCGCCCAAGTAGCGGGCGGCCACGCCGTTCACGCCGAGCGCCCGGCCGAGGTGGCCGAACTGGTTACGCAGTTCGTTCAGTCAGTCGAATCGTGAAGCGGTCCAGAATTTCCTGGTCTGGTGGGGGTGCCACACCTGGCCGGTCTGGCACCTCAATCCAGCCGTCGGCAAGGGTGAGGTCTGGCCAGGGGTCCTTGCTGAGCCACCGGCCAGCAGGCGACAGGTCACCAACAACGGTAAACCCGTCAACAGCCGCAATTGCGGCCAGCGCCCGCCTCCCGAGCCCACACTCAAGCATGCCCCCCACCGACGCCCCAACCTGATTTCGGGCGCACCAATCGAGCATCTCGACAGCGGGGCCAAGCCCGCCAAGTCTCGGCGGCTTGACAGCAACTGCGCCAAGGGCGCCGACCGTCAACAGAACTTTCGCGTCGGCAATATTGCCAACGGCTTCATCCGCAATCACAAGTGCGGCGGTTGCCTCCACCAACTCTGCCGCCAGCTCTGGCTGGTTAACAGGAAATGGCTGCTCAATTGCCGAGACGAAACTCCCAAGTTCGGTCAGCTCCCCAAGGTGTTCGGCTCCAAAAGATGCGTTGCCGTCGACCTGAATCTCAAGCTCCGGAAACGCCTCGTGAAGAAGCCGGGGGCCCCCAGCGCGGCCCGGCTGGATCTTTACTTTGATCCGACCAAATCCAAGAGCCAACAACTCCTCAGTTTCGCGGAGAGACTCTTCGTCGGAGCTCAAGCCAATGGTTGCCCCAGCCTTGACTTTGGAGGTTGAGGCCCCAAGGAACTTGGCCAGAGACTGGCCCCCGTGGTGGAGGTAGGCATCGAGATGGGCCATTTCAATCGCGGCCGCTGTCATTGGCAAGCGAGTGGCGTCTGGTTCAGGGCCGCCATTCACCCAATCAGACAGCCGCTCGAAGCTGTCAGCGGCTGATTCAGAGGAATAGGTTGCCCGGTTCAGTGCGCTGCATTCGCCCCACCCAACCAGCCCGTCCTCCCACTGCAACCCAAGAACTGCCAGCAGGCGATTGGCATTGGCTACGGGGGCGTGTGCCGCCGCCAGCGATGCCCTGGTTGGCAATGACAAAAGCCGAACCTGCAACTTCACCGGCGGATCTGGCAGTCTGGCCACCGTTGCACCGTACTGCGGGGGCCCATACCGTGGAGGCTGCAAACGCTGGCAACCTGCCACCAACGCTTACCCCGGCCCATCCTTCGGAGGCTCGAATGACCGATGCTGTAGACGAGCCCCAGGAAAGTGCGATCCCAACAGAAACACCAGACAAGTCTGAACTTGTTCGCGCCCCATCGCTTGTGCTTGCGAACACCGGAGACGGCAAGGGTAAGAGCACAGCGGCTTTTGGCACGATGCTGAGGGCAGTAGCGCTTGAGTGGCCCGTTGCCGTTGTGCAGTTCCTAAAGAGTGGCGACTGGAAAACAGGCGAGGAGAAAGTGGCCCGCACCCTTGGAGTTGACTGGTTTGCCGCCGGAGACGGATTCACCTGGGACTCAGCCGACATCGACGAAAGCGCGGCGAAGGCCAAAGGCGCCTGGGCTCTTTCCGCCGAACTGATCACGGCAGGAAAACACAAACTGATTCTTCTTGACGAGGTCAGCTACGCAATGACCTGGGGCTGGATCGACCCCACCGAGGTGGCAAACACAATCAAGGCAAGGCCAGACCATGTGAACCTTGTGCTGACCGGGCGAGACATGGCAAGTGAAGTGATTGACGTGGCAGATACAGCCACCGAGATGAGATCGATCAAGCACGCATTCGACAGCGGGATCGTTGCCAAAAAGGGCATCGACTACTGACATTGTAGTTGATCTGTATGACAGATAGCGCTTGCACGAAGAGGAGACGCTGATATTTGGTACAGAAGCGACGGCGGGCCGCATGTGGTGCTAGCGGAGCAGGGGCTGCTGGAATATGAGCTGGTTTGGAGCGGAATCAGTGAAGAGGCTCGGAACTTCCAGACGCTCGTTCATCGGTGGCGGCCGCGAAGCTTCCCTTTTCTATACTTTATGTTTCAGTTGCACCTCGAACCGCAACTACAACACTCTCCATGCCCCTGAGGTAGCACGACTAGCTCTTCAGCAGCAACCAGGATTGCCTCAGCCCTTCAAACTCCTCCACCGACATTGATCGAGCGAGTCGAGATGGATCATCTTCGATGAAGCTGTGCAAACTTCTGGTCCGGGTCACCTAACAGGAAATCCGCTCCACGACTGCGCATATCGAAACCAGACTGGTCCCAAGTGTCGGTGAGGGTCTGTCAGGCGCATGGCGATGCCGGCAGCCGCAACTGAAGCTTGAGCAAAGGTGTGCCCGGCTCATCCTACGTGCCCCTGCACCCCTATGACTCTAAAATACCTAGCCTGACAGTTCGCGCCACCAAAGAACCGGACACCAAACAGCTGCAGCACCGACGGAACGACCGACCGGTTCAATCAGCCTTTGTTGTCCCCGGGATTGTGGTGTAGGGTGTGTAAGATGCCCCGTTCGTTTGAGTTCTTTAATCAGAGATCCAATCACCCGGTCTGCGACAAGGAGTTTAGTTCCTTGCCGGACCAGGTCCGAGTAGGCATGCTCACGCGAATCGAAGGATGGACGGACGGGCAGGAACTTGGAAAAGGGTTGGCCCCATTTCGTGATACCAAACACAAAGGGCTATGGGCGTTCAAGTATCGGTGGCGGGGTCGTACGTTTCGAATAGTGTTCTTAGATGACAATGGCCGTGGAGTCGCCCTAAAGGTCTTTGAGAAAAAGTCAAAGAAGGGGAAAAAGACCCCTCGTGACATCATTGCTGCTATTGATGATCGGCTGAGAATCTACCGAGAATCTAGGGGCTGATTCGCCTTAGGCTAGGCAAACGAATGCGTCTCAGGGGAGTTCCGTGGTATAGTTTGGCTCAAGAAATATCGGCCTAGGCCGATAAATGGGCCAGGACCAAGCCAACAGGAATCGCGGACCATGACTGAGAAGGACGACTACCGAGGAACCTCTGCTGATGAGCTGATGAGTGATCTCGTTCAAGACGAGTATTTGGCCGGAATGTACCAGGACACGGTTGACCGTCAGGCCGTGCTCAGGAGCCTAAGGGAGGTCAGGGAGTGCTCGGAGCTTCGGCAAAGAGATGTAGCCAAGTCGATGCGGGTTACTCAGTCAACCATCTCTGAGCTAGAGGGTGAGGGCGATGACGTGTACCTAAGCACCGTTCAACGGTATGCTCGGGCGCTCGGCAGAAAGATCGTCGTAGTCGTAGTCGGACCCGACGAGAAGGTACAGATTCTTCCCGCCAGTGAGGCAGCCTTCGAGGATTCTGCCCACCGATAAGGCAGCCTGCGAGCACTTCCCCAGGTTGGCGCGTTCTGCGCCGAGCGGAAGGACCCCCCTGCTTCGCGTGACGCCAGGATCCGACTTCGAGCGGCAACCGTCCGCGGTCGAAGGGCGGCGGGTCTAAATTCAGGTGACGGCGCCAGCGCCAGGGGTAAGAATGAGCGCCATGGCAGCCTCAGGCGAACACTGGCGCGCATTGGCCCGGTTGGTTAGGGCCGAGGTGCGTACATACATCCGCCTGGCCCTTGTTTTAACCGTTGGGGCCAGCCTGCCCCTGGCCGGCCCTCTGCTGGTTAGGCGAGTTGTAGACCTAGCCGCCTCGGGCTCAGCCTCAACCGCAGATGTTGTTGGCCCCGCAACCGCATATTTGGTGATTGCGATTGCTTCGCAGTTCCTGGCCGTGTTCGTTACTTGGCTGGCAACGGTAACCGCCTGGAATACAGCCAACCGTCTCCGCCTCGAGCTAGCCGAACACGTGCTGTCGTTGGATCTGGAATTTCACCGCACCCACTCTCCCGGCGAGTTGATCCAGCGGATCGACGGAGACATCACGTCGGTCTCAGACTTCCTAAGCAAGATCGTTGCCAAGGCAGTAAGCGCGTTGCTTCTGGTTCTTGGAATGGTTGTTGTGCTAACCGTTCTGAACTGGCGACTGGGCCTGGGGTTCGCGGTGTATGCGCTAATAGCGGGTTGGATTGCCGGGCGAACCCGGGATAGGGCAGTTGGTGAGACGGTCACCGAGATGGCAGCACACGCCAAGATGTACGGAGGAATCGAAGAGCGGCTAACAGCAGGCGAAGACCTCAGGTCGAACCGAGCAGGCCCCCACGTGATGTGGCGCTTCATCCAAGACAACACAGAGGTCTTGGCTGCGTCGATGAGATCTGAAAAGGCGTTCATCGCGTTCTGGGCTCGCGTTCAACTCACTCTGATTGTTGGTGTGGCAATTGCTCTTGGTGGCTCTGCCTGGTTCCTCCAAGCCGGAGCCATCTCGCTTGGCACCACGCTATTGCTTGTCCAGTACGCCCTAATGCTGCGGCGCCCGTTGGAAGATCTTGTCGATGACTTCGATGTGATTCAGAAGGCCAGCGGCGCAATGGTGCGGGTTGGCGAATTGCAGGCAACCCGCTCTGCATTGGCCGACAACGGCTCAGCCTCGCCGCCCCCCGGCGCCCTTTCCGTTGAGTGCGTGGGGCTCGGCTTTCACTATGGAGACGGAGACCCGATTCTCACCAAGGTCAACCTCTCGATCCCTGCGGGCCGCACCGTTGGCCTCGTTGGGCGCACCGGGGGAGGAAAAACCACTCTGGCCCGCCTGGTGCTCCGCCTGGCCGACGCAACCGAAGGTCAGCTGTTGCTTGGTGGCGTTCCGATTCAAGACCTTCCTTTGGGCGAACTTCGCTCTCGGGTGGCAATGATCCCTCAGGAAGTGCATCTGTTGGCGGGCTCGGTGAGAGAGAACGTCACCCTGTTCGACGCCTCGGTAAGCGACGACCGCGTTGTGGACGCGCTCACCAGGGCCGGCCTTGCAAAGCTTGTTGCCGGTGGGATTCACCGTCGCCTCGGGGGAGACGAACTGAGCTTGTCGGCTGGTGAGGAGCAGCTGCTCTCGATGGCCAGAATTTGGTTGCGAGATCCAGATCTCATAGTTCTTGACGAAGCAACAGCACGCATTGATCCAAAAACCGAAGAGAGGCTGCACGACGCACTAGCCGAACTGACCCAAGGCCGCACCGCTTTGATCGTTGCTCATCGGCTGTCAACCCTGCATTCGGTTGACGAGATCGTTGTGATCGACGGCGGCCGCATTCTTGAGCACGGCAACCGTGCCAGCCTTGAAGCTGATCCAAACAGCGAGTACCGGCGGATGCTTGACCTTGGTCTTGAGGCGCAGCGATGAGGGGGCGGCCCCCTGGCACGTGGCGCCTGGCTTGGCGAATCAGCCAGCACAAGCCAAAACCCCTGTGGCTGGGAACGCTGCTGTTCACCATCTTCTTCTGTTTCCCGGTATTGACCGGGTTGGTGGTTGCAGGTGCACTGCGTGCGATCGAGGCACAGAACACTGGCCGCGCTATTGGTTTCGCCTTCTTGTTGATCCTCACCGAGCTTGGTCGGATCGTCTCGATCTACTACGGAATCATCTGGTTCATCAGAGCGTGGGAGCTGATGCAAGGGCTGATGCGGGCCAACATGCTGCACGCCCAGGTCGTCAGCGGAGGCAAGGATGCTGGCCGCCCGGTGGCTTCGGCCGGCGAAGCGCTGTCTACGTTTCGTGATGACCCAGAAGACGTAGCAGACTTCGTAGATTCCTGGCTGGACGTTACCGGCGGCCTGGCCTTCACAATAATTGCGGTAGTTCTTCTGGGGTCGATCGACCGGGTTGCTACTGCGGTGATCTTTGTTCCGATGGCCGTGGTGGTGCTCCTCACCAAGTTGCTTGATGATCGGATCAAGAGGTATCGGCGGCTTGACCGGGAGGCAACCGTTGCCTTCACCGGGCAGCTGGGTGACGTGCTTTCTGCGGCAACCACCATCAAACTGAACGACGCCCATGCCCCCGTTCTTGCCAAGCTTGGTCAGCTGGCCGAGCGTCGCAGGTACACCGGAGTGAGAGACCGTGTGCTTGAGGAAAGCCTGCAAACCACCAGCAGCGGATTCGCCGAGGTTGCCCTTGGTGTGATGTTGCTGGTTAGCGCGGGTTCTTTGGCGGCTGGCAATCTCACAACAGCAGACCTTGCGTTGTTCGTTGTGCTGCTTGGCTACCTCGGCTTCCTGCCCCGAATGTTGGGTCGCATGTTGGCCAGGCGCAAGCAGAGTGTTGTGGCCCTTGACAATATGCGTCGCCTGGTTGCAGGCCAGGACGGCGCGAACGTCGCGGCCCCTCGCCACCTTCCGATCGATCTGGCCGACCCGCAGCCAGAAGTGATTGCCGAGGTGCCGAGGATCCCTCTGGAACAGTTGCGTGTTTCTGGTCTGACCGTCTCGTTCCCTGCGGTGGACGGAGCCGAGAGGGTCGAGGTTGTAAGTGGAGCCAACCTAGTGCTGAAGCGCGGTTCCTTCACCGTGATCACTGGCCCTGTCGGTTCAGGCAAAACCACTCTGTTACGGGCAGTTCTTGGCCTGGCCCACCGGGCAACGGTTGGAGGAACGGTGGCATGGAACGGCCAGGAGGTTGCAGACCGTGGCCAGTTCTTCGCTCCTCCCCAGGCCGCTTTCCTGCCCCAAGTTCCGAACTTGATATCGGACTCGCTGGGAGACAACGTGGTGCTTGGCTCGGCTGATGCTGAACTGGACTGGGCCCTTGAGCTCTCTGCTGTTGCCGCTGATGTTGCCGCAATGCCAGATGGGGTAGACACCCTTATTGGGCCGCGGGGTGTTCGCCTCTCTGGCGGCCAACGTCAGCGGGTGGCAACCGCCAGAGCCCTGGCCCGCCGCCCCGAACTGCTGGTGCTTGATGACCTGTCAAGCGCGCTTGATGTTGAGACCGAGAAGTTGCTGTGGCAGAACCTGTCCGATGCGGGCATCACCGTGCTTTGCGTCTCGCATCGGTTGGTTGCGTTCGACCTGGCCGACCAGGTTCTGGAAATGGAAGACGGCAGGCTGAAGCCGAGATCGTCGTCTACGGATTCTGTTTGAACCAGGCCACAGTTTGGCCGATTGCCTCGTCCAGCGGTGTTGGAAGCACCTGGAAGCGCTCCTGGAAAGCCGAAGAATCAACAACGAAGTCTTCTTCGAACTCATACAACATCTCAACGGTTTCCTTGGCTGCGGGAATGAACAGACCGCCAAGTTTCAGCTTCCAAAGTGCCATGGTCGAGTGGCGTGGTTTCACACCTGCCGCCTCGGCTGCCACGGCAACGATCTCTTGCTGGCGTCTTGGGGGAGCGGTGGGAGCGATCCAAGCTTTGCCCCAACTGGCCGGATCTTCGCCAACACGAACCATGGCCTCGCCGAAGTCTGGCACGTATGTGATGGAGTGAAGGGCCGCCGGGTCTCCCATAAGGGAAGCCTTCTTGCCGGAAACGAGGGCGGGAAAGAACCGTCCGCCGAAGGCTGAATCAATAACGCCGG
>QIKW01000066.1 GCA_003231975.1 Acidimicrobiia bacterium
CAAGTGGTTACCCAGGGAGCAGACTCCGTCGACTTCACCTGGAACCCCTCAACCGACAACGTCGGCGTCACCGGCTACAACCTCTACAACAGCGCAAACGGCCAGATCGTGGCAACGTCTGCAACCAACTCGGTCACCGTCAGCGGGCTGGCCCCAGGCACCTACAGCTACTACGTGAAAGCGTTCGACGCGGCAGGCAACCTCAGCTGGCGCAGCGGCATCACAACAATCAATATCGGGTAGGCGCTCAGCCAGCACGGCTTGGCGGGCTTTGGGGTGTGATCCCCCAGCGCCCTGACCTACGGTGGGCGCATGGCTGACGCTCTCCTCCACCCGTTTTCGCTTCCGACCAAACCCGAGTCTGACTTCATCAACATCGTGCGGGGCGAAGGCGTGCATGTCTTTGATGACCAGGGGAAGAAATACATCGACGGTCTGGCCAGCCTTTGGCTGTGCCAGGTTGGCCACGGTCGCAAAGAGATCACCGATGCCATCACCGCGCAGATGGAATCGCTAACCACCTACAACGTCTTTGATCCGTTCACCAATCCGGTTGCCGCCGAGGCGGCTGAACGGATCGCTTCCGTTTCACCCCATCCCGACGGCAGGGTGTTCCTTGGTAGCTCTGGGTCTGAGGCCATAGACACCGCCCTCAAGATCGCCAGGCTGATTCAGCAACGACGAGGCCTCGGCGAAAAGCAGATCATCGTGCGCCGCACCCGCGGCTATCACGGAACGAACTGGGGTGGCACCAGCGCTCAAGGAATCGCCCTAAACCGGGAAGGCTGGGGCGACCTCGTCCCCCACTTCATCGAAGTGCCAGCAGACGACATCGAGGCGGCGGCTACTGTGTTCAAAGAGCACGGACCTCAAATAGCGGCCGTTGTTACCGAGCCCGTGCAGGGCGCCGGGGGCGTGTTCCCGCCCGAACACGGCTATCTGGAAGGCCTTCGCCGCTTGTGCACCCAACACAATTCTTTGCTGATTTTCGACGAGGTGATTTGCGGTTTTGGTCGCACCGGCTCCTGGTTCGCCGGCCAGACATACAACGTTCAGCCCGACCTGATCACCTTCGCCAAAGGTGTCACCTCGGGTTACCTCCCGCTCAGCGGAGTAATCCTCGCAAGGGCAGTGTCTGAAGAGTTGGAGGCACCAGACTTCAAACTGATGACCGGCTACACCTACTCTGGTCATCCCACCTGTGCAGCGGCTGCGGTGGCAAACATCAACCTGATCGAGTCAGACGGGCTGGTTGAGCGGGCCAACCACATTGGCCAGCGGTTCAGCGAAGGTTTGGCCGCTCTCAAGGCCGACGGAATCATCGAGGACTTCAGGGGCGTTGGGGCCATCTGGGCCGCCGTTCTTGACCGAGACGCAGTTGCCACCCGAGACAAGATGTTGACCGCTGGGGTGATTGTTCGGCCAATGGGCAACGCCCTTGGGATCTGCCCGCCTCTGATCATCAGCGACGAAGAAATCGCCATCATGGTCGAGGCAATCGCAGACAATGTGACCTGACGGTGACCGCAGTTCGTTGGCTTTGGCGCCTCTCGGTAGACGTCGTACAGCAGTACCGGGCTGATCGCGTCGGCGACCTGGCGGCGGCCATCACCTTCTGGGTTGTTGTGTCGGTTCCGGCCGCGATGCTTGCCCTCATCAGCGCGCTCGGCCCGCTGGAGAGGGCCCTCGGCACAACCGTGATCGATGATCTCCGCAGCGCCATCGACAACTTCGTTGACCGAACCTTCTTGAATTCCCAGCCGCTTCAAGAAGCAATAGATGACCTCTTCACCGCAGATCAAAGCCGGGTGCTCGGGATAACAACGCTGTTTGCCGTCTTCACGCTAAGCAGGGGCTTCGCTGCCATCATTCGGGCCCTTGACGACGTCTACTCGGTTGAGGAGAGTCGGCGCTGGTGGCACGTGCGCCTGGTAGCCATGGGCCTTGGGATTGGCACCATTGCGGTGGTGGCAACCGCGGCCGCAACAGTGGTGATTGTGTCGGCCAGGATCGGCTCGTTCGCGGCGCTGCTCTTGGCGCCCGTGACCATGGGGGTTTTGGTGGTGTGGGCCTCGATGGTTTTCCACCTGGGCCCGAACCACCGCACACCGTGGCGTTTCGATCTGCCAGGAGCTGTTGCCACCGCGATCGGCTGGACGCTTTCAACCCAGCTGTTCGCCCTCTACGTGCGGCTGGCGCCACAGGGCAACCAGGTTCAGTCAACGGTTGGGGCCCTGCTGCTTGGCATCACCCTCTTTTACGTGCTGGCGGTTGTGATGCTGGTTGGAGCCGAGGTGAACGCCGTGCTGACAGCCAGGGCCGGGGTGGCCCGAGCCAGAAGCTCGGTGAGAGAGCACGTCGACACCGCCAAAGCGCGTCTTGACACAGCCCAAACCAAGGTGGTCGAAATCAAGGAGCGGCTGGAGCGAGAGCCCCGACGCAAGCGATAGCTGTGGAGGCTGGCCCGACGGCCCTACGCTTGGGGTCGATGGACGAAGAGACCGCCAAAGACCCGGCGCAGGAACGAACCACGCTTGACCAGTGCCAAGATTTGGTGGCCCAGACCGGCAGAACTCAGGCAATGAAGAGGGCTCAGTACGGGCCAAGCTTGGCTGTGTTCAGATTCAGTTCTCTAGTTGAGAAGATCTTTATCAAGGCCAAGCGAATCCGAACGATTCAGGAGACGAAGGCGAACCTTGTTGGCGACAGTGTTCAGGAAGACTTGGCGGGCATCTTCAGCTACGCCGTGCTGGCAATAGCGAAACACCGTGACGGCCCCGCTTCGGTAGACGGTCCGTCTGCCTGGGAAACTCCTGAGGCGGCCCAAGATTCATACGACCGGATTACTGGAGAGGTCCTGGCTCTCCTGGCAAAGAAGAACCACGACTACGGCGAGGCCTGGCGCCAACTGAGCTCTGGCACCATGATCGACGAGATCTTGTCTCGCACGGTCCGCATCGAATCGCTGAGCAAAGCCAAGGAAGACACCAGCGCGGCAATCGAGGATCAACTATTCGACGTCGCCAACTACGCCCTGTTCCTCCTGATCAAAGACCGCGAAACCACCTTGCTCTAGCCGCTTACCCCAGCCTTCGTACGGTCAAGTTTCGACCGGCGTCAAGTGTTCGACATCATGGGGCGTGGCTTAGCGAACAGGCGCTTGACGACGCTGACCGGCGACCCCGTAGACCTCACGGCGCTGGCCACCGCACTGGCCCGGCAGCCCCTGCTATCCACTCTTGGCCCTGAGGTCGTCGCGTAGACCTCTCTGCCGCGCCGAGCCAGGCGAGACTTCGAGGGAATCGTTTCTCGACTTTCTGTATCACTGGTGGTAGACCTCTTGCCCATGCCGAACGTATCAATCCGAGATCTCCGCAACCGCGGTGGCCAAATCATCGACCGGGTTACACGCGGCGAGAGCGTAACGATCACCCGAAGCGGAAAGCCAGTAGCCGAACTCCGACCCCTGCCAAAGCCACCGCTGGCCACCGCAGAACTCATCGCCCGTCGGGCCCACCTGCCGCCCCTGGATCTTCAGGCCCTTCGAGCCGACATCGATGCAGTGTTAGACCCGTCACTATGACCCACCAAGGCATGGGCCATTGCGGGCTGGAGCGCCTGTACCCGCGGAATTGGGTGGCGCTCGCCTTTGCTGAATCGGACCAGTCCCCTGGCCCGCGGTGCCCGGGGTGGGATTCGAACCCACACGGAGAGCGAACCCTCCAGAGGGGTTTAAGCCCTCGGCGTCTACCTATTCCGCCACCCGGGCAGAATCTGTGAATCGTAGCGCTGACTGTTCCGGTCATGTCCGAAATGAATTTGACCGGCGCGGTGTTGTAGCCAACCATGACAATTCCCGAATCCCACAACGACATGCTTAACAAGTCGGTTTTCTGGCACATCGCAACCACTGGCCCAAGCGGACAGCTTCAGAGTTCGCCGGTTTGGGGCGGCTGGGACGGAGAGCATTTCACGTTCTCGCTAACCAAGGGCCGCCAGAAGTTCCGCAACCTCCAGGCGAATACGAACATTGCCATCTCGGGCACCGATCCCGAGAACCCATACCGCTATCTGGAAATGAGGGGTGAGGTTGTGCGCGTAGACGAAGACCCCGACAAGACCTTCATCAACTCGATGGCCAAGAAATACATGGACGCCGACGAATATCCGTACCACCAGCCAGGCGACGAGAGGGTTGTGATGGTTGTCAAGCCCAGCAAAACCAGCCAAATGGGTTAATCGGAGATCGTCGACTTGGGGTCCGACAGCCGCCATCCAGAGCCGCTCCGAGGGCTCACTGGCGTTGTCGGAACCCTCGTTGGTCAAAGACCTCGGCGTGTTTCCTTGCGCTTGCCAAGCGACTCCAGTCAAAGTATCCTTACTTTTATGGCCAATGTAAAGAAACCGCATCGTCGGGCCTCTAAGATCAGCTCGAAACATCAGATCACTATCCCTGTCGAAGCACTACGAAATGCCGGACTCGAAGCTGGCGACCGCGTTGTCGCTCATGCCGCTGGGGCCGGCCGGGTCATCCTCGATCGTGAACACGACGTCATAAACGAACTTTCCGGAACACTCACCGGTGTCTATGAGCGCAACGAACTCGACGACCTTCGCTCCGAATGGCGCTAACCCACCTCGATGCTGGCGTCATCATCGGGTTCCTCGACGCCGACGACGCTCACCACGGCGCTGCCCGCACAGCGCTGGCCCAAGCGTTAGGAGGCAGAGACCAGATCGCAATGGCTGCCTCCGCCCTCGCTGAATGCCTTGTCGGGCCAGCCAGACGAGGCGACAGCTCGATACAGATCGTAATAGACGCGCTCAAGCGGCTCCCCGTCGAAATCGTCAACTTGAACACCGAAATCGCCACCGAGGCGGCCCGGCTCCGCTCTCGCAACCGCTCGTTGCGCCTGCCCGGTGCCCTCGTCATCGCAACCGCCGCAGTATCCAACGTCGACCAACTCATCACGACCGACGGGCGATGGCCAACACAACAAGCAATGAAGCTCGACCTGAAAATCAATCGGATCTGAATGGACTCGCCGCGGTGATGCTCAGCCACCCCCACCACGACCCGTCGGCCCGGTATGTCAGTTCGCCGCGGCCAAACTTGGCCGATGTGGTAACCGTTACTGTCGAGCTGCCAGCCACCGGGCCGGGCGGCCAACCAATGACGGTGCACGGTGCCTGGCTGCGGGGCGTGCGAGACGGCGAGCAGTATTGGAATGAGGGAACGGCAGACGGCTATCGCCTCCACTTTGAACTGCCGTGCACTCAGGACGTTGTCAACTATCGCTTCTACCTGGAAACACCTGAGGGGCCCCGGTGGCTTACCGGAGCCGGCTGGTTCGATCACGACCCAACCGACCGCAACGACTTCCGGCTGCTAACCACCGGCGGAGCCCCCGACTGGGTGCCAGACATCGTTTGGTACCAGATCTTCCCAGACCGGTTTGCCACCACCGGCAAGTACCGCCACAACGACCACCCAACCGACACCTCTTGGGCACAGTGGGCCCAGTGGGAAGACCCCGTTGCCGACGGCCCTGGCGCCATGACCCAGATGTACGGCGGAGATCTTGACGGCATCACGGCCAAACTCAAGCACCTGGTTTCGTTGGGAATCGGCGGGATCTACCTGACACCGGTTTTCCCGGCCCGGTCAAACCATCGCTACGACGCCTCAACCTTTGGCATGGTTGATCCAGTGCTTGGCGGAGACGAGGCGCTCATTCGCCTTTCCGAAACCGCCAAGTCGCTTGGGCTGCGAGTAATGACAGATCTAACGCTCAACCACACCGGCGATGTTCACGAATGGTTTGTGGCCGCCAAGGCCGACGCGCACAGCGACGAGGCTGGCTTCTACTACTTCATCGAACACCCAGGCAGCTACCAGTCTTGGCTGGGTGTAGACAGCCTTCCAAAGCTTGACCATCGCAGCGCCGAATTGCGGCGCCGGTATTACGACGGGGCTGGTTCGGTTCTGGCTCACTACCTGCAACCGCCGTTCAACATGGCGGGCTGGCGAATCGACGTTGCCAACATGACAGGGCGGCTTGGCCCAATAGACCAGAACCAAGAGGTTGCCAAGATCACCCGCAACACCATGAACGGCTTGGGAGCCGACAAGTGGTTGGTTGGCGAGCACTTCTTTGACGCCACCCTTGACGCTCCAGGAAGCGGCTGGCATGGCGTGATGAACTACGCGGGACTAACGAGGCCCATCGCTTCGTGGGTTGGTGAGTTCAAATCCCTTGGCGCCTTTTCGGCTGGCCCCGGTCAGCCCGCCAGAGACGGCGTGCAGATGGCCAAAGCCATGGATGAGGTGCGGGCGGCGATGCCTTGGCAGGTCACTATGGGCTCGATGAGCCTGCTGTCGTCTCACGACACTGCTCGGTGGCGAACAATGTGCGGCAGCGACGAAGCGGCCCGGATGGGGTTCGGCCTGCTGCTATGCCTGCCTGGCGCCCCAACTTTCTTCTACGGCGACGAAGTTGGGCTAACCGGGGAAAGCGCCGAACAGGCAAGGCGGCCAATGCCGTGGGACCAGTCGACCTGGGACACCGACTTTCTGGACTGGTACCGAAAGATGATTGACGTGCGCAACCGACATGAGCCCCTACGCAGGGGAGGGTTCCGGTGGGTTCACCTGGAACCAGACGCCGTGGTGTTCCTGCGCGAAACATCGGAGCAGAGGCTTCTGGTGCGCGCCGCCAGAGCCAACACCCAGCCGCTGGCGCTTTCGGCCACACTGCTGCGGGCCAACCGGATGGAAGCCGTTGTGAACTGCACCGACCTCGACGCCTCGGGCGGAGTTCTGGCCCTCCCAGCCAACGGGCCAACGCTCCAGGTATGGAGCCTGAGCTAACGGGCCGCTCTAGGCCACCAACCTAGGCCGCCCGAATTGGGCGTACCTCGGCCAAGGGTGCCGGAGCGGCTAGCTGAGCCGAGAATGCTGCCCACAGATGATCTCGCAGGGCCGCCGCCTTGGCGCCATCAAGCCGATTCGCCACCACCACCCCATCGATCATGTCGGCAGCAATACCTGCCGCTGGCCGCCCCCTGATCGACACCGCCACAGTTGCCGACCCGTTCCGCCGGTGCCGAATTGACCGGGAACAACCAGCCGCCCGCGGCGGGCTGCGAAACGACGGAGCCTCAAACCCAGCCGCCCGCGCCGCGCCCCCAATTAGTCTGGCCGCCTCGGCAAATCCCAGTGATGTCATCTGTTCAACTCCCACACTCAGCATTATGAGGCAGGGGTATGACAGCTACATTGGGTCGGCTCCCGCCTCCCGGGCTTCGCCCATCCGGGCCGAGATTTCACTGCGTGCCGACGCCGTCGGCAACGCGTAACACGACCACATTGGGGTCTGCCTCGCAGACCCGGCTTCGCCCACCCAACTCGGCAGCTCGCGGCGTGCCGACGCCGTCGGCAACACGTAAGGAAGTAAGGCAAGTTTTGAGCGAAGCGAAAAACAGCCTGGCGGGGGTTCCAGGG
>QIKW01000018.1 GCA_003231975.1 Acidimicrobiia bacterium
GGGGTGACTTTGCCAGCTTCACCAGCCAAGAATCGTCGAATCTGGTTTGGGGCGGTTTCAAGTACTTGGAGAACTACGAACTTCGCCTCGTTTGGAAGCTGTGCGGTTCACGCAACCGTTTGATGAAGGCCTACCCAACCTCGATCTCGGAAGTAAGTTTCCTTGCCACTCTTGACAAGAGCGCTCCGTTCCCGGCGCTTCTGGCCGGGCTTGGAACGCTTGGTTATTGGCTGATCGGCCGTTTCGCCACCAAGGGGCCGAAGTACTTTCGGCCAAGTCGGATCAAAAAGCTTGAACCGGTTGTCAACACCCGAACCGCCAAGGCGGGCATTCAATATCAAGACGCCTACCTGAAAGACAACGACGCTCGATTTGTGTGGAGCTTTGTTCGCTCTGCCTTGGATCGTGGCGCGGCGGCCGCCAATTATGTGAACCTTGTTTCGGCCAAGCGAAGCGGCAGCGCCTGGACAGTTGCTCTGAACGATGAGCAGACCGGCGAGGGCTTCAGCCTCTCAGCCGGAACAATCATCAACGCGGCGGGCCCGTTTGTTGACGGGCTAAACGATGCGTGGGGCAACGTCACCGAGCACCGCATTGTGTTTTCGAAGGGCATTCACCTTGTCGTTCCAAAGCTGACCGAGACCGAGCGGGTGCTAGCTTTCTTCGACGACAGCGGCCGCTTGTTCTACGTCATCCCAATGGCCAATTGCTCTGTGATCGGAACCACCGACACTAGAACTGAAGACCCGAACGAAGGGGTACTGCCTGCGGACCGTCGGTTCCTGCTAGAGCAGATAAACGCCCGCCTCGACCTCAAGCGACCCCTTACCGAACCCGACATCATTGCCGAGCGCTCTGGGGTGCGCCCCCTCGTTGTTGAAAACGACGGAGACGACCGGGCCGACATCGACTGGACATCGCTGTCTCGCAAGCACTTCCTCGAAGTCGACAAGGAACGCAAGATCGTTACCATCTTCGGCGGCAAACTTACTGACTGCCTTAACGTTGGTGAAGAGGTGGTTGAGGCGGTTAGCAGGCTGGGCGTGGGGCTTGGGCCCGAGGATGAAGGCTGGTTCGGCGAGCCAACCGGGCCCGCCCGCGAGCACTTCTTCGCCGAAGCCGAACGGCTTGGCCTGGGGCGCAAGCCATCCATTGAGCGGGCAAACAGCATGGCCGAGGTGCTGTGGCGACGTCATGGTTCGGCCGCGTTCGAGATACTCAACCACGTTGAGGCCGACGAGGCCGACGGCGAAGAGGTGCTTGCCAACAGCGACATCCTGAGAGGCGAGCTTCGGCTGATGGCCGAACGCGAGATGATCACCCGCTTCGACGATTTCCTTCGCAGGCGGACCAAGCTGAGCCTGGTGATCCATCAAGACGACCTAGGCGCCGACCCCGGCTTGGCCGAAGTGCACACCATCCTTGGCGTTTGAGAGCACTGAAACGCGCCCACATCGGGATGACGCTCTCGACAACGCTCGTGGACAACGACTTGGTCATCTAACTGGTCAATCTGAGGGGTCGATAGTACCGCCGATCACCACCGAATTGATCTGCGACTTCAACCGACAGGTGCTGTCTGGAACCGCCTCCGGGCCAGACGTCCGGCCGGGTGAAGTGCGCGACTATTCTGTCGCTGTCGCACGGTATCGAGGCGCTCCAGCCCAGGACTGCGAGCACCCTGATCCTTGCGAGATCCGGCATGGTTCCGTTACCGGCCGCTCATCTGCTGTCCAACCATTACAACCTGACTCGCGACCAGTACTACCGTGAACTGGGCGATGCCAGCCGCAACAGCAACACCACGAAATTCCTGGCGTATGCAACTCAGGGCTTGGTCGACGGTCTTCGAGATCAGATCAACACCGTGCGCCAGCAGCAGTTCAACGTGACCTGGACCAACTACGTTCACGAAACCATGAGCCGGTTTGCGTCCAGCGCTGCTTGCGACAGGCAACGGTCGCTTGTACTGGCGATGCCGTCGGGCGCCGTGGTGCCCAGGAACGAACTTGCCGGGCTTACACCCGGGCTCGCCGCCGCCTATGCCAAGGCCGGTCCTCGAACCCTGAGTCGCGATTTGAACCGCCTACGAGATGTGGGCTTGTTGTTGAAATCCTCACGCGGCTGGGGATCGAACGATTCGATTATTAGCGCGTTCTTACCACCTATGGCCCTCTAGCCTCCTTCAGGCCGAAGGATTGATGCGGTAGACGCAGCGCTGGTCCCCAGCCAGCAGATGCTGCTCTCTGGTAACGGTTGCCTGGCCTTCAAACAGAGCTTGGAAAGTTTCCAGCTCGTCTCGGCACAACGCTTGGCAGACGCTTGCGGCTTCACAAATTGGGCAATGATGCTCGACCAGGGTGAGGCTGCCATCTTCGTTGCCGGTCACTTGGGCCATGTACCCCTCAGCCGATCGCATCTCTGCCAGGCGCCCCGCTCGAATCGAGACCGCAGTTCCAGCCTGGTCCAATTCTGCGGCATATAGATCTCGCTGCCTGGCCGATCTGGAACCAATGACCGCATCCAGAGCTTCTTCGCCAAGCGCCTCGCGGATTGACTGGATCAACTCAACGGTGAGGTCGCCGTGGCGATCTGGGAACAAGGTCTCTGCGCCATCGGCTAGGCGCCATCTGGCTGCTGGCCGACCTCGGCCGCCGTTACCGACAGCCTCAGATGGCTGCACCAGGCCAGAGCCAACCAGATCGTCCAGATGCTGGCGAACCGCGGTTGAAGTAACCCCGAAGGCCTCAGCCAGTTCGGTGGCGGTTGCGCCATCCACTCGTTTGAGATGGTTGACGATCCTACGTTTGGTATCTGGCTTTGACCCCACGGCCAGCCACGATAGCAGAATTAGGCAAGATGTTCCTTGACTAATTGGAGCGGGTTGACAATTATGCAAGCCATGACTTCTCAAATCATCTCGCCCGATGTGTTGCATCGCACAACAACCGCGAAGGTCGGATCGCTTGACGACTTCGCTGAAAACACCATGAAGATGGCAAAGGTTGGCGAGCACACGGTGGCGGTTATCAGAACGTCAAAGGGCGTCTATGCACTAGACAACGCCTGCCCTCACGAGGGTTACGGCCTGGTAACTGGCGTCCTTGGCCTTGACGCAATGGGCGAGCCCGCTGTTACTTGCCAATGGCACAACTGGAAGTTCCGGGTTGAAGACGGTGTTTGCACACTTGGCCAAGAAGACGTTGCGTGCTATCCGGTAACCGTCGCCCCCGACGGGGCGATCGAGGTGTCGGTTACCACTCCCTCAGTCGCGGAGCAACGGAATCGCCTGTGGCCAAGCCTGCGGCGCGGCATCGAATCTGACTACACGGGCCAGGTGGCAAGGGACAGCATTCGCCTGCTTGCCAGCGACGCAACCCCGGCCGAGATCATGTGGGAGGGGGTGAAGCTTGGCGCGGCCAAGAACGAGTACGGGCCAGGCCACGAGGTAGCCCTGGCCGCCGACTGCCTCCACCTGGCCGAGCTGTGGCAAGGCGACGACAGGGCGCTCCCCCTGGTCCAGGGGCTAGCCGGAATTGCCGAGGAATCCCGGGGCTACCCGGCGCGCCCAATCCCAAGCGCCAAACATGCGGCCACCGACTTTGCCAAGGCAGTTGAGGACGAGGACTACATCGGCGCAATGGCATGGGTGGTTGCCGCCATCGAACGGGGCGACAGCCCCGCTCAACTGAGAAGCGAATTCATCACTGCGGTCAGCCGCCACCACATTGGCTATGGCCATGGCGCCATATACACCCAGAAAGCTTTTGAGTTGCTTGACCGGGTTGGTTGGAGCAACGCACCAGACCTCCTCCCCCACCTGGTTCTCCCAGTTTCAGGCGGCACCCGCGAAGACACCCTCCCCTACATGCGCAAAGCAATGCGGGCGCTGGAAACGGTAGACACCGAGGCTCTGGCGCTTGCCCCCGACCGCCGCGAAACCGGCTGGGAGCCATCGGCCCTGGTGCCAGAGCTGCTGACCGCAGAAGAGGCCCCGATCGAAATTGCGGTTCGCGCCATACACGACGGCGCAGGAATCGAAGGGCTACTGGATGCTGTCAGCTTGGCTGTGTCGGAACGGCTGCTTCGATACGACCTCTCCATCGAGGCAGACGTCGCAGACGGCTTCGGCTGGCTAGATATCACTCATGGGCTCACCTATGCCCGTGCCGCCCGCTGGGCCTGGCAGGCAGACCCCGGCCCCCACACCGCCCGCCTGGCTCTGTTCACCGCCTGGCTTGCGTTCGACACCGGCAGAGCCGAAAGACGCAACGGCATTGCCCATCCATCCGAACCGAGCGGGCCGGTGGCCGAGGCGCTAACCGGGAACGTTGATGAGGTTGCTGACTCTCTGGCTAGGGCGGCCATGGATGATCGGGGCGGCTCGTTCATCGTGGTAGCCCACCTGGTGAAAACCGTCCAAGCGGCCAGGGAAGAAGCAGCATTCACCGGCTCCGCGCTTCCCTTGGCGGCCGCGGCCCGTTTCGTTGAGGCGCCCCGAAAGGAGCGCTTCGTTGCCCGCTCCGTTGCTGAGTCGCTGGACTTTGTGAAAACGGGTAAACCACCGCGCCGTTGATGTGCTACAATGAAGCACATGACTGAGGTTGGGATCAGAGCACTCAAACAGAATGCGTCCGCGGTGGTGGCAGATGCCGCTGCCGGCGAGACGGTGACCATCACACACCGGGGTCGACCCGTCGCTCAAATGACGGCAATACCTCTGTCGTCGGTTGCGGCCTTGGTTGGGGCTGGTCGCGCCCGTTTGGCCCGGCACAACTTGGCCGACTTGCCAGCCCCAGAAAAGGGCGCCCCCGTATCCGCCACGCTGGCCGCGATGCGAGACGCCGAGCGTTATTGAAGTGGCGTTCTACATCGACACGTCGGCATTAGCAAAGCTTGTGGTGGCTGAAGCAGAATCAGACTCGCTGCGGCTGTGGTTGGCCGAGCGGCCGCGCCAACCGGTTGCGTGCGACCTCGCCCGAACTGAACTGCTACGAGCCGTACGCCGCGCCGCGCCAGATCGCGTTGTGCAAGCACGAGCCGTGCTCGACGGTGTCACCTTGCTTGAAGTCACAACAGCAATGTTCGAAGAAGCGGGCCGACTCGATCCAACCGCTCTGAGATCGCTCGACACAATCCATTTGGCGGCCGCCTTCGCCATAGGTGACGATCTTGAAGGCCTGGTCACCTACGACGATCGGCTGGCAGCGGCGGCCGAAGCGAACGGGATAGCGGTAAGCGCGCCTGCCTGAGCCCACAGATTCGCTCAAGCTACAGAGTTAGCTCTGCCAGGTGGGGTTCGACATTCACCAAGCTCGGTAGTTTTCGAATCGCTTGAAACGCGCCGATTTGTTCAATACAACGGACGCGTGACTGAAACAGGTAGCGAGTTTGAACCCCGACCGATTTTCGAGATCGAGGATCTGGCCACGCTCGAAGTGCTAATTGATCCTCTCCGGATGCGAATCCTGAGCCTGCTGATCAAGTCGGCGCTCTCGGTAAAGGAGATGGCGGGCAGCCTCGAACTTCCGACGACCCGCCTCTACTACCACATCAACATGTTGACGAAGGCCGGGACTATCGAGTTAGTCGAGACGAACAAGGTCGGGGCCGCGGTTCAAAGAAGATTCCGTGCTGTTGCCCGGCAGTACGCACCGTCGGATTCGCTGAACCAGGTGATTGCTGGCAACCGTCGCATGGTCGAGTTCGTCATTGCCTTGGTGCTTGAAGGCGCAAGGGTCGACGCTGAGTCCCTCCTGACACAGGTTCGGATCGATCCCGAACACCCCAATGCGAAGGGCGTCGTAGGCCGCACTTTCGTCACGGTCGCTCCAGACCGAGCCGAATACTGGGCGTCGAGAATGGCCGCCGTCATGGACGAAATGGAAACAGAAGGCGAGCAACGCGATGACGGCGAGCTCTACGGATTCACCTTCGTGTTCGCTCCCCTTGCTGCTCCGCTTCGAGGCGGCGACGCGCAATGACCGCTGCGTCAGCCGGGCTGCGTCAGCTGCTGGCAGTACGGGACTTTCGCAGGCTTTGGCTTGCCCAGATCGTTTCCGATATTGGAGACTCCCTGACCTTTGTGACGCTGCTTTTCCTGGTGCAACGCCTAACCGGGTCAACGGTTGCCCTGGCTGGCCTTGGAATCGCGCTGACGGTTCCTTCACTCTTGTTCGGCGTGCTGTCTGGCGTTTTTGTTGACCGTTGGGACAGGCGCAAGGTCATGATCGTCTCCGACTTTGCTCGCGGGGTGGTAGTTCTCGGGCTTGTCTTCATTCAGTCTGGCGACCTTGTCTGGCTGATCTACATCCTCGCCTTCATCCATGCTGCGGTTGGCACACTTTTCGACCCGGCCAAGAGCGCTCTGCTGCCGGCCTTGGTTGGCAAGGAAAACCTGCTTGCTGCCAACTCGGTCTCACAGACCTCAGAAACCATCTTCGCCCTAGTCGGAACCGCGCTCGGCGGGGTGTTGGCCGCATCACTTGCCAACCTCGGGCCGGTATTCGTCCTCGACGCTGCCACGTTCTTCGCCTCTGCCTTTTTCATCAGTCGCATCGCTCACCGACCTAGCGCCGATGTGAACGCCGATATCGAGGGGGCCGGGGTGTGGGCCGAAATGATGGACGGATTCAGGGTGATAACCAGTTCTCGGCCCCTCATCGGGGTGCTTATGGCGGCGGCGATTGCCATGTTGGGCTTGGGCGCAGTCAACGTATTGATGGTGCCGCTGATTGTCGACGAACTCTCAGTCTCGGCGTCTTGGTTCGGTCTGATCCAGGGTTCGCAGGTGATTGGGATGGTGCTTGCAGGGGCAATCGTGGCGGTCATTGCCGCCAAGGTGCGGGCGAGCACCCTGCTGGTTGGCGGCTTGATCCTGGTTGGGGTGATGATCACCGCAGTAGCCCGAATCTCCTCGGTCTGGCAGCTAATGATCATCCTGGTGTTTGTCGGCCTCGCCGTGGTTCCAGTCGGGGTGGCCGCGGGCACGCTGGTCCAAACTCTCGTGCCAGACGAACTGCGTGGCCGAGTGGGGGCTTCGATGGAAACAGCTACATCTGGAGCAACTGTGATCTCGATGGGGTTCGCTGGCGTACTGGCCGCAGGCATCGGTACCCGCAACGTCTTCACGGTGTCTGGCGCCATCACCATTGTGGCCGGGGTTGCAGCATGGTTCGTCTTCAGACCCGGCGACGAGATGCCTGAGCCAGAAACCACAGACGCCCAGCCTGCACCCGACGAGTTGCAGTCCTAACGCGAGGTGCGGTTCGGGGAACTGGAATGGAATAGTGGCGAAAACGCACCTAATCCATTCCAGTTCGCGTTTCTGCACCGTGAGGTGTTGCCGCTGTTGCCGCCACCAAGATCAACCCGCTTGAAAGAGCCAGCACGATTCCAACCAAGCCAGGCTTGTTTGGCGGGGTCACGAACCTCGAACACAAACTGCCCCGCTGGACCTAAGGCCGAACCAATACCAAACAA
>QIKW01000182.1 GCA_003231975.1 Acidimicrobiia bacterium
CTCTATCACCGCGCTGGCCGTTGCGCTGTCCAGATTGCCGGTTGGCTCGTCGGCCCACACCACCGCAGGGTCTGTTACCAACGCCCTCGCAACAGCAACCCTTTGCTGCTCTCCTCCCGACAGCTCGGCAGGCCGATGAGGGCCCCTGCTTCCAAGGCCAACCCGGTCCAACAGGGCCTTGGCCCGCCGTCTGGCCTCCTTTGGTTTCACCCCAGAGGCCAGAAGGGGAAGCTCGACGTTTTCGGCCGCGCTGAGAACGGGAATGAGGTTGAAGCTCTGAAACACGAAGCCCATATTGGCTGCCCGGTGGGCGGTTCGAGCCCGGTCCGACATTTCGTGGATGTTTTGGCCGTCTATTACCACCTGGCCGGCGTCTATGGAATCCAGGCCAGAGAGGCAGTTCAACAGCGTTGACTTGCCGTTGCCAGAAGGCCCCATCACCACCAGGAACTCTCCGGCCGCTATGTCCAGATCGATGCCCTGAAGTGCTGGCACCAGCAGGTTCCCGGTGCGGTAGGTCTTGGTTATTCCCCTGGCCGATACCAGCGGCACCCACCCAGGCTTGTCCTGCGAATTGGCTGCCACGTGCGGCTCCCTTTGCTTTTCTAGGTTTAGCATGATTGCCATGGTGAGCCAGAAGGGCCGGGCCCACTATCGGGGGCCACCCTGACCAGACCCTGAGGCACCCCCAATTGGCCCCGGCGCCACCGGGTTGGCCCAGAGAGCCGGGCCATGAACCTGTGTCAGGTTCGACCAACAAGGCAGATGCTGCTGCCCGCTCCCCTGAGGGAAGAAACTCGGTCGCTGAATGTGTCGTCGGCACTGTTGATTCGCCACACGGCCCGAAACGGCAAACGCACACCCAGCTTGGACAGGGCCAGCAGTGGATATCTCGTGAGTGCCCCATGATGAACCACTTGGGCATCGTCGAACGCTTCCAGAAACGGCCCAATCCGAGCCTCGTCAAGAGGTATGCAGTGCACTTCGGTCTCCCTCTTCCCCATCACACGCGTGCCGATTCCATAAAGAGGAGCCCGGAACGGTTCCACTGCGCTGAACACCCCGCCGCTGGACAGAACTCGTTTGGCTTCTGGCATTGCCAGCTCTGTGTCCATGTGATGAACCGAGCCACCGACATAGATGCCGTCGAAGAATTTGTCACGGACCGGCAACTGCTCGCCAACCGCAACCACACACTGGAGCCGGTCCTGCACCCCGAACTCTGCGGCCAAAGCAAACGCGCACTGAGCCTCGCCAAGCATTGGTGTGATCAGCCACGCTTGGGTGGCTCCGGCCAGCAGGAATTTGATGGCGTGGATTCCCTTCCCCCCGATCTGAGCAAAGGTGCGTTCTCTAATTGGCATCAGCGCGGCGTAAGCGTCGGCCTGTGACGCTGAGTCATAGATTGCATCCAACCAAGCGACGGGAGGGCTCAGCATCGTTTCGGGATTTCCGTCGGTAAGCCTGACCAGATCATCAAGGGCCTGCCACGCCTCAGAACTTGTGATCTCGGCCGCCTGACGGGTGCCGACCTCGTTGTAGAAGTCCATTTCAAGATACGCCTCTTGAAACGCTGACTGGTCAAGATCGAAATAGCCGGCAAGGGCGGGGGCTCCAAGAGCTTCGGGGGCCAACAGAACCGGCACCCCATCAACAACCGGGTACGCAACCGTCTGGTCCTCACGAACCAAGACCGTTTCTGTAGCTCCGATGGTCATGGCCTTGTTGGTTCCGTTTGTGCGCAGCGGCACCGGCTCAAAGCCCATACTGGTTGTTGCTTCGGACCAAGTTGTGAGCGTCAGCGGCTGCCCAGACGTTGGGCAGCGCAGCGCGTCTATCTGAATCTTCAAGTCGTCAAATCCTCTCAACGGAATGCCCCCATCCGGTCGGCTTCAGGAGGCATTTGTTGAGATGACAGGACGGGCAATACCTACTTGAGCGCTGCCTCCATGGCCTCAGCGCCTGCCGCCAGAGCCACTGACTGTTCATCGGACAGGGCCGCGTATGGGCCAACCAGCAACTGCTCTGTCAGCTTCTCGGCCGCTTCGTGGCGAGTGCGATGCTCTTCCCCAACCTCAGGAGCGGGATCCCAACCAAACGTTGCTACCTCGTCTGGGCGCTGAACGGCGTGGGCCTCAGCCGGGGTTAGCCCCGAGGCCAGAATGGCAACAATGTGGGCCGAGCCTCGCAGCTCTCGCAGCACATAGGCCAGCTGCATTGCCTTCCCTGCCTGGTCATCCACCCGGGGTTCGGCCGCCCAGCCTGCAAACAAGCTGAGGCCACCAGGGTGGGTGGCGCCAATAACGGCCTCGGCGGCCTCGTTGTAGGCCTCAAGCCCGTCCAGATCGGCGAACTTGGCCCTCCCAATGTTGGCGCAGCACTTGCTGTAGGCGGCCGCAGCTTCCCTGGGCGCCATTCGCTCCTTTGCTGAATCCCACATGTGGCCAACCACGTTTGGATGGAAGTAAGCGAAGGCGCTCGTTACCACCGGGGCCTCAACGTCGCCAAGCACGCCACCCCGCCCAAGGAAGTAGTAGCGGAAACCGTCAAGACCAAGCTCTTTACCGTTGGCCAAAGTTTCGGGAGCAAAATAGTGAGCCGCACCAATGGCCTGGGTTGGAAGGTTGGTTTGGCGAACTAGTTCGAGTGGGGTCATTAGCTGACTCTGCCACCGACTACTGCCTAGGCACAAATGCCGATTCCATCGAGACACTGGCGAAAGTATCTTTCGGTCTGTGGCAGCCTCGGAAGATCTACAGCCGGTATTCGACTTGGCCTACCGGCGCGCCCGTGCCCTTGCCTCCCAGCAAGACACCGAAGCTCCCGAGATGATGCGCAGCTTCATTCATTTCGCCGACGTGCCGCCCCGAGGTTTGACAGTTGCGAGGGAAGTTCTGCAAACCGATCCTAAGTTCCGACGCCAGGTGCTGGCGTGGGCCACCGAAACGAACGTGGGGGCAGACGGCCTGGATTGGCTTCGCGAGTTGGAAGGCCTCGCCCCGCTGACCAAGAAACCGGGGGAAGGCAACGGTCGAACCGGCGAGATTGAGGTGCTGAAGTCCAGGGTGGCCGAACTGGAAGAGGCCCTTCAGGAACGGACTGACCAGTGGCGGCTTGGCCTGCGAATGTTGTCTGCCGCCATGCAAGAGCTACCCGAGGAACATCATCAGACGGTGTTTGAAACCGAGTAGGGCTTGCTTTCCTGGGAGCTGGCCGGTTGCCCTGTCAGACGTCAGGCAGGCGAAGCCTGACGGCCTGATAAGGATTCGACCAACGCAACCGGCTGCCACTTTTCGTTGATCACAACAAAGGGCGTGAGCACACCCCTGGCTATCACTTCTTCCAGCGATTCGCTTGGGTAGGCGGCTCGGGTTTGATCGATAGCCATCATAACCCCGCCGACCGGGTCGGTTCCGTCGGCGTTAGCGGCGCGGTCAAGCACGATTAGATCCAGGAGGCCCCGGGCGATTCCTTCGGCGTCTCGCACAACCGCCCAGCGGCTGCGGCTTGGAGGAGGCAGCAAGGCGCGGGCGGCCGCGGTGTTTACAGATTCGTCTACCAGCGGCGGCTCGAACGAGGCAACGTCGTTGACGGTTTGGCCCTTCACCTGATCAACAAGGGCGGCCTGGGCAACCTCGGCATCAGAACCCCGCAGCAGGATGTAGCCGATGAATGCGGTGTAGATGCCCCAAACGCTGCCGAGGAAAACCAGCTCGAGGCCAGCAATGCCAAAGGCCAGAATGGCCAGGAACCGGCCAACTTTGGCTGTGGTGCGCACCGCAGACCCTCGGTCGTTTCGTCTCGACCACAGGAAGCCGGTGAGCACTCGGCCGCCGTCGAGGGGCAGCCCGGGCAGGAGGTTGAATACTCCGAGAATCAGGTTTATGCCACCGATCCAGACGAGGGCGCTGACCACCAGATCGCTCGTTCCAGGCCCACCGAAGGCGTAGAGGCCGCCAAAGACCAGCCCGCCGATCACGATGTTTACCGCGGGCCCGGCGGCGGCTACCTTCATTTCCACTGACGGTGTTGGGGCGCCCCGTTCAAGAGCGGCGGCACCGCCCAACAGCGAAAGGCGAATCTCGGTGGCCCGAATTCCCAGCCGTTTGGCCATAAGGGCGTGGCCTGCCTCGTGGGCAACGATTGAGGCCAAGAAGGCAACACCGGTGAGGATTCCAGCAATGACAATTGGCACCTGGCCCGCGGTTTGGCTCCACTGCCGAGCCAAGCTGAAAGCGATGTATCCGGCAATCAAAACCGAGCCAGGCCCAACCCGAACGGGGGCGCCTGCGATGCGCCCAACTGTGATTGCGCTGTCTGGTCGGCGTGCCATAGTTATATAGAATAGTCGGCTCAAAGTAAGGCGGACCTAAACGCGCGTTCGGGTTGCCAGTAGAGCGGCCTAAGGATCGAGGGTGGAAAGCAGCCCCAGGCTGTCTTTCAGGCGAAGAATTCGGGCCACCGAGGCGTTCAATCGTTCCTCGCTGATCCGCCCGCCCGCCACCGCGTCGACCAAGCCTTGGTGCACAACGGCCACGTCTGGTGTTGCCAAAAGAATGTCGATTCCGGCCTCGACGGCCAGTATTGCCAGTTCGGCACGGTCCTGACCCCGCACCGCGCCCATGTCCAACGCGTCGCTCATCACAACACCGTCAAATCCAAGCTCAACCCGAAGGAGTTGATTCACCAGCAGCGGAGACACGGTGGCAGCTTGGCCGCCCGGGTCAATCTGGGGCAGGGCCAAGTGGCCAATCATCACGATGGCAACGTCGTTATCAACTGCGGCTGCGAACGGCACCCGCTCCCTCGCCCGCCAAGTTTCAAGATCAACCTCGATTAGAGGAAGCACGGCGTGGCTGTCCAGCGTTGTGGCACCGTGGCCGGGCCAGTGCTTGGCGGCGGCCGCCACCCCGTTTCCCTGAAGGCCTCGCACCACTGCTGCAACCATCCGGGCCGCGACCTGAGGGACCTCGCTGTAAGAGCGGTCTCCGATTACCCCCGCGTTGCCAGCGGTTAGGTCGGCCACCGGGGCCAACACAATGTTTATGCCCTGGGCCGAAAGGCCGTTGGCTGTGACTCCAGCCGCAGCTTCGGCAGCAGCCGCGTCGCCCCCGAAGGAGCGGGCAGACGGAAACAGCTCGACTCCGTCCTTAACCCGGTTTACTCGGCCGCCTTCTTGGTCGACCGAGATGAGGGCGCCAACACCAGGCATGGACTCCTGCGCGGCCAGTTGAATCCCGGCCGATAGTTCGGTGAGTTGGCCCGCATTCGCGATGTTGTCTCCCAGGTACAGAACGCCGCCCAGGTAGTAACGCTCGAACGCTTGGGCTATTGAGTCAACCCCTGCAATTGACTGGTTGGCCCGGGCTTCGGCGGGGGTGACTAGGCCAGCGTCGGTGCCAAGCAGAATTGGCATGAGCAACTGCCCAACCCGTTGCTCAACTGTGAGGGAGGCCACCAGCACATCGATGGGGTCGGGCGCCTCGGTAGTTGTGGTTGTTGGGGCCGTGGTCGTAGTTGTTGAGGCCGTGGTTGTGACTGTGGTTGGTGCCACCTCGGATGCGGCCACATCGGGGGGAGGGCCGACGTCTGTCGCTGCGCCGCCACCGCTCTCACCGGTGACGACACACGCCGCAGCCAGGAACACAAGCGGGAGCAGGAACAGATGAAGACGGCTCACAGCCCGGAGGCCCCTTGGGCCAGAACAACCATCACAGCCCACCAGTGAACACCAACAGCGGCGGTGTGCGTACCATCGGGTATGACAAGCACAGACTGGAACCCGTTGCTGCGGGGCGAGTTCACCAAGCCCTACTGGGCCGAGCTTCGCCAGTTCGTGGTGGCCGAACGCGAGCAGCACACCGTCTACCCGCCCCACGAGGAGGAGTTCGCCGCCCTTCATCTGACGCCGTTTGCAGACGTGAAGGTGGTGATTCTGGGCCAAGATCCCTATCACGGGCCGGGCCAGGCGCACGGGCTTGCGTTCTCGGTGCGGCCGCCGGTTCCGCCGCCGCCTTCGCTGTTGAACATCTTCAAGGAACTTGAAACCGACCTTGGGGTTCCTAGGCCCAGCCACGGTTCGTTGCAGCCCTGGGCAACGCAGGGGGTGCTGCTCCTGAACACGGCTTTGACCGTTAGGGCGGGCGCGGCTGGATCTCACCAAAGGAAGGGCTGGGAGACCTTCACCGATCAGGTCCTTGCCGTGGTTGGCAACAAACCAGATCTGGTTGTGTTCATCCTTTGGGGCGCGGGCGCACGGGCCAAACGCAAGCTGATAGACACCTCACGGCACTGCGTAATTGAGTCTGCGCATCCGTCGCCGCTTTCGGCCCACCGCGGTTTTCTGGGCAGCAAGCCCTTCAGCAGAGCCAACCAGGCGCTGCAAGAGGCAGGCCGGGAGCCGGTTGACTGGGCCCTGCCTGATTGAGTCGATGGCCGCGATCTGGCCAACCGGGGCCAGTAGTACAGTTGATTCGGCTCTGGTGCAGGTTCTGAAGTTGGAATAGCCTTAACCAACATCAGGTTCACCATTGTTGCGGCGTGTGCACCCCTACCTATGACAACTTCTACTCCAACCAAATGGGCGAAGAAACGGCATGGGCCCAAGTCCACCATGCTTGACCTGGCGCGCAACGCCGCGCTGCTGCTTGGGCTGTTCTTTGCCTATTCGTTAGTGCGCCGCATCACAGCAGGAGACCTGCAAACCGCAGTGTTGAACGCCCGCCAGATCGTTGACTTTCAGAACGCCATCGGCCTGCCAAGCGAAGCCAGGGTTCAGGCCCTGGTGCTAGACAACCCGATTTTGGTGAAGGCATTCAATTGGTTCTACATGTGGGGCCACTTCCCCATTACCTCGGCCTTCATGGTTTGGGTGTTCCTGTTCCGGCGCCATGCCTTCCCCCTAATCCGAGACTCCATGATCGTGCTGACCGTGGCAGGCATGCTTTTGAACCTGCTTTATCCGCTGGCCCCGCCCCGGCTGCTCCCTGGGTTTTTCGACACCGGCGCCCTTTTCGGCCCCAGCCCCTATGACATCGGAGTTTCAACAGCGGCCAACCAACTGGCCGCCATGCCTTCGCTGCATGTTGGCTGGGCCATGATCGTTGCCATCAGCCTGATTGCCCTGAACAGCCACAAGTACCGGTCGCTGTTCTTGCTGCATCCCCTTATCACTTCGGTGGTTGTGGTGGCCACCGCCAACCACTATTGGATAGACGCCATCGTTGCCATCTTGTTGGTGTTCGGAGCCTGGGAGTTCTCGGCCCGACTGGCCCACAACAAATTGCTTCAGCCCTGCCAAGACAGCGAAGACGACCCAAGCGACGGCAAAGCCAAGCGACGGCAAAGCAGTCCGCCGCTTCATATCCAAGTCTTCCACCTGAGCCCCGGCCTCTCAGAAACCTCGACAGGGAACGACAAGCCGAAGGCCAGTCAAGGGCGGCGGGTCCCGGCTGACAGACCAGTTCATGTGGCGCTCAAATTGGAGGAACGCCATATGGAACGCAGGACAACCAGCCACATTGGGTAGCCTATGCACCGTCGGTTCGAGGAGTGGGTGGCGGCTAGTCGATGGAAACCCTGGACAGTGAAGATACGTGGCCCAGACACCAGCGCCCAAAGGCGCAAGAAGCGCTCGAGTTCGCCCGTTCGGCCAATTGGACGCTCCGACCTTCAAATGGTCACGTATTCGGCCTGCTTCGTTGCGGGAGGCCAGGGCATCCGTGCAAGATTTCGGTCTTTTCTACATCCGGTTCGAAGGACGGGTCTGAGACGGCAAACCACATTCGGTCCCTAGTCAACAAGTGTCCGAAGTTGGAAAAGACGGAGGACTCGCCCGATTCCTCTGCTGGGACTCTGCGGGCGTGCATTGAGATCGAGGCC
>QIKW01000116.1 GCA_003231975.1 Acidimicrobiia bacterium
ACCGAGGTAGATATGGTCGTCGCTTCCCGACCACCAGCGGGTCCCGGTTGTTAGCTCGATGACGATTTGTTCGATGTCCATGAGAATCCTTTGGTAGCTGCGCTTGAACACTTATCGTTCGAAGGCAGCTCAATCTGTCCATTTTCTTGGCGGTTCAACAACAACGGGTGGCCAGCAGTGCCAGCAGCGATGGGTACCTAGGACCAGGAAGACGACGGAACCATCTGGGTCGGCGGAGTTGCACGTCCAGGATCGCTGCCAAGATCGATCTTCTGAGCTGTGTTGGCCCGAGCCACGGCGGTAGGGGCCGAGGGCGACTGACTAGCACTGCGCGACTACGAAGTATCCATCGAGTTGGGTTAGGCGGCCTGACACTGGAGGAGACGGCAGTTCCCTGCCGAGCTGATCAACTCGCACTTCGCCGATCCATAAGCTGTGCTGATACTCGTGGTTGACCAGGGAAACCAGCAGGGTCTTGGCGATAACCCGAAGCTGGGCAGGGGCGCCAACCTCTCCCCTTTCGATGTTTCTGACCCGTAAACGCACCCGGTCGGCCACCGTGTTCCGATAACGGATCAGCCGGTCTCTGGCCGGCAGATCACCCCGGTCTGACTCAACTGTTGCCGAATCCATCAGACGATCGAGCGTGGGATCGATCTCCGGTTCAGCCGCGGTGAGGTTACGTACCATGAAATGGGCGACGGCGGCCTGATGGCCGAGATGCCAGCCGATTGCGCTGGACTGTTGGTCCGGCCGCCACTTCACTTCGTCGTCGGTCAGGTCAGACCACAGCGACTCGGTGTAGCCGAGGGCGCGCTCATACTCCTCAAGCAGATTCTCGATCGTTGTCATTGGCATGTTTCCTTCGTGGTGACAGCGGCCACGGCGCGCTGGGCGGCTGCCAGCGCCCCCTCAATATGGCCCGGGTTTTCGACCGCGGTTTCGGTTGACGCCCAATGCAAGCGTCCACCCATCGCCGGGATCCGAAACAAATTGTGTCCAAACAGTTCATAAGCATTGAGTTCTTCCACCCCAGGTGGCGCCGTGAAACGCTCCCGCCGCCAGTCGTGAACGAACAGCTCGTTAACTCCTTTGGCCTGCGGGCCAAACAATGCAACAAGCTGGGCGATAACAGCCTCAGCCGATGGAGTTGGGTCAGCGCGTGCAGCGGCGGGGGCAAACCCGAACAAGGCCGCCGGCTTGCCGTGTTGGCCGCTCATGTCATGCACTTCGCGAAGCGGCCCGACGTGGCTAAATGCCGAGCCTGCCAGCCCGGCGTCGCGCCAGAACGGCGAGTCGTAGTGAGCCACAACTTTGGTGATCGACCCCATCCAAACCGGCGTCAACGCTGCAACCCTGACCAACTCCGCAGGCAGGACCGGCTCGAACTCGATCAGAGACACAGCCAACGCCGGCGGCAGGGCCAGGATCACATGCTTTGACTGGTAAGCGAAGCCAAGACCAGACGATTCAAGCCGCCCATTGTTGGCAGCTATCCGTTCCACTGGGCAGCCAAGGCGGACCGTTCCATCTGGCAAACGCGCAGCCACCTCCTTTGGAAGGATGGCCGCGCCCCCAACAAACCGGCCGGACAGAACATCAAGCGGGTTGCCCTCAATCTGTTTGGCGGCGGCTGAATCCTGATACATGGCATTGCCGGACAGAAACTGGGGGAACGTCTCGATTTCCAACGCCTCGATCAATCGACCGATCCTGTGTTCCTCGGGCCAGAACCAACTCGCCCCAACATCAAACCCCTCACCAGCGCTAAGCAATCTCCCGCCAATACGGTCACGAGCCTCCAACACCACAACCGACCGGCCACTGGAAGTCAGCGCCTGCGCAGCCACCAACCCAGCGATACCAGCACCAACAACTAGAACCTCGACGCGTTCCACCAAGAGATCAACCTAGTGGCCTTCCTCACCAGTGGGGCTGCTCAGTCACTGATCCCCAAAATGCGGCAGGTATTTGACCATGATGGCGCTGAGCACGCGTTCTACGTTCAGCCGGTGAAGGTCACAACCACCCCGGCCTCAAGCCGCACCCCCAGTGTGTCAACCAGCACGATCTCAACCGTGCTGTTGGGACCGGGCGTTTTGTCGTGGGTCACCGCAACCGAGTAGGGCATGGTTGGCGAGTGAACGAACGCCGGGCCGGGAGCGGCTATCACTCCGGCCGCCGCTGTTACCTGCACGCTTGGATGATCGGTGGAAAAAGTTGCGTTCAGCGCAGCAAGGTTGGTGCCAGACCTGTAGTCGACAGCGCCACTCCAAGCTCCGGCCTGGGCTTGGTAGACCCGCAGGATGTTCTGAGTCACCGCCACCGATGAGGAGTCGACCGAGACCGGGGCCCGGTTCGAGACGTCCAGCACCAACTCTGGCAGGGCCGATTCGATAGAGGCAAGGGTGACCGAGGGAGTGACGGTGGCATCGCTGGTGCACAGCTCAAGCTGAAGAACAAGCGAGGCCACATTGTCCGCGGCGTAAGGCACGATGCTCCCGTCGGCGAAGCTGGTGGCAGCGGTGCCATCTGGGCCATAAAAGCCAGACCCGTCGGTTGAGATCTGAAATGTTGCGGTGGTTCCAGGTGGAGCGGTCGCAGCGAAGTCGGCCAGGCCGAAAACACCGCCAGTGGCATATGCGTTCGATGTCCAGCTTCCGCAGAACGGGCCGAGATTCTCCACCGCACCGGCGGTGACGGTTAGCCCTGGGACGCGCGGGATCGACGCCTTCAAGCCAAGCAGGTTGTGTTCGTCGTTGCTGATTCTGGCTTGGATGTAGGCATAGATCGGCTGATCGGCCGTGACAGTTGTTCCTGGCGCGAAGTTGCCGAAGCCCGAGTACCAACGGCCCACTCCGGTGCCCGCGCAGACGGTCGGCGCTCCACCGTTGAGCGACACCATGGTCCCAACAACGGGGCACGCCACCGCTATGTAGTCTGCCCGGATCGGTAGGCGGTAGGTAGCGCTCAGCAATCGCTCCGGGAGGAACGCGCTTGACTCTCGGCCGTTGCCGTCTGCCTGTTGGGCGGCAGCAAAGTACGTTCCGCCTGTGATGGCGTAGGCCGCGCCGTTTCCGAGGGCCCCATTGCCCGCCACGAATGTGAGGGTGTTGGTTGCGATTGGCTGAGCCGGATTGGCGCCGCCGTTGTCACGAATCCAGGACACGGTTGTTGGAGCGGGCGCGGCCAAGGTGAGCCGGGTTGAGGCAACGCCATAAAGCGTGTCGCCATACCAAGGCACCCCAACCAAGATGTCTCCACCGTTGGTTGCGCTTTGGACTGCGATGAAGTCGGTGCCGTCGGTGGATCGAAGCGTCACGTAGGTTCCACCCTGGGTGGGCGCTGCGGCAGCCGGATTTATGGTGACGGTCCCCATGGCCGGAGTTACCAGCACCGAGGCCACAACAACACCGTTGGCGATTGCCTCAATTGTGGTTGGGGCGAACGGCGCCCGCACGTAGAAACGCTCGAAGTAGCGGCTGGTGGCGAACGAAAACTGAGAGTCGGCGAAGGTCTCGGGAATCAGGGTTTCCTTGCTGGGTCGGTCGAACTGTGCTTCGATCGGGCCGTCGGCGGTGATCACTGTGTTTGGCCCAACGTTGGTAAAGATCGCCGTGCCGCCTGCCCCAAGGGTGACACTGGTCGTTCCGTCAGAAACTGTGGTGTTCGCCGTGTATGCAATCACCGATACCTGGCGATTCAGAGCGCCGCCGGCGTAGCTGGGCAACATCGTGTAGTAGTTCAGAAGCTGGCCGGGCATGGCAGCAAAGGTGGCCGTTTCGTTCGAGATGCTGGCCGCCGTCGGGTTGTCGAAATAGACGCAATAGGTTGAGGTTCCGGCGGGGAGCGGTTCGATTCGTGCGAACACCAGGGATTCCATGTCGGTGAACGGGCCGTGAGAGAACGATGTCAACAACGGCCCAGTCGTATCGGCGACTACCCGAATGTCTGAGCCGTCTGATGCCGAAGCGCTTGTGTCAACCGCAAACCGAGCTTGGTAGGCGCCAAGCGCGGCGGGCGAATTGATGGTGAAGCACTGTCGCTGCTTCCAGTCGGTATCCCACCAGAAGGATGTGGGGTCTAGCTGCAGGGTTCCGGCATTGTCGGCCGTGGCTGTGTGCGTGCCTGTCGCAAAATCGGCGACGTTGTCGACCCCGCTTTTATAGGCATACACCTCGATCCCGCCGGGGTTGGGAGCAAATGAAGCCTCAACGAAATTCTCGATCCTCACCAACGCATCAGCGGGGGTGACAAACAGAAGCAGCCACACACACGCGACGGCCAGAAGTCGTTGTGTCACTGCGACGTTAGGGCTGTGCTTTGCCGATCGGATGAGCCCGCATCCTGGGTCGTTTCTGTTCCGGCTTCAGGGCCGGCATCTTCGTAGTCCACCCATACCAGCCCGATGCAAACAGCAAATCCCACCAGCCCAACGAGGATCAGTGCCAGCATCCAAGTCTCCACTGATGCGAACTGGTCCAGCCATGTAACCCTGGCAACGTGCATCACACCGATCAGCCCAACGTTGATCCACGCAAAGGCACGGCCCGCCAGTATCTGAAGCCGCCTGCGGGTGATGAAAGCCGTCACGCTGAAAGCAATGAGAACCAGCGCTGAGACGATCGCTGAGCGAAACAGTACTGCGTTGTAATCGCCCTGATCGGCAACGATGGTGAAGTAGGGCAGCACGTTCTTCCAGATGCTGAAATTGGGAGACAGGCCCAGTTGAAGGCTGAAGTACAAGGTCGCGGCGAACTGGCTGAAAACAGCCAAGAAGGCGGCCCCGGCCGATGCCTGAAGCATCGGCCAGTAGCTCACCTCGTCAGCCTCGTCGAGGCCATTGATGATTTGATCCTTGGTCATGGCGGCCCCTCCAGGCCCCCGGCCCAGAGCTCCTACGCAGCTTCTGCTTGAACCGTCCAGGTTGCTGCGCCGACCGAAGTGCCTGCGGCATCGGTTGTGACAACAACGCCGACTGGGCGGGTCTGACCAGCCGGAATCGTGATCGTTCCGGTGGCGGCTGTGGTTATTGTGCCCTCATCAATAATGATGGGAGTCGGGTCGTACTCGGTGACAACAACGCCCGGGTAGTCGGTTGGAGTGTCGATGGCGCCCAGCCAGAGTTCAACGTACTTGCCGCCCCAGGCTCCCGTAACAGCAACATTGCCAATACTGACAACAAGGTCGACCGCACAGTTGTTCTCGATTACGAACACCTCTTGGGCGGTAACTCGGTCGCCCCGCAGACCGTCAAGGGTGATGGACTCTTGGGTTACGTCGATCGTGTCGGTTGCCGGGTTGGCCGTTCCTGCTGTTGAGGTGCCGTCAAAGCCAAAACCATCGAAGGCCGCATCCGCACCAGCGGTCTTTTCCAGACACGGCGGGCCAGCGGCCACAAAGCTGCCCTGCATGAAGTTCTGCACCAATACTGATGCTCCCGCAACGCTGGCAACAGAGAGAATCCCGGCCGCCACCACCGCTGCTTTGCGCTTCAGCCTGCGCCGCCTCCGGCGCGGTTTGCTTGATCCTGGCATTAAGTGCCTCTCTTTGATACACACGGGACATGATTGGCTTTACCCCCTCCAATCGGCACGGTTACGGCCCGGTTAAGCCATCCATGTAGATAGTTCAACAATTTCGGCACTGACTGTACTTTCAGCCAAGACGGCGCTACGAAGCAAACGCCTCGCCGACCACCTCCGAGCCATACCCAACGTCGGCGAGGACGCAGACTTCCAACGGGCCGACTTGCTGCAACAGTGGCTCGAAGAATTGGTCAACGACTACGACGCCCGAATTCTGCCAATCACACTCGACATAGCGCTCCGATGGGGCTCGCTCGGCATACCCGACCCGCTACCGGTGCTCGACGGGCTCATCGCGGCCACCGCCCTCGAGCACAACCTCACCGTCGCCACCCGAAACGTCACCGACATTGCCCGCCACGGGGTCCTCACCGTCAAACCCTTCGACTAGCTCCACCTCCACCGGCCACACCGTTCCCGCGACCAACCTCGAGAAGGCTGTCTCCGGGGAACCGCCGGAACCCGCTGGCCAGCGGTGGCGCCCATTCGGTCGATGGCGGTGTCACGCGACCGGGCAGGCCGTTCGCAGCAGAGCTGAGCGCCGACTATGGCGGTGCGGTTGAGGCCGCGCAGATCCTGCCGACCGCGGGCTGCAATCAGGCGTTCTGCATCATTGCTTCGGCTCTGGCCCAGCAGGGTGACGAGATCATCGTGGCTGTTCCCTACTACTTCAATCACGTTATGTGGCTGGAGTTAGACGGCGTTCGCCCGTAACGCTCCGCGAAACTCCCACGGGGCCGACGCCTTCCAGCGTCGGTTTAGCCGGTGATGGTGCCCCGGATTTGAATGACTGTGGCTGGTCGGCTGGCGGTGACGTTGATTTCGGTGAGCTCAATGTCGGCCGGATCACACAAACCCGGGGTGCAGGTAAAAGTGAGGGCGTAATTGGTGGTGACTGAAAGTTCGTCTGGTTCGTCGGCCTTGGTGGTTGAGGTGTAGGTAGCCGAACAATCAGTACCCCGCTTCGAAACTTGGCGAGTCCATTCGATTCCCTGGCCACAAGTGATCGTTGGGTTGACCTCAGCGCCAGTAACCCAACGAGTCTCAACAGGAGTTGCCGTCACGGTGATAGCCAAACCCGACTGGCTGATACCAGCAGTGGTGGTTTGGGCAGTCCAACTGGCTTCAGGGACCCACAACCAGGTTTCAAGCTGAGTGACCAAAGGGATCGAATCGCCGTTAGGTGAAGCTTGCGGCGAGAGATCAGGTATCTGGATAGAGGCCCTGGCAGCCACAGCCAAGGCGTCTATCACTTCGCCTGGAATTGGCTCGCCCTCCTCCCACAATGTCCAACGGAACCCACCAAATACTGGTGCGGGGCAGGAAGCCATAATCCAGATGGTTTCGGGGTCGGCCAGGGCGGGATACTGATCGGTGGGGAAGGCCAGTTCGGCGTTGGTGTTGCGCAGAATCACACCGAACGGTGAGTCTGCGCCGATCGAGTTGGGGTCTGACAGTTGGTCTTTGACGAACCGGCACCCAGTCAACGGATTCGACCCGAACTGAACCGTCCCACCTGCAGTCCAAGCATTAATCCGAACCGTCACAGCATTCCCAGACTCAGAGGCAGTAGCGGTGTTTTTCTGGTCGATATGAGTTGACGCGGATGCAGGCGTGGCCAGAAGTGCTGGCAGAAAACCGATCGCCAAGAGGCTGCCCACAACCAGCGCCTTGCAGGTTCGGCGGATCATGGCTCGCACCGAGTTCGTTCGTCGCCTTCGAA
>QIKW01000246.1 GCA_003231975.1 Acidimicrobiia bacterium
CCAGACACCACCAGCGCCGGTGAGCTCGGGCCACAGTTCTCAGATGAGGGCCGGACTCTGGATGCCCCGCAGGCATCAATTGTGGTGGACGGAGATGCCGCCGACTGGTCGGATGTTCCTGGCTTGGACATGACCCTTTATCCGATAACAGACGAAAGGTTCGAAGAAAAGCAATCAACACTGAAAGTGGCTGTCGACGCCGACAACGTCTACGTCCTCATGCAGGTGAATGACGACTACGACTGGAATCCGGAAGACCTCAAGCTCTCCAGTGCGTTGGCCGTGCAGTGGGCGGTGGATCCAGGAGCCGGTGAGGCCATGGGGGCCACAGACGCCGACCGCGAAACTAGCTTGGGCCTGGTTGACATTTGGCACTGGGAGTTGCAGTGCGCTGCCGGTGAAGGAAGTGGCGGCGCCGTGTCTGGCCCGGGCGAGGGCAACGACCCTGGGAACGACGAAAACTGCAACTTCGACGACGAATATGCCACCGACGTTGAAACACGCGAAGACGACAACGGCGATGGAGCCGAGAACAGTCTGTTCGGAGTTTGGACTCACTCAGCAATGGTGGCCAATGAAGACGGCACATGGACCTTCGAGATGAGTCGTCCGTTTGCAACGGGCGATGCCAACGACGTTCAATTCGAAGCGGGTTCGAGTGCCCTGGTTGCCACCGCCTATTGGGACGCCGACTCGGGCCCCGACGGCTGGAAGGACGAGTACCACGTCCAGAGCGCAAACCAAGGATGGATCACCGTCAACTTCGCTTCTCCGGCCTCATGATCCAACCGAAGACCGTGGCCTTTCTGGGGGCAGCCGGGTTGACATTAGCCCTACTGGCTGCCTCCAGAAGTGGGCCAGTACCGACTCTCCTTCTAGGGGTCCTTGTTGTTCTGGGTGCTGTGCCTGTCTACCTTCGCCGGAGCTTTAGCGCCGCACCGGTGGAAGGAGGAGGGCCAGGCGACGACAACACCGCCCTGAGAGAGACACCGGTGGAACTGTCGAGTGGAGGATCTTCTCGACGTGAAGCCTTGAAACGGTTGAGCATGGGTGGCGCCGCTCTGGCGATACCGGCAGCAGTTGGGGCTCCCACGGTCATCGACATGTGGAAGGCCAAGGCAAGCGATGGCCCAGCAACCGGGCCCAGCGGCCGAACCAGACAGTGGGGAATGATCATCGACCTGCGCCGCTGCGACGGATGCCAGAGCCAAGGCACCGCCCCCCAATGCACTTTGGCGTGCATCGAGGGTCACTTCGCACCTGAACCGATGGAGTGGATTGAGGCATACGAAGCCGAAATGGCCGGAGGGGGAACTCAGTTCATTCCTACTCCTTGCCAGCAATGCCAAAACCCGCCTTGTGTCAGCGTTTGCCCAGTAACCGCAACGTTCTCGACCCCCGAGGGGACGGTGCTGATCGACCAGGATCGCTGCATCGGCTGTCGAATGTGTATGGCAGCCTGCCCCTACGACCGACGGTTCTTCAACTGGGGAGATCCACCGATCCCGCCCGAGGCCATGCTGGCCGACTACTCAGTTGAGCATCAGGCGCCTGCCAAGAAGGGCACTGTGATGAAGTGCGACTTCTGTCCGGAAATGGCCCGGGCGGGCACGCTTCCCTACTGCGTGCAGGCTTGCCCGAACGATGCCATCTACTACGGCGACCTAGAAGAAGACATCGCGACCAACGGCCGCGAGGTGGTTGCATTCAGCACCTACATCGCAGACAACAACAGCTACCGGCTCAAAGAGGAGCTCGGCACTCAGCCACGCGTGCACTACATACCAGGCCACGGCGAGCTGGTTGGACGAGATCGCTTCACCGAGGGCCGCATCGCAACCAGGTGGCCCTGGGTTGAGCGGGTCAAGGGGGCGGTCACATGGCGGCGCTAACGACATGGGAGTCAACCCTGAAAGAGCGCGCACTTGCTCCGACGCAGGCCTCGGGCAGGCTGTACACAGCCTGGCTTGCCGGGCTGGGGCTTGTTGTTGCCTGGGGGTTCGTCGCCTACATCTACCAATGGCGCAACGGCCTGTACGCAACCGACATGCGCGATCGGATCTCGTGGGGGCTGTACATATCTGCCTTCGTCTTTTTCATTGGCATAAGCCACGCAGGCACCCTGATTTCAGCGATCCTGCGGGCCTCCAATGCAGGGTGGCGAAGCCCGATCACAAGGATCGCCGAGTCGATAACGGTGGTCTCACTTATCAGCGGTGCCCTCTTCGTTATTGTCGACATGGGTCGCCCTGATCGCCTCTACCAGTTCTGGCTGAACGGCAACTGGCAGTCTCCACTGATGTGGGACATGATGGCGATAACCATCTACCTCACAGCCAGCGTCGTCTATCTGTACGTGCCGATGATTCCGGACCTGGCGATGTTTCGCGACAATCTTGAAGGCCGCGTAAGTCGCTTTCAAATGTGGCTGTATCAATCCCTGGCCATTGGCTGGGATAACAACGAAACCCAGCGCCGGTCGCTGGCGAAGTCAATCACCGTGCTGATGGTTCTGATAATCCCCATCGCGGTATCGGTACACACCGTGGTGTCGTGGATCTTCGCCATGACGCTGCGGGTCAGTTGGAACAGCACCATCTTCGGGTTCTTCTTCGTTTCAGGAGCCATCTATTCCGGTGTGGCAACTCTGATCATCGTGCTGGCGGTGATGAGGCGTATCTACCACCTCGAGGAATACATCACCCCAACCCATTTCAAGTACCTGTCGTACCTACTGGCCACCATGTCGCTGGTGATGATCTACGGCAACGCATCCGAGTACATCACCAAGGGCTTCAAGATGACAGAGGAGGACCGCTTCGCCTTCGAGCAGCTATTCGCCGGCGACTTCGCATCGATGTACTGGTTCTACTTCTTCGGCGGGCTTGTATTGCCAGCGCTGATTGTGGCCTTCAAGCCAACTCGGACCATCGTCGGAGTCGTCATCGCTTCGGTGTTTGTGGACATCGCCATGTTCATCGAGCGCTACTTCATTGTGGTAGCCGGTTTGCGGGTGCCAACCATGCCCTATGAGCCGAGTTCATACTCACCAACTTGGGTTGAGTGGTCGATTCTGGCATCTGGATTCGCCGGGTTCATGCTGCTGCTCACGCTGTTCGCCCGCTTCTTTCCCATCCTGGCGGTTTGGGAGATGACCGAGGAGCGAACAAGCGATCAGACCAGCCAACACGATCGCGAACTGGAGCCTGCACCATGAGCACCTGCAACGCCAAGAAGGCGCTGGCCGTTCTGGCCACGCTCCCCCTCGTGCTCCTACTGACGGTCTTTGTCAGCCCAGCGGCTGGGGCCTCGAACATTGAAGTTCAGGCCCCAGACCAAGTTACGGTTGGCGAAAGCGTCACCGTGACGGTCACGGTGACCAACGCCGGAGAACCAGTCGTTGGGGGCGAGGTTGCCCTGGCGTTTGTGGGCGGTGTAGGCGGCGAGTCCGGATGGGTTGTGGTTGCCACCGCCACCACCGACGCCACCGGTTCGGCCAGCCTCGAATACCTGCAGCGAGCCCTCGATGCCACCAGGATGCGGGTGGAGTACTTCGGCCCAGACGGCCAGGAGAACACCGAGTTCAACATCGTCATTGTCGACGGGCCTCAACTTCATCAGAGCGATGCGGGAGCCGACATTCCAATACTTGGTGTTTGGTGGCTGGTTGTGGTTCTGGCCGTTGTGTGGGTACTGATCGGGCTGGCCGCCTGGCGACTGCTCTCGATCCCGAGATCCACGAGGCCAGCCGCCCGGCTGGCTCGATTCGTGCCGCGGCTCATGGTTGGTTTCATAATCTTCACCGCCGTCGGCATGTTCGTTGTCATTCTCACAAAACCAGAATCTCATGCAAACCTCGACCCTGGGCAGGAATTCGACCGGACGCCCCGGGCTTTGGTGGGCCAGGTGTATGAGTATCCGGGGCTGACGGCTGGCGATCTCGCCCAAACCTCAAACGAGCTGGACGGAAGGCAGCTCTACGTACAGGCAGGCTGCGCCAGTTGCCACAGCGTCGGCGGAGACGTCGGAGCCGTCGGCGGCTCAATAGTTGGCGAAGACGCACCCCGCTCTGTGCAATCCCTAATCGACGAGATCAGAGAAGGCCCCAAAGGCATGCCAGCATTCAGCGAGGGCACCCTTACCGAGGCTGAGATCGAGAAGATCTTCGACTATCTACAGACCCTGCCAGCCAACTCCTAACCGCTCCCGGCCGATCAGGAGGAACAAGGCCTGACCGGCCGGGCTGCTGAGCCCGGCTGCTGGAAGCCGGGACCGCCGGCCCCCGGGCGGGGCCGTACATATTTTGTTGTCAAGTGGCTGCGTTTTGCTAGATGCCGTATTGCCTCGGGTGGTGTGGCTTCCGGGGGTGCGGTATTCGCGTGCTGTTGTTGCTGTTGTTGCTGTTGTTGCTGTTGTTGCTGTTGTTGCTGTTGGGCGCGGCTGGTTGGGCGGGGGTTGGTGGGATCAGGGTTAGGCGGCTTCGGGTTTTTGGTGTTCGGGCTGGCCGGTTTCTCGGTGCCCGGGTTCTGGGGTTCGTTGTTTCTGCCGGTCGGGCTTCTGCTGTTCGGGTTCTCGGTCGGGTTTTCGGTTGGGTTTGGTTCTTCGTTTGGTGGTGACGGTTTGACCGTTCGGGGTTTGGAAGATCCAGTTGTTGTGTTGACTGGTTTGCCAGTGTTGTTGGTGCAACAAATGGTGGTGTCCGGAGCAGAGGGGGATGAGGTTGTCTAGATCTGTGGAGCCGCCGTCGATCCATTGGTTGATGTGATGTATTTGGCACCATTCGAACGGGACCCCGCAATCAGGATGAGCACACCCCCCATACTCAGCCTTCAAAGCCCGACGCTGAGCCCGGTTAGCAGGCCGCTGGCTCCTACCAAGTTCCAAAGTCTCGCCATCAGCACCAACGGTGAGACCGCTGATAGTTGCGTTACAAGCCATCCTCCGCGCCGTCCCGGCATCCAACGGGCCTGCCCCGTCTAGTAGGGCGTCGTCATCGTTCAGGCCGGTGAGGGTTTCAGGTGTGATGAGGACCATCACCTCAGCCGACACTGGCGCTAGGCCGGTGCGGCCCGAGGCGGTGAAGGCTTTGGACCGGCGTACCAGTTGAGTGAACGCGTCATGCATCAACTGTGTGTAGGTCAGGGTGCCTGACAACGGCTCAGGCCCGTTGTTGTTGGCTTTCCATAGTTCTTTAGCTATTTGTCTGAGGTGGAGTTCGAACTCTCGGTGCAACTCGGTTGGGCTTTCCACAGTGATGGCACCCATCCCCCCAACCCTGCTGCTGGTGGTGACACTACGGGAGCGGTGAGCGCGGGCAGCCCGTTCCTGTTTATCGGCAGGGCCCAGCAGGTTCTGTGACCACTCAACCAGTTTCACCCGAGCTTTTTCGGCTGTGTCACCGGCCAGGATTGCTACTAGTTCGGTTTCGTTGGCTGCGAGTTCTTCGTCTGGGTGATGGGGCCGGATTGTGTTGATGACGTCCAAATGAGACGCCGTGACCCGCCCGTCAGCCAACACTGAAAGCACAGTGGGTAGCAGGGACACGGTTTTGGTGCGGCGGGTGATGGCGGCGGATTCGGCTCGGGTGTGACCGAGGCGGGTTTGGCACCAGTTCACAACACTTGGGCAGCCATCAACCCGATGCAGGCCCCGTTCCTCGAACTCGGTCACAGCTTGAAGCTGTTGGGCGTTGATGTTGGCGGCCTGGCGGTTCAGATCATGGACCAAGGCTCTGAGGTCGCGGTCGTTTACTCCTTCGAGGTCTTCCAACCGTGTCTCGCCGACTACGAACATGTGTTGGAGTATAGAGACCTGTTGAAGGCGTTACAACTCTTTTTGCACATTTTAGAAGTATTTAACCGCAGACATACGGGTGCATGCTTGCGCACGTGTCAGGTGTCAATGGTTTCGCGACTGAGAGAGGTGGCGGTCTCGAGAGCTTCGGCCGAACTTCCCAACCCCTGGCTGGCCGCAAGCTCGGCTAGCAACCTACGATTGCCAATCTCGTCACAAACACAGGAGAGGCCATGTCACACACCGCACTTGTTGAGTTCCAGTGTGCTCCCGGAAAGGGCGCAGAGTTTCTTGAGATTCTGTTGCCGGCGCTTGCCGACACCCGCGCCTATGAGGGGTGCGAATCGATCGAGGCCTACGTCGACCAGGACAACCCAGACCTGGTGGTGTTATGGGAGAAGTGGGCCGCGCGTGAGAACCACCAGGCCTACGTTGCCTGGCGCACCGAAACTGGCTTGCTTGATGTGATCGGGCCGTTCATGGCTGAACCACCCCGCTTCATTCATCTCGCTTCGGCAGATTGACCAGGACTGGAGCGAGGAACGCCTTCTCGCTGGCGTCGACGGCGACAAGGCCGGGCTGACAACAGATGAGAAAGCCGAACTGGCCGGGTCTCCGCAGGGAGAACGCCCGGCTGAGGATGGAACGAGATCTGCTCAAACGAGCGACGGCCTTTTGGGTGTCGGCCAGGCGGGCGATGACCTTGTTGATCTGATCGCCTATTTCCTTGTCGCCGTTGAGCTTGACAATGCCGTCAAAGGAACCGCCCTCGGGTTACGTCGATCAGGCTGTCCGGGTCAGAATCGCAGGGCCCCAGGGTGGAGGAGCAGAAGGACCCCGTTCCAACCGGAGCCGATCAGTCCGCGAGGTTTGGCTATGAGTTCAGCGGCAGACCTTCAACGCGAGGGATCTGACCGACGCGACGCTGGCCACCTACGGGAGCGGCAGAACGTCAATTCGTTCAAACTGAGGAAGGCGTTCCAACTTGGCTTCGTGGGAGCTGCCGAAAATCCCTATCTGGGCGCCAACTCGCTGGCGACGGACAGAGATCTGCAAATCTTAGTCCAACCGAATCGGAGGATTCGGAGTGCACTCGATCCAAGAGGGCCCTAAGCGCAACTTGGCCCTCGTCACTAATGAAAAGCCGCTCTTGGCCCTCCTCATCGATAGCCAAAAGAAGGTCTGGTTTATTGATCGGAAACTGGGATGCCAGGTCATCAAGCTCAGCGTCAGACAGCTCAGCCAAAGGCTTGCCAAGCTTGCACTTGGACCGATCAGCGACATTCTCCATAAGACCTCCGTTGTACCACTGCGTCGAGGCTGAGTACATGAGATCCAAGCACCTCTACCAAGGGGTCTGGTCCGGCACAAAGGGCGAGCAAACTCGGTGAAGGCTTCGCCGAAGCCGAGAACGTGGCCCTTATGCTTTCACACCACCTACGACCTGGTAACGGCGATCAGGCTGATTCCACTACCGAGCCGTAGCGTTGCTGAGCGGCCTGGGCTGAGGTCCCGAGTAGTTGACCAATGCGTTTCCATGACAGCCCACCTCCACGACCTTTTGTCACCGCATCAACAACCTGTTGCTCGCTTCTAGCCCGGGCAAGAGCAGCCCGTTCGAGCATGTATTCCTCGACTGGCCGCTGATCTTCAACCCTCGGTTCATAGTTTTCCAGCCGTGAGGACAAAACGTTAGCGTGGTCAAGGATTTCTTGTATCGATCGAGGCATCAGATCACTCCAGAAACTTAGGTCGAGCCACCATCGCATGGATGATGAAGTGGATTCCCTCAGCTTCGGCAACTCCGATTTCCAGAAGCTGCCCACTGGGGTCAGGACCGATCAGCATCGTCAGATCATCAATGTTGAACACTCGGATCGGGTTGCGGTAAGCATGAAACATATTCTCATCCTGGATCCCGTGCTTCCTTGCGCTCTCAAGAACTACCGGATCCATTGGCGTCAACTTACCTTGACAATTCGGTTTTGGCAAGCAGCAGCGACCTTGAAGGCAATTGCTGCGGCCGAGGCCGCGACTCCCATGTTGTTGAATTGACAACAATCAGTGGCCCCTATCGGACAGCTTTCACACCATCTCAACTGGGGCCTCGGGATGTTTGGAGCGGAGCGAGACACTCCAGTTTCGCCGAAGGCGAAAACGTGGGCGTTGAGGGACTCGAACCCCCGACCTGCGCGGTGTAAACGCGACGCTCTAGCCAACTGAGCTAAACGCCCTGAACCTGTTGTGGTCAACAGAAGCCAGCAACTGTACAGGCCCGGAACCCACGGCTGCGCATCATCAAGCTGTCACTACTTCGTCACCCAAAGGAAACCCGACGCAGCCTGTTGTTTCCTACCATTGGTGATCCCTCCACCGAGTTTGTAAATGGTTCTTCGCGCCTCCCACTTCTTCCGCAACTACTGGTATTTGGCATTCGCCCTGCTAGTTGGAGTCGCGTTTGTGATGCTGTTGAGCTGGCAGGCCACCGGCACATCACCCCTCATCCTCGCCGACGGTGCAGGCTCCGGATCCCTCACCGTTGAGGGTGTCAGCTACAAGTTCGAACCTGAAACCTGTTTCATTGGTCCTGACAGTTTTGTGGCGGCAGGGTCGGGAACGATGGCGGGCGAGAGCTACCGGATCTCAGCCTCGCCAAGCGAGATCGAGCTTGCCTTCGGCGTTGCCGACGAGGCAACTGCTGTGCCCGAGGGAAGTCGCTGGCTGAGCACCGCAAGCGTTGTTGAGTGGACTTCAGACTCATCAACTGTCACCGCGGCTGTTGAACTCTTCCCGCGCGACGACCCCGACAGCGCTCCACAGCTTGGTTCGCTGGTGCTGAACTGCGTGGCCGACTAGCTCAACCGCCTTACCAATCACGACGCATTTCAAGAAGCTCGGCCAAAAGCTCAGCCGTTGCTGCGGCCACCGGAGCTCTCCGAGCCAGCGGATCCAGCACCACAAGCTCCCTGCCCTGGGCGTCAGCCACCACGGCGCCCGCCTCCTGGCAAATCAGTGTGGCGCCCAGGTAATCCCAGACCCCGTGCGCCCCGTCCACATCCACAAAACCGTCGAACACACCTGCTGCCACCGCGCACATGTCGAGAGCGGCAGCGCCGTAGGCCCGATACTGATTCCATCCTCCATGGCTGGGGGGCAGGCCGCTGAACGCAATGAGGCTGTCGGCCAACGTTCTCACGCTGGACGGGCTCCCGGCCCTCCCCGCCCCCGTTCTGGTGGGCCCGGCAGTTGAAAATCCCTCGCCTCGAATTGCCTCGTACCGCTCCCCCGTTGCCAAATTCGTTACAGATGCAGCCAGCAGGCCAACCGGGTCCACCGCGCACAG
>QIKW01000196.1 GCA_003231975.1 Acidimicrobiia bacterium
GGGAATGGTCGGATACATGTCATATGACATAGTTCGGGAAATCGAGGATCTTCCGAACATCCCAGAAGACGACGGAGACTACCCAGACGCTGTGCTCGACGTGTTGGGCGAGATGGCGGTGTTTGACCATTGGCGCCAGCGCGTCACCCTGGTTGCGGTGGCCCTGCTGTCAGCCGCAGCAGACGCAGAGGAAATTGATGCGGCATACGACGATGCGGTGGCTCGCCTGAAGCAGCTGGCAAAGGACGGTGCCCGGCCGGTTGACGAGCCGATGCTTGAGCCGCCGCCTGACGATCCTGAACTTCCTGCGTTCACCTCATCGATGCCGTCCGGTGCGTATGAGATGGCAGTTGAGGTGGTAAAGGAACACATATTGGCTGGCGATGTGTTCCAGGTTGTTCTGTCTCAGCGATACGACTTTGATCTGGACGCCGACCCCATCGACGTTTATCGGGTACTCAGACAGATAAACCCCAGCCCCTACATGTACCTGATCCGTCATCCCGAGGTCACCCTCGTTGGCTGCTCACCAGAGCCGCTGGTACAGGTGCGTGAGGGCAGGGTGATTTCCAGGCCGATTGCGGGCACCAGGCGGCGGGGACGCTCTGAGACAGACGATCGGCGAATGGCAGCCGAACTTTTGGAGGATCCAAAGGAGCGGGCCGAACACATCATGCTGGTTGATCTGGCTCGCAACGATCTGGGGCGAGTTGTCTCGTATGGCTCGCTGCATGTTGAGGAGATGATGACCCTTGAGAACTTCAGCCACGTGATGCACCTCACCAGCCAGGTTGAGGGCGATCTGCGCCCAGGCCTGAACGTCATTGACGTGCTGAGGGCAACGATTCCAGCTGGCACAGTCTCGGGTGCCCCGAAGGTCAGGGCAATGGAGATTATCGACGAGTTGGAGCCGCTGAAACGGGGGCCGTACGCCGGGATAGTCGGCTACCTGGATTTCTCGGGGAACCTCGACACAGCCATCACTATCCGCACGATGGTGTGCGGCCCGAAGAGAGCGTCGGTACAGGCCGGGGCAGGGGTGGTGGCAGACAGCGACCCTGCCCTCGAAAATCTGGAATGCGCCAACAAGGCGAAAGCTCTGCTTGCCGCTGTACGGCCGGCGCGGCAGATGTCAGCTCGTCGTCGAGGTGGTCGCTAGAGGGTCTTCTGTGGCTGGCGGCTCAGAAGTGCTGGTTGTCGGCTGGGGAACAGTTGTGGTAGCGCTCACCGACTCGTCGAATTGCCACGAGGCATTGATGCTGGTCCAAACTAGTTCGGCCACCCATTGGCTGGCTGAAGCCGTGATGTGAACGCCGTCGTTGGCCCTGGCCTTCGTTGTCCTTTCAGAACCGGTGCGCACCAGGAACTGCTCGAAACCTCCGGACGGGCCAGTGAACATTGGCACGATGTCGACAACCGTGACCCAGCTTCTCAGAGCCGCCTCTTCGCTGAGGATTTGATTTACCGCCGAGGCCATCTCTTGGCGCTTGCCGTCTTTCATTGGCGGCAGGTTTACCCAGATCAATTGGGCGTCTGGGTAGGCGGCTATGTCCATCATGGTTGCAGTCCTCTGGCGGTACTCGGTCAACCAGTCCTCGCTGAGGAGAACGAGGCGTCCACCGTCGCGGCTCATGTCCTGATCGTCATTGCCTCCTGCCATGAACACCACAACCTGGGGTCGGTCCTCCCGAACCATGACCTCGCTGAGCCTTCCGGGCCAGTCGAAGTAGTCGGGCCGGGCGAGCCCGGTTGAGATCTCGAATTCCAGTTCGACCGCGGTGACTGACGGGTTGGCAACCTTGTACAGAAGCCGTGAGCCAACGTATTCACCAAGGGAATCACCGCCCACCCAAACTCGCAGCGGGTCATTGACGTTGGCTACCCCGAGCACCCTGGTGGTGGTTGTGCTTGGCGCCGTGGTTGGGGGAGTTGTTGCTGTGGTTGTGGTTGGCTCAACCGTGGTGGTGGGTTCTTGGTTTTGGCCCCCGGGTTGTGTGGTTGTTGGCGGAGTGGTTGTTGCGGTTGTTGGCACGGTTGTGGTTCTTGCTGTGAGCGGAGAAGGATTCTGTGCCAGTTCGCCAAGAACGATTGTGGCGTCGGCATCGGAGCGGCCAAGGGCTGTATCTATGCTGCGGGCGGGGCGGTCAAGTGAGAGCGCCGCTGCGGCGCGGTCCACGGCTCCGGCCAACCCGACCCAACGGTCGCGATTCGGGCCGAATTCAAGCCCTTCGGCCATGTCGACAAGGCGTCCCGAACTGAGCAGCGCGGTTACAGCAAGGCAAACCACGATGCCGCCGAGAACACGACCAACCTCAGAACGTCCGGAGTCGTCGGCCCGAAAGATGCTTTGTTTGGTGGAGGGCCTCAGAAGGCGGCGGAGAAAGGCAGTCATCAGATCAGAACTGGAAGTAAATGAAGGGGGCGACCCCTTCGGGGCCGAGGGCAACAACAAGAGATATCCAGACACCGAGTAGAGCACCCTGGACCAGTGGATTGGTATCGCTCAGCCTGTCTCGGGCTTGGGCGAACGCCTTGGTGGGGGCGAGTTGGAAGGCAAGAGCGCCGACTATCACCAGCACAGCCACCCAGTTCACGGGGCCCAAAAGAGGAGCAGTAAGCAGGCCGGTCAGAAAATCAGCGGCCTGTTCGAAGGTCTCGGCCCGAAACAGTACCCAGGCCACACTGACGATGTTGAACGTGATGAACCACCGGATAATCGTGCCAAACCGTGAGTTCTGAGAGTCGGGGGTTGGCCCGCCGTTTGCCTCGGCGCCAGATCTGATCCTCCGGCCCGCGGTCAGCCGTTCGACCGCCAGGGCGCCACCATGGATGGCACCCCACGCAATGAAGGTCCAGGCGGCGCCGTGCCACAAACCGCCAAGCACCATCGTAATCAACAGATTCCTGTAGGTGAGAATCGACCCTCGCCTGCTGCCTCCAAGCGAGATGTACAGGTAATCTCGCAGCCAAGTTGACAGGGTGATGTGCCACCTTCGCCAGAAGTCCCGGATCGATAGCGCCCGGTAGGGGTTGTTGAAGTTCTCCGGGAACCTGAAGCCCAGCAGTAGCGCAATCCCGATGGCGATGTCGGTGTAGCCCGAAAAGTCGGCGTAGATCTGGATGGCGTAGCCATACATTGCCTGCAGCAGTTCAAGGCGGCTGGCCGCACTGGGGGCCGCGAACACGGGGTCCACAACCGAGTCGGCGAGGTATGTGGAGACAACTACTTTCTTGAACAGGCCCCTACCGATTAGCCAGGCAGCCTCGGATGCCATTACCGAACCCTGAAGCCTGCCCTGGCCCAGCTGCGGCAGGAACTCCTTGGCCCGCACAATTGGCCCGGCTACCAACTGGGGAAAGAACGCCAGGTAAACGGCAACGTCTCCCAGACTGGCCGGTTTGAGGTCCTTCCGGTGCACGTCGATTACGTAGCTGAGAGCCTGGAATGTGTAGAACGAGATCCCAACGGGGAGGATCACGTCAATGAACGGAATTGGGTTGTTGGTTCCGAAGGCTTGGTCAAGCGACTCGACGAAGAAACCCCAGTACTTGAAGAAGCCGAGCAGGGCCAGGTTCGCCGCTACGACAAGCCGGAGAACGACCTTGCGCCGCCTGCCTGAGCGGCGATGCAAGGTTCGGGCCCCCCACCAGTTAACGAGGGTTGATCCGATGATCAGCCCCAGGAAGCGCCAGTCCCACCACCCGTAAAAGACATAGGAGGCCACCAACATTGAGGCTTTCCACCAACCCGGTCTGCCTCGGAGCGCGACATGGCCCGCGTAGACAAGTGCAAAAAACACCGCGAACGTGAATGTTGGGAAGAGCATCCAAGACCTTGCGCACTATTAGTCGGCCCGACCCCGACAAGTGTCGGCAGACATCCTGCCGGTTGTTTGGTCCGTCGCGGTGCAAAGCCGTGCATACTTTCACAAGATGTTGTCTGCCTTTGATACCGAGAAGCGGTTTGACTCCGACGTTGCATGCGCTCGCAGTACCCGCGATGTTGTGATTGCAGCTGGTGTCGATGCTGCCTCGTACCTGAACGGTCAGGTAAGCCAAAACGTGGAACGGCTGGAAGTTGGGGCGTCCGCCTGGTCTTTCGTACTTCAGCCGCAGGGCCGCATTTCGGCTTGGACCCGGATCTCCCGAACCGCTTCAGATGTCTTTTGGCTGGATACCGACCCGGGGTTTGGTCAGCACATGCTTGCCCGGCTGGAGCGGTTCAAGCTGCGAACCGAATGCAGCTTCCAGCTGTTTTCGCCAGAAGTTGTCTCGGTCCGTGGCCCACAGTCGCCGACGGTGGAAAAAGCGCGGAAAGAACTTGGTGAGAGGTCGGGTGAACTGGTTGTTGCTGCCATTGGATGGCCCGGAGGCACCGGCTTCGACGTACTCGGCGCCGGCGCCGCCCAGCCGCCCCCGCTGCTCGGTTTCGACGAAGGCGACCCGGCAGCTCTTGAGGCGTTGCGAATACGGTTGGGGATTCCAAAGATGGGCGCCGAGCTTGGCGAGAAGACGATCCCGGCCGAGGCAGGCATGGTCAACCTCTCCGCTGATTTCTCGAAGGGCTGTTATGTCGGCCAAGAACTTGTGGCCAGGATCGATTCCAGGGGCAACAACACGCCCCGCCGAGTTCTCCCGGTCAGCGTCGATGGCGCCGATGTGCCTGCCGAAGGGGCAGTAATTCGTGTCGGTACCGACCTGGCAGGCCATATCACAAGCTCCAGCCGCTCCGTACATGGTGTGGTGGCGCTTGGGTCCGTCAAACGAGCCTTTGAAGCTCCCTTCGATGCCACGGTGGACGATCCTGGCGGCAAGCCGGTTCCGGTGTCTGTGCTACCCGCTCACTGGCTCTGACAGCCGCCCCGCTGGAGGCGTTCCTGGAACGTCGGCCAAGGGGAACACAACCTCGATGCGGGTGCCGCCCCCGCTGCCTGCCAAGGCTCTGACTGACCCTCCCATAGCGGTGCTCAGTTCCCGAACGATCGCAAGCCCAAGCCCGCTTGAGCTCTCGCTTCGCACCGGCTTCAGTTGGGTGACATAGAGCCGTTCAAAAACATGCGGCAGATCCTCTGGGGGGATTCCGGGGCCGTCGTCGCTGACGCTGATGACGCAGTGGGAGCCAGGCCCGCTTCCTTCCTGACCAGGGCTGCGGATCTCGGTGCTCACCGCAACGGTGATTGTTGAAGCGGCGAATTTCGTGGCGTTGTCCATCAGGTTCCCGATGATCTGGGCCAGCCGATCGGCATCGGCGGTCACAAAGGTTGGATTGGCGGCCTCAACCTGAACTGTTAGGTCGTGTTCTTTGGCGATCGGTGCCTGACCAACCGCCACGTGACCCGCCACGGCAGACGCGTCAACCCGGGCCAGGTTGAACTGGAACTGGCGCGCCTCGAGCTTGGCGAGATTCAGCAGATCATCGATCAGGCGATCCAGCCGTCCGGCGTGGTTCTTGAGGATCGTCCCCACCCGACGGCTGTCGGTGGTTGCACCGTCTTGCATGGCTTCTGCGTAGCCACTGATGGCGGTAAGCGGGGTGCGGAGGTCATGGGAGATCGACAGTAGAAACTGCTGCTCGGCAGCCCGGCCTCGCTCAAGCTCAGTTGCCATCGAGTTGATGCTGTTGCCCAGCCGGGCCAGCTCGTCGTCTCCCTTGACGGGCATCCGGGCGCTTAGGTCGCCAGCTGCAATCGCTCCAGTGGTTGCGGTGGCCTGACGCACCGGTTCGGTGAACCGCCTGGACAAGTACCACGCAACCAGGCCTGCGGCCAACAAGACAATGGCACCACTGAGCGCAAACCACGCCCGGGGCCGATTCCCGATGGTTGCGATGTTTCGCTCGATCAGAACGATTGGTACCGCCCTTCCCTCGCCCATGAACTCAGCATCAACCAGTTGAATGCCCCGAATAAGCCCGCCCTCTTTGATTACAAACGGTTGGCCTGCCAGCACAGTGGCAATCTGGTTCGGCCCAAGGGTGACGCTACCTCGCGATCCGGTGCCTCTCCGTGGCCTGCCAAAGTGCAGTTCTCCGGATCTGGTCATCGCCCCGAAACGGACGACTCTGAGATCAAAGGCAGTGCCTGCCCGCTCGATGGCGGGGCCGGCCCTCTCGAAGTTCGGCGAGGCCTCGGCTATTTCGACCACCGCCGCCAGCTGCCTGATCGCCAGCTCTCTTGCCTCTCGCTCTGCCCCAATCTGGGCGAACCCCAAAACCCCGGCACCAACAAAGAGGATCGCGGCAAGGGCGATCCCAATCATGGCAATGGCTAAGCGGCGCTGCATACTCAGTCCAGCCGGTAGCCGACGCCGCGAACTGTCAACAGGGGGAGCAGCTCCCCCAACTTCATCCGCAGCTGTCGCACATGAACATCAACGGTCCGGGCATCGCCATACCAGTCTTCGCCCCACGCTCCGTCCAGAAGCTGCTGGCGGCTGAGCACCTTGCCCCGGTTCTCACACAGATAGCGCAGAAGTCGGAACTCCTGCGTGGCCAAACCCACCACCTGGCTGTCGAGGGTTACCTCCTGGCGGTCCAGGTCTACCACCAGGTTCCCAAACGAATAGGTTGAGACGGCCTGAATCCTGCCCCGCCTCAAGATGGCCTTTACCCTGGCAACAACTTCCCTGGGCGAGAACGGCTTGGTGACGTAGTCGTCGGCCCCAAGCTCCAGCCCGAGAATCCGGTCGATCTCGTCATCTCGCGCCGTCAAGAAAAGGACAGGCAGATCGCTGGTCGCCCTCAACTCGCGGCAAACCTCGAGCCCGGAAAGGTCACCTGGCAAGCCAATATCGAGAACCACTAGGTCGGGCTGACGAGCTCGAACCGTTTCAAGGCCAGACCTTCCGTCGTGGCACACATGAACGATCCAGCCCTCCTTGCCAAAATACAGCGCAAGGAGGTCGGCTATGTCAGGCTCGTCCTCAACCACAACGATCCGATTCCTCATTCTTCCTCCCAAGATAGTTCCGGTCTGTTAGGAGTTGGTGAACTCTTATATTGGGGTCTGCTTCGCAGACCCGGCTTCGCCCATCCAGCTAACCACCACACCGCTGGTCGCCGATGGCGACCACGCGTGACAGGATGCGGCGAGTTTTGAGCGAAGCGAAAAAGTTGCGAAGAGACGAGGCCGCGGGCCGAGGAACG
>QIKW01000074.1 GCA_003231975.1 Acidimicrobiia bacterium
CCGGGCATCACCAAACCAGGCACCAAAAGCCCGACCAGCTCAAACCCAACCGGCAGAAATCCGCAGCGGCCTAACCCTGATCCCACAACCCGAGCACTACCAGCCGCGCCCAACAAGCAAACAACAGCACGCGAATACCGCACCCCCGAAAGCCACACCACCCGGGGCAATACGGCACCTAGCAATACCACAGCCACTTGACAACCAAATATGTGCGGCCCCGGCCCCGCCAGTTACCTACGGCCAAGTGCCCGCGGCCAACGAAAGCATTAGTTAGGGTTCGCTCATGGCCGAGAACAAGACGCAGCTCACCGACGTGAGCCCGGCAGACTTCGTCGAGACAGTCCAGCATCCAACAAGGCGCGCCGACGCCAAAACACTGCTTGAACTGATGACGCGGGTTACGGGTTGCAAGCCGCGGATGTGGGGCCCTTCAATCGTGGGATTCGGCCAGTACCACTACAAGTACGAGACCGGCCGCGAGGGAGACTCCCTGATGACAGGCTTTTCGCCCCGGAAAGCCCGGATGGTTGTGTACGTGATGCCCGGGTACGACGACATGAGCGAGCAGTTAGCCAAGCTTGGCAAACACAAGCTTGGAAAGAGCTGCCTGTACATCAACAAGCTGGCCGACGTGGATCTAGAGGTCCTCGAGCAAATTGTGGCCGACGGCGTGGCATCCGTGCGCCGCCAATATCAAACCTCGGACAACTGAGCATCCCCGCGGAATGGACCTCGACGAGTTCAACGAATTTTGCGGCTCCCTCAAAGCTGTCTCCCACGTCGTCCAATGGGGTGACGCCCACGTCTGGAAGGTTGGGGGCAAGGTCTTCGCCATCGGCGGGTGGGACGACGGGGAACTAACCGGCATCACGTTCAAGACGTCGGCAACCGAGTACGAATTCTTGGTTCAGATGCCGGGGGTGCGCCCGGCACCCTACTTGGCGTCGCGCGGCTTCACCTGGGTTCAGCACTACAAACCCCCCGGGCTCAGCAACCAGGAGTTGCGAGAGCATCTGGAAGACTCCCACCGCACTGTTGCCGAGGGGCTGTCCAAGAAAAAGCGGTTGGAGTTGGGAATCGCAATCGACTGAGCGGGGCCGAAGCAACTTGTTGCGGCACGTTTGCCCAAGTGCTATAACACCGTGGCATATACGTGCACGATGTGAAATTATGTGCAACGTAGGGGACCCAGAAGTACTCAAGGAGACACGTTCATCATGAGCAGACGCCCTTTTTCTTTGTTCGCGATCTTGCTGGCCTTGGTGCTGGTAGCTGCCGCGTGCGGCAACGGTGACGACACAGACGCAGGCGCCGGAGGCGACGACACAGACGCAGGCGCCGGAGGCGGTGACACCTTCCTGGTTGGTAAGTACAAGGAGGCTTGCGACGAGGTCCAAGACAGCATCGACGCTCCCGAAGGCTTCAACATCGGCCTGGTCACCGACATTGGCAAGATCAACGACGGCACGTTCAACGAAGGCGTCTACGGAGGTTTTGCTGCTGCCGCAGAGTGCTTCGGCATCGAGAGCCAGTTCATCGAGACCGCCAGCGAAGCTGACTACTCCACCAACCTCGCCAGCATCCTTGATGCCGAGCCCGAGGTGGTTGTAACCGTCGGGTTCCTTTTGGCCACTGACACTCTTGAAAGTGCCGAGGCCAACCCCAACGTCACCTACGTCGGAATCGACCAGTTCCAGCCCGAATATCCCAGCAACTACGTCGGCGTGCTGGCCGCAGACGACCAGGGAGGCTGCATGGTTGGCGGCATGGCAGGTGCCCTGACCGAGACGAATGTGATCGGCGCCGTTGCTGGCGTGGAAGCAGTGCCGCCAGTGGTGAGATTCGTTAACGCCTACAAGTTCTGCGCCCAACAGGCAAACCCCGACGTGGAAGTACTGATCGTCTATCACGAGAGCTTCACCGATGTCACCGGTGGTGCAGCCACCGCCGAGCAGATGCTAGGTGAGGGCGCCGACGTGATCTTCGGGGCAGGTGGCCCCACCGGTTCCTCGGGCATAAAGACCGCAGCCGCGGCTGGTGCCTGGGTAATTGGTGTTGACACCGACGAATACGCCACAACCTTCGAAAACGGTGCTATCGACGGCGCCGACCGCCTGGTCACCTCGGCAATCAAAGACGTCGGCCTTGGCGCCTTCGATCAGATTGCCGCCATCCTGTCCGGTTCGTTCCAGAGCGGAATTGCCTCACTGACAGCCGAAAACGGTGGCATGGACTTTGCCCCACCCAACTCTGCTGATCTTCCAAGTGCGGCTGCGGCCGCGCTTGAAGAATATCGAGCGGGCCTGGCCGACGGTTCAATCAGCACTGGTGTCGATCCCATAACTGGTCAGCCGCTCAACTGACTCGATGGAGTTGAGCGAGCCACCTGTTCTCGAAATCCGAGGCGTCACCAAAACGTTTCCGGGAGTGGTTGCTAATGACGACATCTCATTCACGCTGAGGCCCGGAGAGATCCACTGCCTCCTCGGCGAGAACGGGGCAGGCAAAAGCACCCTGATGAACATCGTGTTCGGGTTGTATCAGGCCGACAGTGGCGAGATTCTGCGAGACGGTCAGCCGGTGTCGTTCGGGTCACCGGCAGATGCCATTGCGGCCAGAATCGGAATGGTTCATCAGCACTTCCAACTGGTGCCGACGCTGTCGGTCCTCGAAAACGTCGTACTTGGGGCAGAAACGGTTCGCCGCGGCGTGCTGCAACTGGGCTCGGCCCGCGAGACCTTGGTGTCGCTGAGTGATCGCTACGGGCTCCCAATAGATCCCGACGCTTTGGTTGGAGACCTGTCAGTGGGTGTGAGGCAACGGGTTGAGCTGCTGAGGACGCTCTATCGGGATGCCCAAATACTGATCTTCGACGAGCCAACTGCGGTGCTGACCCCAGGAGAGGTCGAGGACTTCCTGGCCACCACCCGGGCATTTGTGGATTCCGGAAAGTCGATCATCTTCATCACCCACAAGCTTGGCGAGGTTCTGGCGGTTGCCGACCGGATCACAGTGATTCGAGGCGGCCGAACTGTTGGCACCACCACCCCAGATGAGACCAGCGAGGCCGAGCTGGCCTCAATGATGGTTGGACGCGAGGTCAGCTTTACCGTTGACAAAGGAGTGGCCGATCCGGGCGAGGTAGTGCTTCAGGTCAGCTCCTTGGCGGTCTCAGACGACCGGGGCGTTGAGACAGTACGCAACTGCAGCCTGGAGGTACGGGCTGGTGAGATTTACGGTGTGGCAGGAGTTGAGGGCAACGGCCAGCGAGAACTGGTTGAGGCGCTTGCCGGAATGCGCACAGTGCTTGGGGGCTCTGTGCGAATTGACGGCCAGGACGTCACCGGCCGGTCGCCGCGCCAAATCACCGACCTCGGAGTGGGGCACATTCCCGAGGATCGGACCCGACACGGCTTGATCGCCGGGTTCTCATTGGCCGACAACTTGGTCCTCAATCAATACCACCGCCCAGAGCTGTCTCGCTTCGGCGTGCGACGGCGCCAGGTTATTGTTGATCGGGCAGCCGAATTGGTTGATCAGTACGACATTCGCACCTCGGGAATAGCTGCCCCCGCAGGCCAGCTCTCGGGCGGCAATCAACAAAAAGCGGTTGTAGCCCGAGAGCTCTCGCGGCCACTGAAGTTGCTGCTGGTGGCCCAACCAACACGAGGCCTCGACGTTGGCTCTATCGAATTCATCCACTCACGGCTAATTGACTTGCGGGATCAGGGGGTTGCCATTCTGTTGGTTTCGGCGGAACTCGACGAGATTCTGGGCCTGGCCGACACCATCGGCGTCTTGTACCGCGGCCAGATCGTTGCGACCATGGCCGCGGCCGATGCGGCTCGCAGCGAAATCGGCCTGCTGATGGCTTCTGGAAACGCGGCGGCATGAACCAACCAAGCCCCACGTCTCCGTCCGGAACTCCTGCCCGGCCCCGCAGCTTTTACCAACAGCTGGCCCCGATCTCGGTGCCCTTGCTTGCCATCCTGGCCGCCCTGGTGGTAGCGGGGATCGCCGTCGTGGCGGCTGGGGCAAACCCGCTAGAGGCTTACTGGGCGCTGATTGATGGAGCCGTTGGCACCCCCACCAGGGTGGCCAGAACAATCGGTCGGTCCACCCCATTCATCGGCACCGCGCTTGCCATGGCGTTCGCCTACAAGGCCGGGCTGTTCAACATCGGAGCCGAGGGACAAATCCTGGCGGGCGCCGTTGCCGCGGCCTGGGTTGGAACCTGGTCCTCATTAGCCGGCTGGCCTGCCCCACTGCTCATTCCGGTTGTTCTACTGGCTGGCGCGGTTGGCGGTCTGTTGTGGGGAGCCATCCCCGGCGCCATGAAGGCCCGAACCGGAGCCCACGAAGTGATCACCACCATCATGATGAACTTCATCATGTTTCTCACCGTTGCCTGGCTGGTGAACTCTCTCGATCCAATCATCCTTCGAGACACCGAGGTCAGCGTTGCTCGCACCAGGCCCCTTCCGTCTGGGGCACGGCTACCCGAACTTTTTGAGGGCACCAAGCTCCACTTCGGAATCTTCATACTGGTTGGGTTGGCTGCTTTAGTGGCATGGGTGCTCAAGCGCACAAACTTCGGCTTTGAGGTGCGTGCGGTTGGGGCCAACCCCGAGGCCGCCCGGTATGCCGGGATTGGTGTGAACCGCACAATCGTGTTGACGATGGCAGCATCTGGGGCAATGGCAGGGCTTGCGGGGGCAGGTCAAGTATCGGGAGCCGACGGATTCCTGAGCCCGGGGGTCTTTGTCGGTGTCGGTTTCGATGCCATCGCCATCGCTCTTCTGGCCAGGGCAAACGCCTACGCCATCATCCCCGCTTCGCTGCTCTGGGGGGCCCTGTTGTCTGGCGCGCCCCTCATGCAACAGCGGGCCGGAATGTCCACCGACCTCGTTCGCATTATCGAAGCCGCCATTCTGGTATTCATCGCGGGTGACGTGATGATCCGCTACCTGTTCCGGATCCGAAGCTCGCCAGAAACCGCGACCGCGTGACATCAGTCGGCGTTGCGGCCGGTCGCCGAACCCCGAAGCTAAGCCGATCAAGAACTCTCGGCCTGTTCTACGGATTCTTGGGGATCATGCTTGCGTTCAGGGTGGCGCCCGCTTTGTCCGACATGCCGCGCAAGTTCAGCTTCGGTCGGGGGCCCGACGCCCTAGGGTGGACATTCAACCCTCAAGCTGTAACGGTGGTGATCGGCCTCACCCTGATCGTGTTCGCCGTTCTGTCGTTCTTCGAAGGCCGAGCCCGCCGCCTGGTGCAGGGCGCTCTGATCATGGGTTCGGTGCTTGGCGCAGTCATGATTCTGGTTGCTTCCATTGCACTCTCGCAATCCAGCAGCACCAATGTCGTGCCTCTCCTTGTGCAGTCGCTGAAGCTCGGCTCACCAATTGCTCTTGGCGCCCTGGCAGGCATGTGGAGCGAACGCAGCGGGGTGGTCAACATTGGTATCGAGGGGATGATGCTGGCCGGAGCCGGCATTGGCTTTGTGGGGTACGCCCTTTTGAACGGCGGCCGAGGAGGGGCCTCGCTTTATGTAGCGGTGGTGATTGCCATTCTGGCCGGCGGGCTGTTCGCCGCACTTCACGCCGTATTGTCTGTCAGCTTTCGCACCGACCAGGTTGTGTCTGGCGTTGCAGTAAACCTCGGAGCAATCGGGCTCACCTCGTTTCTGCGCACCCAGGTGCTTGTCCCGCTCAATGCCGACTCGGCAACAACCCTCTCAGAATTCTCGATACCGCTGCTGTCCGCCATCCCGATATTTGGCGACGAGCTGTTTGTGGCCAAACCAATCTTCTTCCTCACCTTCGTGCTTTTTGGCGCAAGCGCCTTTGTGCTGCATCGCACACGATGGGGGCTACGGGTGCGCTCGGTTGGAGAGAACCCCTATGCAGCAGAATCACTCGGCATCAATGTGATCAAGATTCGCTATCAGGCCGTCATCCTTGGCGGGTTAATAGCGGGCCTGGCCGGAGCCCAGTTTTCGCTGGAAACTGTCGGCTCGTTCGATGACCAGATGACCAACGGCACCGGCTTCATCGCACTGGCGGCGCTTGTGTTCGGCAAATGGCGCCCAGGGTCGGTGCTGGCCGCGGCGATGTTCTTCGGCTTCGCCAGAGCCTTGGGTGTCCGCATCCAACTGCTTGGCGTTGAGATCGGCGGGTTCGGACTACCCAGCCAATTCCTCCAAGCCGTGCCATATGTTGTCACCTTGGTTGTGTTGGCTGGCGCTGTCGGGCGGGCCATTCCACCAGGCGCCGTCGGGCGCCCCTACAAGCGGCCCCAATAGGCTCGCCCCTTCAACAGTTCACAGGAGCGTCGTGCTTGCCTTCATTACCGGATCCGGTTTCTACACACTTCCCGGTCTGACCGAACCCCAGAACCGCTCTGTCGAAACCGAATACGGCCAGGTAACGCTTACCACCGGTTCGTTCGCCGGGTCACCCGTTGCCTTCCTGGCCCGCCACGGAGCCGACCATTCGGTGGCCCCCCACAGGATCAACTACCGGGCCAACATTGCCGCGCTGGCCGAGGTAGGGGCCACCGCCATTCTGGCAACGGCGGTAAGCGGTAGCCTCGACCCAGCCGTTGGCCCGGGAGCGTTGCGCCTCGTCGACCAGTTCATAGATCTCACCTCGGGCCGCAACTTCACGTTCTTCGACGAGGCCGTGCAGCACACCGACATGACCGATCCGTACAGCCCGGCGTTGCGGGCCATGTTGCTGGCTGCCGCCTCGGCCGAAGGCATTCCCCTGATTGAGTCCGGCACCTACGTGTGTTTCAACGGCCCCCGGTTTGAAACGCCTGCCGAAATTGCAATGGCGGCGGCAATGGGAGCCCATCTGGTTGGCATGACCGGTTGCCCCGAGGTTGCCTTGGCCAACGAGCTTGGCCTTCCCTATGCATCGGTTGGAGTTGTTTCCAACCTCGCCGCCGGACTGTCGGGCGAGCATCTGAGCTTGGACGAGATCATGGCCATTCTGGAAAGCACCGCGGAACCCCTCTACCGGATCTTCGCCAGGGTGGTGACGCTGCACTCGGCCGCCTGAGCGCCAAGCTGGGCTAGCTACCTGAG
>QIKW01000022.1 GCA_003231975.1 Acidimicrobiia bacterium
TGACCCGTCGCCTGCAAGGTGGCAAGCGTGCGACCATGAAAGCTTTGAAAGGCACAAATCACGGTGTGGCGGCCGTGGCCACCCCACTTTCGGGCCAGCTTCAACGCCGCTTCGTTGGCTTCCGCTCCGGAGTTCGAGAAAAAGACCTGGCCGCCAACTGGCGTGCCGTTTCCGATCAGTCGATCAAGCGTGGCGGCCACGTGCCCGTTGTGTTCGGTTGCGAACAGATTCGAGACGTGCAGGAGCTTTGACGCCTGAGCCGAAACCGCTTCGGCAACCTCGGGGTGGCTGTGGCCAAGGCTGGTGACCGCAATTCCACTGAGGAAATCCACATACTGCTTGTCTGTGCTGTCGTACAGGTAGGGGCCGCTGCCGCGGACGAACTGAACGGTTGGTGGCCCGTACGTTGGCATCAGCGGGCAGGTCGCCTGATCCGGTTCGGCCCCAACGATTGAACGATGAATTTGTGGAACTGGAACTGTTGTCATGTGGATCCATTCGTGATCATGGTGCCAATACCACCATCGGTGAATAGTTCAAGCAGAAGGGCATGCGGTACCCGGCCGTCAAGCATGTGGGCGCTCTTGGCCCCGGCCTTGACCGCGTCGATGCAGGCTCCAACCTTTGGCACCATGCCGCCACTAATCGTGCCGTCGGCAATGAAGGCCTCCAGCTCATCTATGGATGCCCTGGCGACAATGGTTGACAGATCATCTACGTCTGTGAGGAGGCCGGGCACGTCGGTTAGGTACACGACCTTTTCGGCTTCAAGCTCTGCCGCAATGGCCCCGGCAACAGTGTCGGCGTTGATGTTGTAGGCCTGACCGTTTGCATCTGAGCCGATGGATGAGATGACGGGAATCAGATCTTCGCTGAGGAGCCGATCGATTATTCCGGTGTTTACCGCAACCACTTTGCCGACAAATCCCAGCTCCGGGTCTTTGGGCGCAGCCAGAATCAGGCCACCGTCTTCGCCGCTCATGCCAACCGCGTATGCCCCGTGGATGTTGATTTGGCCAACAATGTCTCGGCCAACCTTGCCAACCAGAACCATTCTGGCCACGTCAAGGGTTTCTTCGTCTGTAACCCGAAGACCGTTGCGGAACTCGCTCTTCTTGCCGAGTCGATCCAGCAGCTCGCCAATTTGCGGGGCCCCGCCGTGCACAACCACCGGGCGCAGGCCAACCGACCGAAGCAGCACGATGTCTTGGGCGAAGGTACGGCTGAGATCTGGGTCAACCATTGCGTTGCCACCGAGCTTGACAACAACGATTGCCCCTCGGAAACGCTGGATGTACGGCAGCGCTTCGACGAGGGCCTTGGTTCGGAGTTCTGGCGAGAAGCCACGATCGGCGGCGGCGGTTGTGGTTACTGGATTGGTCATGAGCGGTACCCGGCGTTTATCTCGATGTAGCCGTGGGTGAGGTCGCACGTCCACACAGTTGCCTTACCGTTCCCAACCCCGACGTCAACGGTAAGGGCCACCTCATCCTCCTGTAGATGTTTGCTTGCGGTTTCCTCTGAGTAGCCGGGCTTCTGCACTCCGCCTTCGGCGCATTGCTCGGGGCCAATCCAGATACCAAGGGCGTCTCGGTTAGCTCGTTGGCCCGCTTTGCCAACTGCCATCACAATCCTCCCCCAGTTTGCATCTTCGGCTGCCAGCGCCGTCTTGACCAGCGGGGAGTTTGCGATTGAGAGCGCAATCACCTTGGCCGCTTCGTTGGTCTCGGCGCCGGTTACCCGCACCTCAACAAACTTGGTTGCGCCCTCGCCGTCTCGCACTATCTGATGGGCCAGGCCGAGGCTCACCTCGGTTACCGCCGTTGCCAGCTCGGCGTAGCCAGGGCTAGTAGGGCCGGTGATCTCTGGAGTAGCAGCTGCGCCGGTGGCGAAAAGCAGCACGGTGTCGCTGGTTGAGGTGTCTGAGTCAACTGTGATTCTGTTGAAGCTGGCATCCACCGCAGGTGTCAACATCTGCTGGAGGGCTGAGGAGCTGACAGAGGCGTCGGTGAACACAAAGCCCAGCATGGTTGCCATGTCGGGGGCGATCATTCCGCTGCCCTTTGCAATACCGACCACCTGAACCGAGCGGTCGCCGATCTGGGCGGTTGCCGCGGCACCCTTTGGAAACGTGTCTGTGGTGCGGATGGCATTAGCCGCGTCACCCCAGGAGCTTGGAGTGGAGGCTTCGAGGCTGCCACCTAGTTGAAGCAGAGCTGCACCCAACACCTCGGTTGGCAGCTGCTCTCCGATCACCCCGGTTGAGGCCAGCATCACCTCGGTGGCCGAGATGCCAAGACGGCCCGCAATTGTGGTTGCTGTTAGCTCGGCGGCGGTCTCTCCTAGCGATCCGGTGAAGGCATTGGCGCTTCCGGCATTCACAACCAGGGCCCTGGCCCCACCAGCGGGGAGAATCTCTCTGCACCAATCAACGGGCGCCGAAGGGCAAAGAGACTGGGTGAACGTGCCGGCAACGGTGGTAGGCGGGGCCAGCTTCGCCAGGAACAAATCGGCCCGCTTCTTGTAGCGAAGGCCTGCGGCAAGGGTGGCTAGCTCAACTCCTGGAACCGGCGGCAGGTCGGGAAACCCGGCTGGGGCCAGGGGCGAAACTGCGGTTTCGTTCATGTGCTCAACCCTCGGTTAGTGGGCATCACGGATAGAGCCCGATGGCCGTGAGGCCAGTGGTTTCTGGGATTCCCAGCGCCAAGTTGGCGTTCTGCACCGCCATGCCGGAAGCGCCCTTCATCAGGTTGTCGAGGCTGGCAATGGCAATAACGGTGCCGGTTCGTTGGTCTACCCTGGCCGTGAGATGCACCGCGTTTGAGCCCAGGGTTGCCTTTGTGCTTGGCGACCGCTCGTTCACAACCATGAAGGGTTCAGCGGCGTAGAAGTCGGTGAGTGCAGCCATTGCGTCTTCGGTTGTGCAGGATCTCGCCGGTGTGGCATAACACGTTGCCAGCACACCGCGATTCAGCGGCGCCAGGTGTGGGGTGAAGAGCACCGAGGTTTCCGCTCCGGTGCGTTCGGTGAGGGCCTGCTCAATCTCAGGCGTGTGGCGATGGGTCAAGAGGGCGTACGCCGATACGTCTTCGTCTACCGCGCAGAACGTTGTGTGCGGCTTTGGAGGGCGGCCTGCACCGCTGACGCCGGTGATCAAATCGACGATGAGCCTCTGGCCTTCGATCAGGCCTGCCTCCAACAAAGGGGCCAGGGCAAAGATTGCCGTTGCTGCGTTGCAGCCGGTGGCCGCAATTAGCTCTGCTCCTTCCAGTTTCGGTCGGAACATCTCTGGAAGGCCATAAACGAATTCGTCAAGCAGTTCCGGGCAAGAGTGCTCGTCGCCATACCAGGTTGGATAGAGCGACGGGTCGTGCAGACGAAAGTCTGAGCCAAGATCAACTATGTGTTTGACCCTGCCGCGGATGTCGGGGATCACCGACTGGCTGATGCCGTGGGGCAACCCGCAAAAGACGAGGTCGAGGCCGTCTGTGGCCTCGGGGGTGAAGGCGTCGAAGCAGCGATCCCCATAGCCGGCCGCCAAGTGGGGGTACAGGTTGGCAATTGGCTCGCCTGCCTTGCTGTCGCCAGTTGCCAACTCCAACTGAAGGAGAGGGTGACCGGCAATCAGGCGCAGCAGTTCGGCGCCGGTGAAACCGGAGGCGCCAACGATCCCAACGCGGTAGGGGTTGGCGGTCGGCTCGGAAGTCATCGGGCGATCATACATGATGATGCATACATATTCGGTCGGACTAGAGGAATCTTTAGGGATTCAGCTTCGAGCGGCTACTGGATCAGCGTGGTTGGCCGGTCTAAAGGCCAGTGGCTGCTGCTATGTATTCACAGCGCGCGGCTGATCAGGCGCAGGTAACCACAGCAGCGGTTGCCAGCTCTTGGACCTGCTCCCAATCGGTGATGCCTGCCTCGGTTGCTTGGGTTGCGGCCTTGAATGCCATGCAGCGGCCCAAGTTCGAGTTGCCACCCCATTCTCCAAGCAGCCAGCTGGAGATGCTGACCGGGTACAGAAGCTCGATGTTCTGCTGGGAAGGCGACGTTAGCGGCTCACCTTCACACACCGTGAAGCCAACACTAACGGCTTGCGGAACCCCACGGTTCGCTGTTGTTGCCTCAACTCCAAGGCCGTCGAACAGCACCTGGAGTTCCTCGCTGTCTGCGTGTAGGTCTGTCCAAATCACCGTGTCGACACACACCTTGGAATTCAGGGAGTACACGACGAACCCGTCGATGTCGTAGCCCGCTACCGCGTTCAGAGCAACTTCTGGCCCAACCGATGGAGCTAGGAGCTGGTACAGCAGCACCGGCCCCAGCGTCCCCCAAGCAAGCACCACGGCACCCTCGGGCTCAATGGCCAGCCGCTTGGACGATGGACGGGGTTTGGGGCTGGAAGAGAGGGGGTCGATCAGCAATTCGGTAGAGCCAAGCCCGCCTATCAACACACGATTCAGGTAGTCCTCCCCCCGCCTGGCAACGATCAGCTCTACAACTGGTTCGCCCAGAACATATGGGCTTGCGAATACCGCATCCAGAAAGCTCGACTCTGGGATGAGATCACCGTCCGATTCGAACCCAACATTGAACTCATCCAAGTCTGCCTGGCTTTGAGCCTGGAGCCAGGCCAGCTGGATCCGGTTGGCATCACCTTCGATAAGAGCCAGTTGCATCGCGGCATCGTCGGGCGATACCGGCTGATAACTCAACATGTCATTCTGGTCTTGCAGTGCATGGGTCAGTTCATGAACAAGCACAGACCCCAGAGGGATGTCGATCTCACCTGGAGGGAGAACAATCTCAGGAACGTTCGGGTCATAGAAGGCAGCAACCGAGGTTCCCCGGATCTCCTCAACCGCCGCATCCAGGTCGCCCAACTCTTCGGCCTCGTCCGCAATGAATCCCAGAATCGTCAGTGCCAGGGCCGCCTGGTCGTCACTGTGATCTGGTTCGCCTGCCTCATTGCCTTCGCGAAAGGCTTCGGCAACGTCTACCTGGCGGACGTCAACAGGATGTGAAAATTCAAGGCCACGGGTCTCTTCGACGAACGCTACGTAAGGCTCAAGCCGAGGATCCCACTGTTTGTCCTCGCTGCCCGCTAACACGCCAACCGTAATCAGCATGCCCAGTACGGCAAACGTGATTGCGATCAGGCCTTGCCGTCTGCGCTTGGCCGCTGGAGCCTCACTGCTGGTTGTATTTGCGCTGGTTGTCCACCAATCAGGCGGTGGTGGCGGGGGCCCCGATGGTTGGGGAGCCGGAGGCGGAGGCGGAGCTGGTGGTGGCGGCGCCCAGGCTGGCGGCGGAGGCGGTGGCGGCACCCAGGTCGGCGGTTGCGGGGGCGCGTACCCGGGTGTCACTGACCGCGGCGCGGGCGGGGCCGAGAAGCCAGCTGGCGGCTCCGGCGGCTGCCCCGGCGGTGTTGGTTGCCCCGTCATCCCTGCAGGTTCGGCGTGCCAGAGGGCTGGCTTGAGTTGTTCAAATCTGGTTGGGCGTATTGGCCCATCAACCAAGCTGTTGTGAGGGCGCGGGTTGGCCGACTACTATTTCACTCCCGTGAGCATCCTTGTGGGAGTCTGCGGCGGTAGCGGGTCGGGGAAAACCACGATCGCCAGGCTTGTAGCCGCCGAACTTGGGGCGTCTCGGATCACCTTCGACTCGTACTATCAAGATCAGGCCCACCTCACGCCCGAAGAACGAATCGGCGTGAACTACGACCACCCAGACTCGCTGGATACTGTCTACTTCGAACATCACCTCGACCTCTTGTCGGCAGGGTCCGACGTCGAGGTGCCAATTTACGATTTCACCAACCACACTCGAACAGATGAAACCGAGTTGGTTGAGGCAACCTCGGTTGTCATCATTGAGGGGATTCTGCTGCTGGCATTCCCCGAGGTTGTGAAGCGGCTCGAGCTGAAAGTCTTTCGGGACTGCCCCGAGAAGGTGCGATTCGCCAGGCGACTTGGCCGAGACCTCGCAGAGCGGGGCCGCACCGAGGCCTCGGTCTACTTCCAGTTCGAGGAAACGGTGAAGCCAATGCACGACCAGTACGTTCAGCCTTCACTGGAACACGCCGACATCGTCACCTTCTTCGACGAAGAACTCCACAGCGCAGCCGACCGGGTAATGGCAGCAATCTCCCAACTGGCCTCTGTCTAGCTCGCCTAACGAAAGGGGCGAGCGGCTCAAGCATCAGCGCCGCCGTCTGAGGCGAACTGGCATGGAATAGTGGCGAAAACGCACCTAATCCATGCCAGTTCGTATTCTGGGGCCGAGTTGGCTTAGGCGTGCGAGATAGATTTTGGTTAGCGCCTCCACCAGGGCCACCGGGTCGGCAGCCATCGACCAAGTGATGTAGACCACCTCCCAGCCTTCAGCCGACAAGTCCAGGTCGCGCTGGTGATCAGACTCTTCGGCCGCTGGCCCGAAATGGAACTGACGAGAGTGACCTTCGAGGCCAAGCCAAGCATCGGGCCAGGCCAAGTCGAGCTTGCGATTGCTGCTGGCTGTCTCAACTGGATGCTGAAGCACCGGTGCTGGAAGGATGCTGCTGGCCAGAATCAAGGACAGCAGTCTCTCGAACCACGAGTCGGGCAGAACCCCGCTTCGACGAGGATCATCCAAGAGCCGTTGCAGCACCCCCACTCCGCTTGGCCCTGGCCTATGAAGCTCCCTAGCAGTATTGGCAATCCATAGCGGTGAGACACCATTCCGCAAAGCAGAATCCAGGGCTTGTTCGACCTTGTTTTCCCCGACCGTCATGCCCAATTGACACAGCGTGGCTGCGATGTTGGTACACGGAATGTTCTCAACCTTGGTGACGAATGGCCTGTCCAGCGCCTTCCAACGATGAATAGTGAGCCCTGACACTTCGGCTGGTTGGTCGACGAATCGACCACGGTCATAAGTCAGGTCGATTGGGCCAGCTGAGAAACCGTCAAGGCCATGGAGGGCGGCTGCGCTGGAGTGGGATGCCACTGCGCCCGAGAGGGTGAGGGAGCCGAGGCGCTGATGCCAGCTCTTCGCCACCGCGCTGAACACAAACACATTCTTGGTGGGTCGCC
>QIKW01000252.1 GCA_003231975.1 Acidimicrobiia bacterium
GAACTCGTCCTGTGGTCGCAAGCCATGACTCTGCATGGCAGCACTGATTTCGCGGTCGAGGCTGTGATCAGCGCCCTGGCCCCAGCGCTCAAACACGTGGAAGATGGCGCCGGCGCGGGTTGATCGAGAGCGGCCGTAGAACCAGTACCAGCCGAGCGCGACCAGAACAGAAGCGGTAATCAGGACGAGCACCAGCGAGCCCAACTGAAGGATCAGGTAGACCGCAAGGATGATGCCTGCTATCTGTAGGTAGGGGAAGAGGGGGGCTTTGAAGCCCGGCGCATACGACGCAATCCGTGACACCCGCAACACGATCACGGCCAGGTTCACCAACCCCAGAGTCAGCAGCACAAAAGCACTTGCCAGCTTGGCGATTGCAGCAACGTCGAATGCAACCACCACAAGCGCCATCGCCGCCCCGGTTGCAACGATCCCGGCCACGGGTGTGTTTCGAGCGCTGAGCTTTTGGAAGATCGGGGAAACCAGCCCGTCGCGAGCCATTGCCAGCGGGTAGCGGGCTGCGGCCAGAATTCCCGCGTTCACCGCTGATGAGAACGCGGCCAATGCGGCAATAGCAACTACGGGCACAAGTGCTGCTGGCAACACCGCCCGAGCCGCGCTGTGAATAGGAGCTAGGTCTTGATACAGGGCCTGAGGCGGCACGACGGCGATCGTTATGAATACCGCCATTGTGTAGAGCAGGGTGCTGACTCCCAGCGAGAGCATCATTCCCAACGGGATTGTGCGGGACGGGTCTTCGATCTCCTCAGCAACGCTTGCAACCTTGGTTAGCCCGCCATAGGACACAAAGATCAGGCCAACAACAGCTGCCACGCCCGAAAGACCCGTCTCAAAGAAAGGTTCGAGGCTGCCCTGGCCAGATCCTGTTTTGGGAAGACCTACAACGATGAAAGTGCTCATCACCGCGATTACGAATCCAACCATCACAACCTGAACCCCAGCACTTGTCTTTGAGCCGAGTGTGTTCAACAGCGTGAACGCGGCGATTAGCGCCAGCGCAAGAGGCTTGGGCGGAACGTCGAATACAAGGTTCAGGTAGGCGCTCATCCCGACAAGCGCAAAGGCGTCCTTCAACACAAGCGAGAGCCAGGTTGCGGCGCCCGCCACGGTGCCAACTGCAGGACCAAGGGCCCGCTCGAGGAAGTAGTAGGCCCCGCCCGAGCGTGGCATCGCCGTGCTCATCTCGGCAACGCTGAGCATTGCGGGAATCGCCAGGACTCCCGCAATCAAGTAGGCCAGGATTGCCGCCGGCCCACCAACAGCGGCAGCCAGCCCAGGAAGTAGGAACAGGCCCGAGCTGATCATTGCCCCAGTGCTCAACGCAAAAACGTGAACAAGGCTTAGCGAACGGCGCAGTTCGGCCGTCTGCTTGTACTGAGACATCGGCCGACGCTAGCCCACTCTGGCCAACTTCACGGCGAACGATTGTGATGGATTCCCGCTACGGACAGCCACTTTCCGCCTTGGCCTCTTTGGGCTCGGTTCCAAAGATGGCAACGAGGAAGTCTGAGTCAGGCCCGAAGGGTTGCAGATCCCAGGTGCTCAGCAGCATTTGTTGGACCAGCCCAGCGTTAGCGGCGTCGTTGAAGAAGTCTGCGAACTCGTAGTCTCGGCCCGAGCCGAAACCCACCACCAGGCGCCCTTCCTCGGCCAGGTGAGCCCGCAGATTGGCAAGAACCAGCTGCCTGGTACTTGGGGCCAGGAAAGTCATTACGTTTCCCGCGCTCATGATGAGGTCGAAACTGCTTTCGATTCCGGCCGCGGTCAGGTTCAGTTCGGCCAGGTCGCCAACAACCCAAGTGGGCCCGTCTGTGTCTTTCTCTGCCGCCGCGATCAGCTCTGGGTCTACGTCTACTCCAACGACTTGATGCCCCAGCCTCGCCAGTTGCGAGGCCGCCCTACCAGTGCCACAGCCCGCGTCAAGAATCCGGCTGCCGCGTGCGGCCATGGCATCAACGAACCGGGCCTCACCAGCCAGGTCTTTGCCCTCGGCCTCCATATCGGCAAAACGCTTGATGTACCAGGCAGAGTGGTCTGGGTTGGACTTTGTCAGCCCGATCCACTTGCTCTCCTCAATCATTTGCTTCCTTGGTCGTCAAAGCTCTTCGGCTGTCATCAATAGGTTGAACGGAGCGGCAACTAGAAGATCTCCGTTAATCCCGATCTCAACCTTGTGAACACCGGGGTAGTAGCGGCGGGTTGTGATTGGCTTCATCGCGTGGCGGCGTGAGGCGCCTAACGAGGCGCCAGCCAGCAGGGTGGTTGTTTTCCACTTGAATACCTTCGGTGTTGTGGCGCCGTTGGCCTTCATGTGGTGGATCGTGTAGTCGATCATTAAGGGCTGGTCTAACTTGTCTGTGGATTTTACGTCAAGCTCGAACTCAAGCGCTCCGCCGAAGGTGACCTCTGGAGTTAGAACCTCGAATCGGTCAACGACGAGTTGGGCCGGCTTGTAGCCGAGCGTGCTGAGGGCACCCCGGTGGCCCTGCTTGACGAGTGTGCGGAGGGCGTGGCGAACCAGCTTTGTCCGCTCGGGGCCTGCATCTTGCATCCACCGGGCTGTGAGGGTTGAAACCAGATCGGGGTGGTCCTTGGCAATGTCGTTCAGGTTATTCGCAACCGATCGCCGGACGTATTCAGAAGGATCGTCTTTCAGTTCTTCCAGCAGGGCAACAACCGGGGCGGGGTCGTCAACAAAGCTGGTGAGCCTGGCCCCCCACGGCAGCCTGGGACGGCTCCCTTCGCTGACCAGACGACGCACATGTTCGTTTGGATCGTTGCACCACTGCTGAAGAGTCTGAAGCGTTTGCTCTTGGTGGTTGGCCAGAAACGCTCGTATGGCGAACTCAGAGGAGGACCGCATCGTCATTTCTCTCAGTACCGACAGCGAGACGTCTACGTCGTCCTGGCCACGACTGGCGACATAGTCGGCCATTGGCATCACCGGCCAACCCGCGATGCCGTTGGTGCCGGGGTCTGATACCTCGGTGACTCCTAAGTCGGTTCTTGGCTCCAGGCTGGCGAGCAGAATGTCGGTCGCAGCCTTGAAGTCCTCAGGCAGGAACTGTTCGAGTGCTTCTGTGATCTGATTGGAGCGCTGCTTCAGTTCGAGATCGACTAGGCCTGCAACGGCGAAGGCCACAAAGCCCGCCGAATCAAAGGCTGGGTTGGCTTCCTTGATATGAGTAGACATGCCACGAATTACGTTTTCGTCAAGCATGTTCTTGAACGGCTCGGCCATGGATGGGGCACCCTATCGGCCCCAGGGAGAGCTGAACTAAGAGGCCCCTCGGGCAGCCTTTCCTGCCTTCTTCTCCCTCTTGGCTTGACGCTTTTCCTTGAGGTTCTTGGCGGCAGCGGTTTTCGTTGCCCTGCCTGCTTTGTCCTTACTGGCCATGATGCTCCTGACGAGCCGCCCGCGTTGGCGGTTGCTACCACTGTGCCACATCCAGCCTCAAGAGGAAGGGCAGTTCCGACTCTAGGGAAGGATTCGTGAGTCTGGCCTAAAGGCACCCCAGGCGAACCAGAAGCTGTCGTCGCTGTCAACCGGTTCAAGCTGGGTACCGGCCAATGGTCCATCAACGGCTTCGCCAAGGATGTTCCATGTGGTACTGGTTTCAGCGTCGACGAAGTTTCCTCCGTCGGCGCTGAACGATAGTTCCTGGCCGTCGGCGAATGGCTTGTATGCGGCGGCTGCGCCAACGTCTCTGCTTTCTGAAATGCTGCTGCTGTCAACAGCAGAAGTGGTGCCTGTCTTTGCCAATACGACGATGGATTCGCCGCCAATCTCGAGGTGCATCACCCCTTGCTCAACTAGTTGGTCTCGCACAATCGCAACATCGTCGTCGTTGAGGCTGATGCCAACAATTCTGGTCTTGGCCAGCAACCTTTCGTCGTTCTCTCCATCAAACAGAAACGGGCTTGTGTTGACGTCGTCATACCCGGGATACGGGTTGCGGCCATAGGTACGGTTGAAGCCGGTTTCCTGGGAGAGCACCAGCGACTGGGGTTGGGCGTCTCTGAAGTCGGCCCAGGCAACCACTCTCATTGGGAACGTTTCAAGCATCGTTCCGGTGAGCGCCCCGGCCACAGCCTGATTGCTGAACTGCACCCAGAGCGACTCGGTCTGGCGGTCATAGAGAACAAGGTTGGACTGATACAGCAGGCCAGATGTCCCGAAGTCCAGAAGCCGCTCTCCAACCCTCCGGTCAAAAGCGAACGCAGAGTTGCAAAGCGGGCAGTAGGTAATGCTTACGGGTATTCCGTCGACCACGTCGTTCACAATTTCGTGCCACGTGAGGATCTGCATTGGGTAGGCGCGGGACTCGCCGCCGACCGTCAGCACTGCCACCGGCTCGCTGTCGGTTAGGAAATCAGCCGCGCACGCCGGTATGAACAGCGGCTGGTCCAGCGGCGGAATGCCGTCTGGCGGTGGGCCGCCCGAGCGGATGTCGCCAAGGTCTACCAGCGGATCTGGAAACGCATCCGAGCCGCTGTCGTCCAGTGCTGATGGCCCCTCTTCGCGGGCCCCGGGGGCCACTCGCTCAGCGGGTTCAGGGTTGGCTTCACAGGTTGGGGCCGTAATCTCCCGGGAGAGTTCTGGCTGTTGGCCCTGGGCCTCGCTGTTATCTGAGGTTGGATCGGCCGACGAGGCGCTTGGTGAGGTGTTTGAGGCACTACTGCATGCGGCGGCGATAAGGCTGAGAGCAACAGCAAACAGGATGAGGTTTCTTTTTCTCGGCATGATCTTGTTGGAAACACAAGCCGGTCGCTCTGGATTCCTGGTTTGCTTAGACCTCTTTCAGCGCTTCGTTAATCTCGATGACGGCTTCCTTGGCGTCGGCGAAGAGCATCAGGGAGTTCGGGAGGGCAAAAAGGGGATTGGGAATGCCCGCAAACCCAGGTGAAAGGCTCCGTTTGATAACAATGACCGTGCGAGCTTTGTCGGCATCGAGGATTGGCATACCGGTGATCGCGCTATTGGGCTCTCTGGCCACAGGATTCACCACATCGTTGGCTCCAAGCACGATTGCCACATCTGTCTGGGCGAAAGTTGGGTTGACCTTGTCCATCTCGACCAGTGCCTCGTAGCTGATCTCGGCTTCGGCCAGGAGCACATTCATGTGCCCGGGCATTCGGCCAGCCACAGGGTGCACGGCGAAGACCACTTCGGTGCCACGATCCTCCAAAGTGCTGGCAAGATCTCGCACCGCGTGTTGGGCTTGGGCAACCGCCAGCCCATAGCCAGGAACCATCACAACTCGGGTGGCGGTGTCAAGAATCAGAGCCACATCCGCAGCCGACGTGCGCCGGACCTTGCCCTCATAGACATCGTCGGGATCGGCCGCGGCTCCGATTTCGATTGAGCCGAACATAACGTTCAGCAGGCTGCGGTTCATTGCCGTGCACATGACCTGGGTGAGGATCAGGCCGCTGGCACCAACGAGGGCACCAGCAATGATCAAGAGACTGTTTCCAAGCGCGAAGCCGGTGGCGGTGGCAGCCAGGCCAGAAAGCGAGTTGAGCAGGGCAATTACCACCGGCATGTCGGCGCCGCCGATTGGGAACACCAGAGTAACTCCAACCACAAACCCGACGATCACGATTGCGAGCAGCCAAGCGGTGGTTGAGGGCTGGAGGAACAGGGCAACGGCTGCGGCCACACCAAGCAGAAGCAGGAAGAGGTTGAGGTAGGTTGTTGCCTTCGAACGCCAAGTGCCCGCGCGGCCGGTGAGCTTCGCGAAAGCGACCAGGCTGCCGGTGAAGGTGACAGCTCCGATGAGTGCGCTGACGGCGGCAGCCACGATAAATGTGTCAGTGAGGTTGAGGGTGTTGGCGACTATTGATTTGTCGGTCACCTCCAGGTACGAGGCGCCAACCACCAGAACCGATGCGAGGCCCCCGAAACCGTTGAACAGAGCCACCAACTCAGGCATCGAGGTCATCTTGACCTTTAGGGCCAATGCAACGCCGATGGCTGACCCAACCAATACTCCGCCCAACAGCACCCAAGGGCTCACAATTGCCTGGTGGGTAAGGGTGACAAGTACCGCAACCAACATTCCTAGTGCGCCAAGCCGGTTGCCCCGCACTGCGGTGCGAGGGTGAGAAAGTCCCTTCAGGCCCAGGACGAACAGCACTGCGGCAACCAGATAGCCAGCCTGAATCAGATCCGACATCAGCGGTCGGGCTTTCGTCGGCTCCGAAACATCGAGAGCATTCGGTCGGTCACCAGGAAGCCGCCAACCACGTTGACAGTGGCCAGCACAACGGCAAAGAATGCAAGGGCCGTTGCCAGGGTGGAGTTCTCGCTGCCTGCTGAAACAAGGGCCCCAATAAGGGTGATCCCGCTGATCGCGTTGGAGCCAGACATCAGTGGGGTGTGAAGCGTTGGGGGCACCTTGGAGATCAGCTCAATGCCCAGAAAGACCGCAAGCGCAAACAGGGTGAGGCCGATCAGAAGGGTCATTTCAGCTTCTCCAGAACGAGAGGGTGAACAACTTCGCCGCCTCGGGCCACCAGGGTGCCCGCTGTGACCTCGTCTTCGAGGTCAAGAATGAGGCTGCCCTGATCATCGGTGAGGTGCTCAAGGAACGTCAGCACGTTGTTCGACAACATCTCGCTGGCCGTGGTGGCAGAACCGGAGGCCAGATCCGATGGCCCCAGAATGGCAACGCCACCGTGGTTGACCTCCTCGTCGAGGCGGGTCAATTCGCAGTTGCCGCCGCGTTCTGCGGCCATATCTATTATCACTGATCCGGGAGACATGGCGCCAACCATTTCTGTTGTGACCAGAACGGGGCTGGCTCTGCCGGGAATGGCCGCGGTTGTGATGACAAGGTCGGCCTGGGCAACGTGGGTTGCCAACAGTTCACGCTGCTTGGCTTGAACTTCTGCGTCTTGGGCCTTTGCGTAGCCGCCAGTGTCTTCGCTGTCTTCTGTGGCGAGGCCAAGCTCAACCACGTTTGCTCCAAGCGACCTGATTTGCTCGGCGGCGGCAGGGCGAACGTCGTAACCCTCAACAACCGCCCCTAGGCGCCTNATTGCCTGGAGACCGGCCACGCCAGCCCCAAGCACCAGAACTTTCGCAGGCGGCACAGTGCCAGCGGCGGTCATCATCAGCGGAAACATCTTTGGCAACAGCCGGGCGCCAAGCAGTGCGGCCTCGGTGCCCGCAACGGTTGCTGCGGAAGAGAGCACGTCCATGGTTTGGGCCCGCGTTATACGCGGCATGAGATCAAGCGAGAAGACGGTGGCCCCCGAACGAGCTAACTTTTCAGCTGCTTGGGGCTGCCAGAGAGGGTCGGCGATGCCGATTACCGTGTGAGCAGAAGAGAGCCCGTTCAGGTGGGGATCAATCGCCAGAACCACGGTGTCGGCCTCGGCCCCGCTGGCGTCTTTGGGCGGGCGAAGCGCGGTTGGCCGGTCGGTGATCTCTGCCCCGGCCTCAACGTAGAGATTGTCGTCGAGGTAGGCGTCGGCGCCTGCGCCAGATTCAACGATCAGCGTGTGGCCATTGGATGCGAGGCGCCCAACCCCGGTTGGAGTTAGCGAAACCCGACGTTCCCGGGGCCCAAGCTCACGCACAACGGCAATACGCACGGACGGGCACAGTAGAACAAAAACCAGGGTCTGCCGCGGCCCTTCCAACTATTGGCAAACGGTGGCAGCCTGGCTGGCCCTTTAGTGGTCGATCAGGTGGCGCAGTTCACAACGATTCTACCCTTTGTCTTCCCGGCCAGGATGAGGTCGGCGTAGCCAGCCACATCGGCCAGCGGAACCTCGGTGGTCAGTGCTTCAAGTTTCTCTGGGTCAAGCACGGCCGCGATGCGACCCCACACCGCGGCGCGTTCGGCAGCAGAGGCCATCACCGAATCGATGCCAAGGAGGTTCACCCCTCGAAGCAGAAACGGGATCACAGTGGTTTCCAAACCGTTACCGCCAACCAGTCCGCAGGCGGCAACCGAACCGCGGCTTTGCATCTCGGTCAGAACGTGGGCCAGCGTGTCTCCACCCACTGCGTCGATGCAGCCCGCCCACCGTTCGGACAGGAGTGGGCGCGTTGGCTTCTGGCTCAGTTCGGCCCGGTCGATCACCTCGGCTGCGCCAAGCCCTTCCAGCTCAGCGCTGTTCTCCATTCGGCCGGTTGAGGCAACGACATGATGCCCCGCCAACCCTGCGAACAGGATGGCTGAGGACCCAACGCCCCCCGAGGCGCCGGTGACCAGCAAGGGGTCGCCAGCAACGAGGCCGTGAGCCTCGAGCGCAACCAGTGCCTGCATGGCGGTGAACCCTGCCGTTCCAACTGCCATTGCCTGCTTGGTTGTCAGCTCGGGTGGCACTTCCACCAGCCAGTCGGCTTTCACGCAGGCGCGTGACGAAAAACCACCCCACCAGGATTCGCCAACCCGCCAGCCTGTCAGTAACACGCGGTCGCCAGGGGAGTAGCGGGCATCGGTGGAGGTTTCAACCACGCCCGCCATGTCAACACCGGGTATGTGGGGATAGTTGCGCACCAGCCGCCCGATGCCTTTCAGGATCATGCCGTCCTTGTAGTTGAGCGAGGAGTACTGCACCCTCAAGGTCACGTTCCCGTCTGGCAGGCGGCTGTCATCCAGCTCGGTGATTGCGCCGTGAACGGCGTCTTCGGACTGGTCGAGTAGAAAAGCAGTGAAGGTCATGAGCCCGGAACGTAGTCTGCTGCGCTAGGTTGGCCCAGCGGAGAGACAGGGGCATTAATGACCAAACACATCTTCGTGACTGGTGGAGTGGTTAGTTCGCTTGGCAAAGGCCTCACAGCGTCTTCGCTCGGCCGGTTGCTGAAGGCTCGGGGCAAGCGGGTAACGATGCAAAAGCTCGACCCGTACTTGAATGTAGATCCTGGGACCATGAACCCATTTGAGCACGGCGAGGTCTACGTCACCGACGATGGTGGCGAAACAGATCTCGACCTCGGCCACTACGAGAGGTTCATTGACGAGCCCCTCACGAAGGCCTCCAATGCCACAAGCGGCTCCATCTACAGTTCGGTCATTGCAGCCGAGCGGCGGGGAGACTACTTGGGCAAAACGGTGCAGGTCATTCCTCACATCACCGACGAGATCAAACGCCGGATCGGCGCCCTTGCAGGCAGCGATGTAGACGTTGTCATCACCGAGGTTGGCGGCACAGTTGGAGACATCGAGATTCTTCCCTTCCTCGAGGCCATTCGCCAATTTCGCCTCGACGTTGGCCGAGAGAACGTGTGTTATGTCCATGTAACGCTCGTGCCCTATATTGGCCCGGCAGGCGAACAGAAAACTAAGCCAACCCAACACTCGGTCACCGAACTTCGAAGCCGCGGAATCCAGCCTGACGTAATCGTTTGTCGGTCTGACAGGCCAATCACAGACACCTTGCGCGAGAAGATCTCGAATCTGTGCGATGTGCCACTTGAAGGCATCATCAACGCTCCTGACGCCACCAGCCTCTACGAGATTCCAATTACCATGCATCAGGAAGGCCTTGACCAGTGTGTCTGCTCGATCCTTGGTCTTGACGGAGAGCCAGACTTGGTGGAGTGGCGCCGGCTGGTAAATCGGGTCGAGCGGGCCTGGAAACCTCTCACCATTGGGATCGTAGGGAAATACGTTTCGCTGCCAGATGCCTACCTGTCGGTTGTCGAGGCACTCCGCCACGGCGCCATCAAACACCAAGTGGACCTGAAGATCGAATGGATCATGTCAGACCATGTCGAAGGCCTTCTGGTTGGTGACCTGCTGAAGGATCTCGACGGAATCGTGCTGCCAGGAGGATTTGGCGAAAGGGGAGTTCAGGGCAAGATCGAAGCGGCTCACTTCGCCAGGGAAAACATGATCCCATGCCTTGGCCTTTGCCTTGGGATGCAAATGATGACCGTTGAATATGCCAGGAACGAGCTTGGTCTTCTCGACGCTCATTCCTCTGAATTCGACACCCAGACCCACCAGACGGCCCATCCCGTGATCGATCTGATGGACTCTCAGCGAGACATCACAGATCTCGGCGGAACTATGCGTCTCGGCACCTATGTTGCGGTTCTCGACGAAGGCTCACAAGTCGCCGAGATTTATGGCGACGCAGTGGTCTCAGAGCGCCACCGCCATCGGTATGAGTTCAATCCCAAGTTCCTCGCTGAGTTCGAGGCAACCAGTTTCCGCTGTACCGGCATGTCGCCAGATGGTCGCCTTGTCGAGTTCATAGAGTTAGACGGTCACCCGTTTTGGGTTGGTACTCAGGCCCACCCCGAGCTCAAGAGCCGCCCGAACAGGCCGGCTCCTTTGTTCGACGCATTCATTGATGCGTCTCTCAAACGGGCTGAGGGCCTTGATCCCTCCAGGTTCGTGCCAGTTACAGACTCGGCGGAGTCGGCGCCGACAATTGAGAAGTCGCCTGAGGTCGAGCTGAACCTCGACGCAGATGCTGCGGCCTCACCCGCCCCTCTTAGCTGAGTTGGCGTCCCTATGACAGCGCCAGTTGATCCTGACCGCTCGCCCTTTACCCATTTGCGGGATGAACTTATTCATCAGGGCCAGGTGGTTGCCATGTACAACGGCTACTTCGAAGGACCTGACGGAGAGCAGCTGACACGAGACATTGTGCGCCATCCCGGCGCGGTTTCGGTCGTTGCGGTTGATGACAACGACGAGGTGTACCTGGTACGCCAGTATCGGGCGCCGGTTGATGCCGACCTTTGGGAGATCCCAGCAGGCAAGCGTGACATCGACGGCGAGCCGCCCGAGGTTACCGCTGCCCGCGAACTGGAGGAAGAGGTTGGAGTAGTTGCTGACCGGATGGTTCCGCTGATCGACTTGCTGCACTCGCCGGGATTCTGCGACGAGCTGCAACTGATCTTCCTGGCCACCGGCCTGCGGGCAACAGAACGCAAGGCTGATGGGGCAGAGGAAGCCCACATGACCGTGGCCAAGGTGCCTCTGGCCAGCGCAATCACGATGGCATTGGATGGGTCGATAGTTGATGCCAAGTCGATTGTTGGGATTCTGGCCGCAGCCCGCAAGCTCGGGCGGTAGCTGCTTGCCCGCCCAAAAGCCGGTGGCTGAGGCCGTTCATCTTGCCAAACGTTTCTTTGGCTCGCTTAAGCCTGACTCTCCGCCAGAGGCGGACGAACAGTGGGCATTGAGCCATTTGGAGGCGGGGGAGCGGCTGCTTTGGGAGCGGCTAGACAACCCAGACCGCCGGCACGCCGTCGGGGTCGGCAGAGCAGTTGTGGCCAAGCTCGGCGCCGGAATTCCTCGCGAGGTTGTTGCCGCCGCGCTGCTGCACGACGTTGGAAAGGTTCAGAGCGGCTTTGGCACGCTAGCCCGCGTTGGCGCCACCTTGGTTTGGGCTGTGCTTCCAGACCATCTGGCTGATGGCTGGCTTGAGGCGGGCGGCGTGCGGCTGAAACTTGCCCAATACCGGCGCCATCCCCAGATCGGTGAGGCCCTGCTGGTTGAAGCAGGCGCTCACTCGCTAACCGCCCAATGGGCCGCCGACCACCACAAGCCAGCTACTGCCTGGCGCATCGATCACGATGTGGCAGCTGTCCTGAAAGCCTGCGACAACGACTGATCGGTCGAAATGGGAGAGTCGGTCGAAATGGAGACCCTTTCGACCGAGGATTGCTGGACGCCTGACGGCGACAGCTTGTTTCAGTCAGGACCAGCAAAGCCGGACCCTGACTGCCCAGGGGGCTCCGCGAAGCTCTGCCCCCTGGAACCCCCGCCAGGCCAGTCTCTCGCTTCGCTCAAAACTCGCAATACTTGTCTTGCGTGGTCGCCGTCGGCGACGAGCGAGAACAGAATGACCCGGATGGGCGAAGCCGGACCTGCGACAGCAGGTCCCAATATCACAGCAGCCCGACTGCCTTCTTGGCTCTGGTCATTACTGGGGCAGCAATTTCGGCTGCCTTCTTGGCGCCGGCGTGGAGGGTGTTGATGGCGTCCTGATCGTCAATTTCGGCCAGGCGTTTCTGGACGGGGGCTAGTTCTGCGATCAGGGCAGCTGCGGTGTCGGCCTTTAGCGGGCCGTATTGGCTGTAGTTCTCGGCGAGGTCGGCCGGGTTGGCGCCAGTTGCTGCGGCCAAGAGCTCCAGCAGGTTGGAAACTCCAGGCTTGGCCTTTGGGTCGTATCGGACTTCGCCATCGTTGTCTGTGACCGCCCGCTTTATCTTCTTCTCGATCTCCTTTGGAGTGTCGAGCATCCCGATTGTTCCCTGGGGCGAGTCGACCGACTTGGACATCTTGTTCTGCGGATGTTGGAGATCCATCACTCTGGCCCCAACCGCTGGGATGCGATGCTCGGGAACCACGAACGTCTCGCCGTAGCGAGAGTTAAACCTGATTGCGATATCTCGACTCAGTTCGAGGTGTTGGCGTTGGTCGTCTCCAACGGGAACAACGTTGGTGTCGTAAAGGAGGATGTCTGCTGCCTGCAAAGTCGGGTAGGTGAACAACCCAACCGACACAAATCCGGTGCGTCTGGCCGACTTGTCCTTGAACTGGGTCATCCGACTGAGTTCGCCGTATGAGGCAACGGTTTGCATCAGCCAGCCAAGCTCGGCGTGCTCGTGAACTTGAGATTGAGCGAAGAGAACTGAGCGATCGGGATCTATCCCTACCGCAAGCAGCATCTTGGCCATTCCGACGGTGCCTGCCAGCACTTCGCCTGGCTCCTTTGGCAGCGTGAGGGCGTGGAGGTCAACAATGCAGTAGATGGCGTCGTTGTCGTCCTGGAGCTTGGCCCAGATGCGCAGGGCTCCCAGATAGTTGCCAAGATGAGTGGTTCCAGATGGCTGGATTCCGCTGAAAACTCGGGGGCGGTTTGGTTTGGGATCTGGGGCCGTAGCCGACCGCGAGACACTGCTTGTCATGGTCCGTATCGTACGCGCCGCGCGGAAGCTCTCCCGATCATTTAGAATCACAACCATGTCATTTCCTCAGCGGCCCGGCGGCACGCTCACCAACCAGGCAACACCT
>QIKW01000168.1 GCA_003231975.1 Acidimicrobiia bacterium
GCACATCGGGCTGGACCACATCGCGTACAACCTGACCTATGGCACGCCGGATGACTTGGCCAAGTTGATCTCACGGATGGGTCAGTTAGACCTGATCGGCTGAGCTTGTGGCTGGCACGGGCTGGAGATGGGCCTGGTTCGCTAGCGTGACGACATGGCAAAGACAGTGAAGATCGTCAGTCCCGTTGATGGCTCGGTGTTCGCAGAGAGGCAAACCGCGCCAGACGAAGCGCTGCCAAAAGCTGTTGCCAACGCGCACGCAGCTCAGACCGAATGGCGGGCCACGTCGGTTGCAGACCGGGCCACGCTGATGTCGGCCTTTGTTGACTCGATGCTTGCCATGAGCGAACAGATCATCCCAGAGTTGGCCTGGCAGATGGGCCGCCCGGTTGCCTTCGGCGCAGGCGAATTGGCCGGGTTCGAGCAGCGCTCCAGACACATGATTTCGATCGCGGATGAGGCCCTGGCCAACGTGGTTCCACAGATCGAGCCGGGGTTCGACCGGTTCATAGTTCGAGAACCGCTTGGAGTTGTGCTGGTTGTTGCCCCCTGGAACTACCCGTTCCTCACCGCTGTCAACTCTGTCGTTCCGGCCCTGATGGCAGGCAATGCGGTGGTCCTTAAGCACTCTTCGCAAACCCTGCTGGTAGGAGAACGGTTCCAGGCTGCTGCCGACAGCGCCGGATTGCCCGCCGGGCTGTTTCAGAACCTCGTCCTGTCGCATGGCCAGACCAATGACTTGTTGGCTGGCGGTTTCATAGATCAGGTGAACTTCACCGGCTCGGTTCCAGCTGGCCGGTCAATAGAGCAGTCTGTGGCTGGCACGTTCACCGGCGTTGGGTTGGAACTTGGCGGCAAGGACCCGGCCTATGTTCGCCAAGACGCAGATCTTGCCAACGCGGTTGAAAACATCGTTGACGGCGCGTTCTTCAATTCGGGTCAATCCTGTTGTGGCATAGAGCGGGTGTACGTGCACCGCTCGCTCTTTGATGAGTTCGTTGCTGGCGCAGCAGAACTGGCTGGCAGCTACATCCTTGATGATCCCCTTGATCCGGCAACCACCTTGGGGCCAATGGTCAACGCTCGCTCGGCCGACGCAGTCAGGAGCCAAACCGCAGAGGCAGTTGCCGACGGCGCCAAGGCTTTGGTTGATGGCGCCGGGTTCACCCGCAGCGTCGACGGCTCCCCGTACCTGGCCCCCCAGGTGCTGGTTGGGGTGAACCACGAGATGGCGGTGATGAGAGAAGAGAGCTTCGGCCCTGTAGTTGGCGTAATGCCAGTGGATTCTGATCAGCAAGCAATCGAATTGATGAACGACAGCGACTTCGGCCTGACGGCCTCGATCTGGACCGAAGACGTTGCCGCCGTGCATGCAATTGGGCCGCGGCTTCAGACGGGAACGGTGTTTATGAACCGGGCCGACTATCTCGACCCCGGCCTGGCATGGACCGGGGTGAAAGACACCGGCCGAGGCATCACACTGTCTTCCCTTGGTTATCAGACTCTTACCCAGGCGAAGTCTTATCACCTACGGCTTCCTGTTGCGGACAAGGTCTAACCGTGGAGCGCTCTGGCACCATCTTGGCCAACATCGGGAATACGCCGCTTGTGAGGTTGCAGCGGGTAGCCGAAACGCCAGGGGTTGAGATCTACCTGAAGTGTGAGTTCATGAATCCGGGCGGCAGCATCAAGGACCGAATGGCTCTCTGCATGATTGAAGAAGCAGAGCGTCGAGGCGATCTTAAAGCGGGCGGGACTATCGTTGATCAGTCAACCGGTAACACCGGCCCCGCGCTTGCCTTTGTTGGGGGAGTGCTTGGCTACAACGTTCAGATCTTTCTTCCAGCCGATCTGGGAAGCCCCTACAACTCATCGGACCGGAGCCGCATCGCAGCTCTCTACGGCGCAACAGTTACAAGAGTTAACGCGTTGCCGACGGCGGAGGCACGCAGTGAGATAGCGACGCATGTGGCCGAAGGCGGGTCTGCGGTAGCAGACCCCAATGTGATCGAACGGGCGGCCGCCTTTGTTGCTATCCGCATGCAGCACGCACACGAACAGGCTGAGCGAAACCAGACGTTCTGGTGGGCCAACCAGCTTTGCAACACAGACAACACGAAGGCCCACCGAGAGCACACCGGGCCAGAGATTCTGGAACAGATGGATGGCCGGATAGACGCATGGGTGGCATCGGTGGGCACCGGGGGAACTCTGCTGGGGGTTGGGCAGGCGCTTCAGGAAAGGCATCCCGATCTCGAGGTCGTCGGTGTGCTTCCAACCGATGACCAACGACTGGAATGGGTGCGGTCGCGAACCGTGCACCGGGTACTCGAAGAGCTTGGCCTTCCTGGGATGCGCTTCGTGATCGAGGATCTAGTCGATAGCGGGCTGATGACCGATGAGGTCACCGTCAAAAACGCAGACGCAAGGGCGATGGCGAATCGGTTGTGCGCCGAAGAGGGAATCTACTGTGGCATGTCGTCTGGCGCGAACGTTCACGCTGCCATCGAACTGGCAACGACAATGAAGCGAGGTTCTCGGATTGTCACCGTTGCGGTTGATCGACGTGACCGCTACTTCGCCGAGTCTCCCGACGAGCACTACGTGGTGTGAGTTGGTGGGGTCAACCAACAATCGATGATGAGGAGAGTCTGCGCTATCCTCCCGCCCATGTTCAATCCCGCAGGCCGAGCGGAATCCGTTTGAGCCAGAACAAGCCAGCGCTGGAAGTAACTGATCTCAAGACTGTTTTTGATACCCAGGATGGCGTGGTGCACGCGGTCAACGGCGTCAGCTTCACCCTGAATGAGGGCGAGTTCCTGGGGGTTGTTGGCGAGAGTGGATCTGGCAAGAGCGTCACGATGATGTCTTTGTTGAAGCTGATCCCCATGCCTCCCGGGAGGATCGATAGCGGCACAGTTTTCTTCGGTGGCCAAGACCTGTTGACGCTTGAGCTCGACGAACTTCGCAAGGTTCGGGGCGGTCAAATTGGCTTCATTTTCCAGGACCCAATGACCTCGCTGAACCCCGTGCTCACTGTTGGGCGCCAGATCACAGAATCGCTGGAACTACACACCGATCAAACCCGCCGCGAGGCAGACGCAGCGGCCGAAGACCTGCTGAAACTGGTTGGAATTCCCGACGCCGGGCAACGGCTCAAGTCTTACCCTCACGAACTTTCAGGCGGGATGCGACAGCGGGTGATGATCGCAATAGCGCTCGCCTGTTCGCCGAAGGTGATCATTGCCGATGAGCCAACCACGGCGCTGGACGTCACCATTCAGGCCCAGATCATCGAAATCGTCAAAGAACTTCGGGAAAGAACCGGCACCGCGGTTATCTGGATTACCCACGATCTTGGAGTTGTTGCCGGCCTCGCCGATCGCGTGTTGGTGATGTACGGCGGGCAGATTGTTGAAGAAGCGCGGGTCAGAGATCTCTACGCCAGGCCCGCCCATCCATACACCCAAGGGCTGCTGAAGTCGCTGCCACGGCTGGACCAGAAAGGCGCGGAACTCCAGAGCATCGAGGGCCAGCCCCTTAGTCTTTACGCCCCGCCAACGTCGTGTTCTTTTGCGCCGCGTTGCAAGTTTGCTTTCGACCGATGTTCTGAGGAGGCTCCCGTGTTGGAGGAGATCGCACCCGATCACAAAGTGGCGTGCTGGTGGAACACCGAGACCGAGGAGCCACGTCATGCTTCCTGACTCTGCTGCCACAACGACCGCTGCCACAGCGAAGGGCGAAGTCCAGCCGGGCCAGGTCTTGCTAAGCGTCCAGGGGCTCAAGAAGCACTTCCCAATCATGAAGGGCGTGTTTCGGCGCCAAGTTGGCAGTGTCCGTGCGGTAGACGGCGTCTCATTCGACATCTATCGAGGCGAGACACTTGGCCTTGTTGGAGAAAGCGGTTCAGGGAAATCAACGGTAGGCCGCGTGATGCTTCAACTCACTCCGGCCACCGAGGGAACGGTGACCTTTGACGGGCATGAGCTCACATCTCTTCCGGCCAGCGAGGTTCGAGAGCTGCGGCCCCGAATGCAGATGGTGTTTCAAGACCCGCATGCATCGCTGAATCCCAGAATGACCGTGGCCTCCATCATCGGGGAACCGCTGAAAGAACACCTATCTCTCTCTCGATCCGACCGAGATCTCCGGATCGAAGAACTGCTAAGCGTTGTCGGCCTCGACCCCACCCACGCCAACCGGTATCCCCACGAATTCTCGGGCGGTCAGAGGCAGCGAATTGGTGTGGCAAGAGCCATCGCCCTCAATCCAGACTTCATCGTTTGCGACGAGCCAATTGCTGCCCTTGACGTCTCTATCCAGGCCCAGGTGGTCAACCTGCTGCTGAAACTCCAGAAAGACCTGGACCTGACATATTTGTTCATCTCGCATGACCTCAGCATGGTTCGGCACATTGCTGACCGGGTGGCAGTGATGTATCTGGGCAACATCGTTGAGTTGGCATCGGTAGACGACTTGTTCGAGAGCCCAAAACACCCCTACACGCAGGCTCTCCGGTCTGCTGTACCTGTGCCAGACCCTGTGGTTGAGGCCTCGCGGGTTCGGGTGATTCTCGAAGGAGACATGCCAAGCCCGGCCAATCCACCCTCGGGTTGCCCGTTCAACACCCGCTGCCCCATTGCCGAGCCGCGTTGCAGTGAAGAAGAGCCGGAATGGCGCGAAATCACCGGCGGTCACTGGGTTGCCTGCCACTTTGCGGAATAGTGGCAAAATTTGGCCGATCCTGGGCTGACTCGTTGGCTCGGCATCGACGCTGGTAGCATTTCCGGATCGTTCAAATCGCTGGCTTTGGCCAGCTTGAAAGGGGAGAGATCCATGAAGAAGGTTTTTGCGCTGCTAGCAGTGCTGTCGCTCATTGCGGCGGCCTGTGGCAACGGCGATGAAGACGCCGTAGACACAGAAGACACCGCCTCGGTCACCACAGAGGCTGAAGCCTCCGGTGGCGACGAGGAGACAACCACCACCGAAGAGGCAATGGAAGAAGAAGATCCACCAGCAGCAGGTGGCGCCGGTTCTGGCGGCAACCTGTTGCTTCTCCAGTGGCAGGCCCCATCTCAGGCCAACCCCTACCTCTCAACCGGAACGAAAGACCTTCAGGCCGGTTCCTTGGTTCTTGAGCCTCTGGCCGAGTACGGACCAGACGGAAACATCCTTCCGGCCCTGGCCACGGAGATCCCAACCGTCGACAACGGCGGCATCGCCGAAGATCTCACCTCCATCACCTGGACTCTCCAGGAAGGCGTGCTGTGGTCTGACGGCACCCCGCTAACAGCTGATGATGTGGTGTTCAGCTGGGAGTACTGCACAGACGACCTCACTGGTTGCTCGGCCGACAACTTCGGCAATGTGGTTGATGTTGTTGCCGCTGATGACGTAACGGTCACCATCAACTTCGATGCGCCAACGCCATTCCCGTTCATTCCGTTTGTTGGCTATACCAACCCCATCATCCAGCGGGCCCAGTTCGCTGATTGTGTTGGTGAAGGCGCCAAGTCATGCACCGACGAGAACTTCGCTCCAATCGGCACCGGCCCGTTCATGATCACCGAGCTTCGGCCTGAAGACACGGTGCTTTATGAGATGAATCCGAATTACCGCCTGGTAGGCGAAGGCAAGCCATTCTTTGCTACCGCAGAAATCAAGGGCGGCGGCGACGCCGAGGCTTCGGCTCGTTCGGTTCTGGAAATCGGCGAGGCCGACTTTGCCTGGAACCTTCAGGTGGCGCCAGAGATTCTTGGCCCAATGGAGGCAGCCGGAAACGGCAGAGTTGCGGTTTCGTTTGCATCAAACGTTGAGCACATCAACTTGAACCAGACAAACCCAGACGGAGATCCACGGTCTGACTACAGCGGTGGCGCCAACCCGAACCCGTTCTTCTTCGAGAACCCAGATTTGGCAAGGGCGCTTTCATTGGCCATCAATCGTGACGAATTGGTCACCGTTGGTTACGGAGCAAACGGAACCCCAAGCTGCAACATCTGGCCGGTAGGCAAGGTGTCAACCAACAATGACTGGTGCCTGGTGCAAGATATTGAAGAGGCCAACCGGATTCTTGAGGAGGATCTTGGCTACCTCGACAGTGACGGCGACGGCGTTCGCGAACTGCCAGACGGCACCCCGCTTGAGTTCGACTACGTCACCTCAACCAACGCGGTTCGCCAGTCCAACCAGGACCTCATCAAGGTCTATTGGGAGCAGATTGGCGTGAACGTGAACATGATGAATGAGGACGCAAGCCTCTTCTTCGACGGCACCAACGCCAGCGACGTATCGATCTGGAAGTTCTTCACAGACATCGAGATGTTCACCAACGGCTCCTCACAGCCTGATCCGCAGGGGTACCTGGAGAGCTGGAAGACAGACCAGATCCCAGAGTCAACGAACAGTTGGGGCGGCAGCAACGTTGTCCGCATGGCCAACGAAGAGTTCGACACCCTCTGGGGTGAGCTTGCCACTACAGGCCTTGATGACCCAGCTCGCGACGATCTCGTGATCCAGCTGAACGACATCATTTCGGCCAGCAGCGGCTCAACCATCCCGTTGATTCTCCGTGGCAGTGTGTCGGCGTTCAAGAACGACATCCAGGGAGCAGGCGACCTCAACGGTTGGGATAGCGAGTTCTACAACATCGAAGATTGGTTCCGCGGCTGAAACAGCGGTAAAACTGTGCAAAGTTAGTGGGTGTGCCTCCTGGGTTTCTCCAGGAGGCACACCCCACCAGCTTGAGATCTACTAAAAAGGGGGACTCCGGGTCCATGGGTCGCTATGTGATTAGGCGCATTCTGTTTGCCATCCCAACGTTGTTGGCCATCAGCCTGATCCTTTTCACCATCCTCGACCAGGCCCCTGGCGACCCAACCTCTCAGCTTCCCCTCACCATTCCGGCCGAGATTCGAGAGCAGATTCGTGAGTCGCTTGGAGCCAATGACCCGTTCTTCGTCCAGTGGGCGAAGTGGAACC
>QIKW01000009.1 GCA_003231975.1 Acidimicrobiia bacterium
GTGTGTCGTTGCTGTAAGCCTGACCGATTCAACCCCCGGTAACAAGACTCAAACCCACCAACCTTGATAGGCCAAACAACCCAAAACCCTCCGATTCCCTACCCCAAGCGGCCACACCACCACCCACCGTCACAACCCAGAACATTATGCAGCAGTTGCGGCCCGCGGGCACCCAAGGCGCCTGGACCGGCCAGCCCTGGAACTACGCCCAACCATTCGACCTAGGACCCCAAGGCTGCCGACAATAAACACTTCAATAGGCGTCACGATGTGTCGCTCACCGCGATTGGGATCACTGCTGCCCGGCTGGATCGAGTGCCTGAGCGTCACCGCGGGGAGCGAAGGCCCTCAATCCAGCAGTTCGAGCGGCTTCGATCAATCGAAGGTCATAGCAAATCACTTCTGCCAGACTGTCCCCAAAGGCCAGTGCGCTGGCAAGGTGAATGGAATCCAAGCTGCGCAACCCTGGAGGTTGCATCTCGCCCGCCTTCTTGAGAATTCGATCATCAATCCGGAGGAGTTCAATCCGATCGAGAACCAGCGCAGCAACTCTGTGGGCCTCGACTCCACCTGCTGAGACGGCCCGAAGCACTTCAGTGCGGGCCAACGCACTGGAAACCAGGGCAGATGCGCCTTCGAGATATCGCTTCATCGTCTTCGTCTCTGCCTCGCGAACAACCAGCTTGACGATTGCAGAGGAGTCAAGATAGAGCACCCGCTCAACGCTCACCGTCACGCAAATTCTGCAATGTCTCCGACGGAAGAACCTCAATAGTCTCTGGATCAATCGCTTCGGGAAAGCCACCCTCGGCAACCCCACTGAGTTGACCAGACCGACGCATGAGTTCCAGCGGGGTGGCCTTGGGAATGGGGCTCAGCAATGCGACGGGTCGGCCCCGATCGGTTACCTCGATTGTCTCCCCCGCCTCGACACGCCGCAGGTATTCGCTCGCCCGCTGGCGGAGTTCCCTAATCCCAATTGACGCCATGTGCTATTTGTAGCACATGGCGGGTCTCACCGTAAAGGCCCCATTCAGCCCTCAGTCACCTCCGTGTGTTGGGAACCAATTCCTGTGCGGCAACGTCTAAGCGACCATGATCAGACTTATTGGAATCTTGGTAGCCCTCGTTTTAGTTGCGGCAGCTTGTGGCACGTCGGATGTGGGTACTGGCCAGGGCGCCGATCGGCCTGCCACATCAGAAGATGCTCCGACTGCGCCCGAACCTCAGGATCCCGCTTTCTTAGAGCCGATCGTGCCGGTGGCCGACCGGTTTGAGGCTGAAGCCAACGCGCCTGCCGATGAATGGGTTTCCGGAGTCAATGCTGCTGGTTGGGGCTTTCATCGCCAGCTGGAAGGCAACGCCGTGTCGAGCCCGGTCAGTATTGGTGTCGCTTTCAGTCTGGCCCGAGCTGGCGCGTCGCCAGACACTGGGATGGTTCTCGATGAGATCTTTGGCTTCCCCGCCCAAGATCCCCACGCCGCCGCGAATGCGGTGAGTCTCAGCCTGGCAGAAGCATCGGTTGACCCAACAACACTTGAGGTAGCCAACCGCCTGTTTCCAGACAACCAGTTCTCGCCGCTGGCTGCCTTCCTCGACACCGCCGCCGGTTTCTACGGCGCAACCATCCAGCCGGTCGACACCGCCGACGGAACTGGGGCTGCTGAGGCAATAAACGGCTGGGTGTCTAGCACCACAAGAGGGCTCATCCCCAAAATCGTCACCGCAGACGTGGTACAGGACCAGGAACTGGTTCTGGTGAACACCGTCTACCTGAAAGCCGATTGGGCCGACCAGTTCTTGCCCGAACTCACTGCTGACCAGCAATTCACAACCGGTGATGGCTCCACTGTGACAGCACCGTTCGTGCGGGACCGCATACCCGTGATGCGTCGCTTCGCCAGCCTGGAAGGAGCAGACGCGGTCGAACTCCCTTATGCGGGAGACGAACTCGCTATGTGGCTCATCGTTCCCCAGGAAGAAGCTGGTCTTGGCGAAGTTGAAGCCTCGCTTGATGCGTCGGCTATCGCAAACCTGTCGGCCACCGCGACCGAAGGCATGGTGGACCTCACGATGCCAAAGTGGGAGCAGACTTTGCCGCCCACCGATCTATTCGACTGGCTGTGCCCGCTCGGTTTCTGCGCAGGCGCTGACTTCGACAACATCGCACCCGGCATCTTCATCACCGCCGCGCTCCATGGCGCCAAGGTGATCGTTGATGAAAAGGGAACCGAGGCCGCCGCTGCAACCGCCATGGCCTTCAACGAGTCGGGCCCTCCTCCTGCGGACCTCACTGTTGTTGCCGACCGTCCCTTTCTCTGGGCAATCGTTCACGAAGACACCGGCGCAATTCTGTTCCTCGGCCGCCTTGTCGACCCAACGTAGCTAAGCCAATAGCTCAAACTGATCACGTTCGGGCCGATGGGGCTTCTGGACGCAGTTTCGGCGTCATTGGGCGAAAGGGCCGCAGAGAATGACGATCCTGGAAACGGCAATGCGGAAGATGCGAGACGAGTCAAAACCACTGGCGCGCTTTGACGAAGAGCACAATGTGCTGTGGCTTGACGACCTGCCAATTCCGATTAGGCCTGGAAGCCAGAGCAACCGAGACTTGCTTAGGGCTCTGGCCTCAACAATTCGAGACCTACGTGGCCTCCCAATTGAAGCCCCGTGTGAGCTCCGCCAATCCGAATTGGCGACGTTTGCCGCCCTGCTTGACCTGGCTGCCCGTTCCCTACGAAAGGACATTCGCACCGAGCTTGGGCTGTCCAAGAGGGAATCTGGCCGCTTGCTGGCTCGGCTTCGGAGAGTCTCCAGCTGAGCGAGAGGTTGCGCTACCGGCAGATCGCTGCTTGAATCTCGGGTGATGTCCCGCCCTCGAATTCTTGTAGTAGTCACTTAGCGCACGCGTCATCTTTCCTCGCGTGCGCTCAGCCTCCCCCCGGGGAGGCTGTTTCGTTTTTAGCACCCGAACTTCCCGTCACAGCAACAATCGGAGACCCGCCATGGCTGAACCAGAAAGACTCAACGGGGCCCAAGCCCTAATCAAGAGCCTGGAGTTGGAGGGTGTAGAGGTGATCTTCGGCTACCCCGGCGGCGCCATCCTGCCGGTGTATGACCCGATCCTCGACGCCTCGCTGCGCCACATTCTGGTCCGTCACGAACAAGGCGCCGGCCACATGGCCGAAGGTTACGCCCATGCCACAGGCAAGCCGGGGGTTTGCATGGTTACCAGCGGACCAGGCGCCACCAACATCGTCACCCCGCTGGCCGATGCAATGCTTGATTCTGTGCCAATGGTGTGCATCACCGGCCAGGTCGGCCTGGCAGCAATCGGCACGGACGCCTTTCAAGAGTGCGACACCACCGGCATCACCCGCTCGGTCACCAAACACAATTTCTTGGTAACGAGGGCCGAAGACATTCCACGCACCATCCGTGAAGCCTTCCACATCGCAACAACCGGTCGACCGGGCCCGGTGCTGGTTGACATACCCAAGAATCTGGTTGACGGCAACAACCCAGACTCCTATTTCGACTGGTACTGGCCATCCCTGGACGAGTTGGAGTTGCCAGGCTACAAGCCGCCCTCTGGCACCGACCCAGCATCTATTGCCCAGGCGGCCGACCTTATTCTGGCGGCCGAGAGGCCTGTGCTTTATGTGGGTGGCGGGGTGCTGAAAGCCAGGGGGGCCGAAGCTCTGATCGAACTGGTCGAGCTGACACAGATTCCGGTGGTAACCACCTTGATGGCTCGGGGCGCATTCCCAGACAAACACGAGCTGTGCCTCGGAATGCCAGGAATGCACGGCAACCTAACCGCCGTTATGGCCCTCCAACAGAGCGATTTGCTGATCGCAATGGGAAGCAGGTTCGACGACCGCGTAACCGGCAAGGTTGGCGCTTTTGCACCCGATGCCAAAGTGATCCATGTAGACATCGACCCGGCCGAGCACGGCAAGGTCAGGGTTCCACAAGTGGCAATTGCTGGCGACTGCCGCCTGGTGATGGAACAGCTAATAGCCGAACTGCGATCTCGTGACGTCGCCGAAACCCAGGCCGACATCTTGTCTTGGCGACAGAAACTGTCTGGCTGGCAAGAGAAGTATCCGCTCACCTACGAGCAGTCCGCCCCGGGCCAGCTTCTGAAACCTCAGTTTGTAATTGAGCGGCTCAGAGACCTTTCACCAGAAGACACCATCGTTACTTCGGGGGTTGGCCAGCATCAGATGTTCGCCAGCCAGTACTGGTCTTTCAATCATCCATACACCTGGATCAATTCCGGTGGGCTTGGCACTATGGGATTCTCGATCCCGGCCGCCATCGGCGCCAAGGTTGCGTTCCCCGATCGAACCGTTTGGTCAATCGACGGAGACGGCTGTTTCCAGATGACAGCCCAAGAACTTGTGACCGCTTCGGTTGAGCGGATCCCAATCAAGGTGGCCCTGCTGAACAACGCCTACCTTGGAATGGTTCGCCAGTGGCAAGAGCTGTTCTACGACGAACGGTTCAGCGAAGTGCATCTTTCTCACGACATGCCAGACTACGTAAAGTGGGCCGAGGCAATGGGGTGTGTTGCGTTCCGAGTGGAAGATCCGGACGAAGTTGACGCCGTGATCCAGAAGGCGAACGAGATCAACGATCGGCCTGTGGTGGTTGAGTTCCGGTGCATCAGCGAAGAGAAGGTGTTCCCAATGGTGCCAGCAGGCGGCTCGAACAGTGATCTGATTGTTGACCCATCCCAGCAGGGTCTGCTTGACGCCGAACGGGCGGCAGCGGCGGGCAACACAGCCGAGGTTGCAACATGAGCCGCCCAGGAGATCTGGCCCACCACACCCTTGCGGTTCTTGTCGAGAACAAAGCAGGCGTTCTGGCCCGAGTAGCCGACCTGTTCGCCCGCCGCGGCTACAACATTGTTTCCCTTGCCGTTGCCCCAACCGAGGACCAGCGATTCAGCCGGATCACCATTGTGGTAAACGTGGAATCTGCACCGCTTGACCAAATGGTGAAGCAACTATTCAAGCTGGTGAACGTGGTTGAGATAGCCGAAATGCAGCCAGACCAGTCAATCACCCGAGAACTCGTTGTGGTTAACGTTGCGGTTTCCCCAGAGCGCCGTAACGAGCTTCGTGAGTTGGTTGAAAGCTGTCATGGCCGCACGCTTCACGACGCTGGTGATCATGTAACGATCAGCCTGGCAGGCGACCCAAGCGAGGTCGATGCCATTGAGGAAAAGCTGCGCACTTTCGACATCCTCGACATGCAGCGCACCGGCAGGGTTGCCCTTTCAAAGGTTGGCGGCTCCATTCCGAGGCTCCGAGCCGACTGAAACCCACCAATCCACCCAATCCACCAATCCAGCAACAGTTCAAGCAAAGCACAGGAGACCCCAGTGGCAAACATCTATTACGAGGCCGACGCCGATCGGTCACTCATCGCCAACCGCAAGGTTGCCGTGCTCGGTTATGGCTCCCAAGGCCATGCCCACGCGCTCAATTTGAAAGAGTCTGGCGTTGATGTGAGGGTGGGCCTGAGAGACGGGTCTTCTTCGAAGGAAAAGGCCGAAGAGGAAGGGCTGAAAGTGCTTTCCATCGGCGATGCCGTGGCCGAGGCAGACGTGATCATGATGCTGATGCCAGACACCGAGATGGGAGCCATCTACACCGAGCATGTTGCCCCGAACCTCAGCGACGGAGACGCCATCTTCTTTGCCCACGGATTCAACATTCGATATGACCTGATCTCGCCACCGTCCAACGTTGATGTGTGCATGGTTGCCCCGAAAGGACCGGGCCATCTGGTGCGCCGCACCTATCTTGAGGGGGGCGGCGTGCCAGCGCTGATTGCTGTTGAAAACGATGCAACCGGCAATGCGAAGGGCCTGGCCCTTGCCTACGCCGATGCCATTGGTGGCGCCAGGGCTGGTGTGATTGAAACCACGTTCACAGAGGAAACCGAGACCGACCTGTTTGGCGAACAGGCTGTGTTGTGCGGGGGCACCACGGCGCTTGTGCAGGCCGGGTTCGAAACGCTGATCGAAGCTGGCTACCAACCCGAGGTTGCCTACTTTGAATGCTTGCACGAACTGAAACTGATCGTTGACCTCATGTACGAAGAGGGCATCGCCGGGATGCGCTACTCGGTGTCTGACACCGCTGAGTACGGCGATCTTGTCAGTGGCCCGCGTCTCATCAACGCAGATGTGAAGGCTCGGATGAAAGAGATTCTGAACGACATCCAGGACGGAACCTTCGCCGACAACTGGGTGGCCGAGGCTGCCAGCGGCAGGCCGAACTTCCTACGGCTTGAAGCCGAGGGCCATGATCATCCGATCGAAAAGGTTGGCTCTGAGTTGCGGGCAATGATGCCTTGGATCAGCGAGGGCAAAACCAGCGTCCGCCAAGCCAGCGGAGGCCAAGGCTGACACCGGGAAGACATGATTCTGCTGGCCACGCCAGCAATGACGTCTGGCTAGCGTGGGGTTGGGTCGATGTTGCGCAGGCGGCTAACGCGTGCGTCTTTGGTCCCGAGGTAGTGAGCCAGTACGCCTAGGACTGCTTCGATGTCAAGCGAGTCCGCCTCCGCCATCGCTTCGAGATCGGCCCAATCCTTTGTCCGGTTGAAGAACGCCTTGAAGACCGCCAAATCTCGGCAGGCCAAAAACGGAATGTCTGTGCCCCCGAATGATTCGTGACGACACCGTTTGGCGACTTCGTCATGAAACGGGGTCGTATTGAAAAACACATCCACTGGTGTGGGCCCCCACCAGAGGCGGGCCTGGCCGTCGGTTGCGACGGCCGTTCGAGCCTCGGCGGTCACAACGACGCCTTTGGGCAGGGCATCGAATGCAGCCGCGGCCGAGTCGGTTGGTATGAACAGGTTGAGGTCGATATCGATGGTGGCCCGAGCCCGTTCGAAGGCGTGGCGGATCTCTGCAGATTCTAGGGCTTGGTTGAGTGTGATGTGTGGCAAAATACGCCAGCGCTCGAAGCGTGAGCGCTGAGCGAGCACGAGCGTCGCGCAACAGCGCAGACGAATCCATGGCTCTTTGGTATCTGATGTGATACCACTCGCAACCGCAGACTAGCGAGCAAGCTGCTGGACAGAATGGAGCCACCCCTGGGTCGTGCTTCGACGTTCGGCATCTCGGGTGAACAGGTCCGAGGTCTTGGTTAGGACGAGCTTGTGTGGGCTGCCTTCCCGCTTGGTTCGGTGTGTGACTGGTAGTTCGGCCTGGTCGATTCGCTGGTGGATGTGCTGGCGTCGGGGCTTGGCGAGCGGCCATACCAGCTGCTGCTGTGCGGCGTTGATGAGGAAGGCCACGAGGTGCACACAGTCGTCGCAGCAGTCGCCCGCTTCGAACTCGGTGATCGACCAGTCGCCGCCACGGCGTTCGGGCCTGTCGAGTTCATCTTGGAGGGTTCTCACGCAATGCCGAGCGAGGCGCGTGACTCCCAACTCGTCAAGTTGATCTGGGGGAAGTCGAGTGGACGCGTCGACGACTTCGAGCAGCATTTGACTGAGTTGAACGGCTGAGTCACACACCGTGGCGAGGATTGCCTCGCGAAGCTCGGGGTCGTCGGCGATGACGGTGGAGCGCAGGACGGCCAGCAGGGGGGCTGCGAGGTCGTGCAGTGTTGCCTGCCGCTGTGATGGTGTAGCGATGGACGCAGCGTGAGAGATCGCAGCTCCCAACCAATCCCACAAGCGATTCACCAGGGCACGCGTGACGTCAGCCTTGAGATCTTCTGAGACGTGCTGGTCGTCGCCCAGGCTCGTGCAGAGATCTGGAAGGGTTTCGACCCACGCCGTCCGCTCTGGCGCGGGGCGCGACGAAAACCGAGGCCGACGATCCAACCATGATGCGAGCTGCTGGTGGAACCAGAGCTGGCCATGCTGTTCAGTCAGTGCCAGAAGGACGGTGGCATCTACCGGCGTGACAGCTTCGAGGGTGAACGGCTCGAGCAGGCGGGTGGCGAGGTCTTGGTCCCCGAGCTCCCAGGCAAGGTGCAGCGCTGGCGGCAGAAGCGTCTGTTGGTCCCCTTTCCGAACACCGTCGGGCCAGAATCGCAGCAGGGTCGATGCATCGTCGGCCCGTGTTCGACCCCTGTCGGGGCCATCGGTGGACCCGAGCAGTTCGTTGAGCGCTCCGAGTGGGTCGCCCTAGGACCTCACCGCGAATGAACGAGATTGCGGCCAGATCACGATGGCCGCTCGCCGGTACCAGCGGTCCATCGTGTTGCCCCAATTTCCCATGTAGCCGGTGTACTCAGTGTCATACGGCGTCAGCTCAACCGAGGGGGTCGACGTTGCCAGCTCGGCGCTCATCACATAAGGGTCGAAGCCGGACACTTCACCGGCGGCCGGAGTGATTTCTACTGTGCAATCGAGGAGATCGCCGAGCTCGAAGTCGGTATGGTCGGGGTCATCGTCCCGGCTTGGCCAGTCTCGATGCCTCCACGGCGGTGGCCCGCTGTTGTAGCAGTCCCAGGTCTCTTGGATCTCGGCATGACCCAGAGCGGTCTCGCAGCCAGCCCGGTGGGCGGCTTGACGTAGGACATCAGCCCGGGAGGTGTCGTCGCCCTTGAGTTGGGACCAACGGAGCCCGCGCTCCGTGTACTGGTGGTCAAGCAAGAAAACGAGGCGGTCGGGTGGATCTTGCCCCTGGGTGTCGCCGCGCCAGCGGGGTTCGGGGGCGTGCTCGAAGTGCTTCTCCAAGAGCTCGGCGGCGGTGGCGAGTGCGGCGGCGTCGCCCTTCGTTGGGGTGGTGTCCCCAGCGAGCATCAGATTGTAGGTGAGCACCACCCGGTAGCCGCGCTCCAAAGGGAGCACCTCGTGCCGAGTGTCGGCATAGAAGGCCACGAACGTCAGTGACGACGCTGAGCCCCGGTACTGGATCGATTCGCCGTGGTGCTCCACAACGAGCTCGCCGCCCCTTGAGTTCGACGGCAACATGACGACCAACGAGCCGATCATCTGGTCGTCCTTCTCGGAGTCCTGGTGCGGGGCGAAGAACTGGTGGGGCTCGTACACGAGGATGGAGTGCAGTTCTGCCTTCAGGGAGCTGGTGGTGGGCAGGCCGAGGTCATTGCGGATGGTGTCGAGCATTGGACGAAGCGTGTTGTTCCATCGCCGCTTGTCGATCTTCACTCGCGAACGAGGAACCTCCCACGTGTCGCGGACGCTCCGATCAAGAATGGTCTGCTCGCCGCGGCCATACTTGGCCGGGTGGGCGAGGAGACGAAGCTCCTTTGCCTGGGCAGCGGTCACCGGCAAGCGGAGTGGTCCCAAGCCACGGACCTCGATGGTCAGGTCGTTGACCGGAGCGGTGCGGCGCGTAGCAAACGATCCGCCACTTCGGAGGCCCCTCAGCATGTCTGCCAGCTCTTCGCGGGCGATGCCGTTCATGGTCCGACGCTAGCCGTCGGCGGCCGGAGTTCGTTGGAGTCTACGGTGCTGCCTCTGAGCGTTCAGTATCGACGCGTTCCTCATCTTGTGAGCCCTGGACGTGCCAAGCCGAGTCTCAACGAATTGTGACCTGTCAGGGGAGGAGCCGCTCGTAGAGGACATCAACAACCGAAGGAGGATCGTTGGGGAGGGTGCGGCCTGGAACCAGTTGCCAACCCCGCCGCTCATACATTCGCCGTGCTCGCTCGTTGCGTTCCAGAACCCACAGGTTGAGACTGCCTGCTTCACGTCGTCTGGCTTGCGCCAGTACATGGTCGTGCAGGGTCGAGCCGACTCCTTGGCGCCAGCGGGCCGGATCAACGTATAGCCGCTTCAGCAGTAGTTGGGCAGGCACTTCTTCATCAGGCTCCAGAACGACTGATCCAACCAGAACATCCCCGACGGTAGCGACAAACACTTCCACGTCTGGATCGTCAATGAGTTGGAGCCAGCTGGGCTCAAGGGAATCAGGGGTCGGTTTGGATGCGTCTCTGGGGAATATGTCTACGTATGCGGCTATCGCAGCAACACAGTGAATGTTGGCGATGGCTCTGGCATCCCCTCGAAGTGCCAGACGAACACTCCAGGGATCATCGGTGGGCACCTGAGTCAGCTGACGCGTCTCGGGAAGAGACTGTCGGGTGATCTTTCTTGCCATCGGCGCCAACGATAGCGGCCTAGCGATTCAGCGTTCGCATAGTGTGTGGGTGTGCCCGATCTGATCTTTTCGGACCCTCGTCTTGCCGAGATATATGATGTTGTTGACTCTGATCGAAGTGATCTTGATCACTACTTAGCGATAGTTGAGGAGTTCGCTGCTAGCTCGGTTCTTGATATTGGTTGTGGGACGGGAACCTTTGCCTGTCTCCTGGCAGCAAAAGGAATCAGCGTCACCGGTGTTGACCCGGCTGAGGCGTCGCTGGAGGTGGCCAGGGCCAAACCGACCGGGGGCGGAGTTCGTTGGGTCTTGGGCGATGCAACCGGGCTTCGGTCGCTCAGCGTCGACCTTGCCACAATGACAGGCAACGTGGCCCAGGTCTTTCTGGAAGATGAGGATTGGGATGCCACATTGTTTGGTATTGGTTCGGCCTTAGGTCCAGCGGGGCAGTTT
>QIKW01000121.1 GCA_003231975.1 Acidimicrobiia bacterium
TGGGAAGAACGTGATTTGTTGCTGGCCCGCCTGCTGGAATGCAAAACCTTCAAGGACGCAGCCAGGATCATCGAAGAGCTCGCCGGTTCGGCCTCGCTTTGTGTGCCCCGCAGGGTCGGCCTCGACGAACAATTCTTGGCACTCACTCCTGATCTGTTGGCTGGGGTAGACGCAGCCCACCTGCGCCTAGCTTTCCTGAAGGCGGTCAGGCCAAAGCCGAAGGCGGAAGTATCGCTGCTTCACGTCACTGACGTGAAAGCCAACGTGGCAGACGCCATCGAAGAGCTGCTCGATGAGTTGCCCCGCGCTGGCTCAATTACGTTCCGGGCTCTTACATCGGGTTTGGCCGAAAGGCTCGAGATCGTTGTTCGCTTCCTTGCTGTCCTTGAACTGTTCAAGCAGGGCCTGGTCGAATTAGATCAGCCTGTCTCGTTCGGCAGCCTCACTATCGAGTGGATTGGCGAAGAATCGGGCCGGGAGCTAGCTCTGGTCGGCGCAGATTTGTATGAGGGCTGACCCGTTGGCCGAGGAGCCGCCAGTCCAATCTGCACCCCCGTCGGCTGAGGCCCTGGTGCAGGCCAAGCGAGCGATTGAGTCAATCGTTCTTGTTGCCACCGATCCAATCTCAGATCAACTTCTGGCCGAGCTTCTCGAGCTGTCACAGGCCACGATTCGGCAGCTGTGCGCCCAACTGACTCAGAGTTATGAGGCCGAAGGCCGCGGTTTTCAACTTGCCGAAGTGGCGGGGGGGTGGAGGTTCCAAACCCATCCAGAAATGGCCCCCTACGTAGAGCGGTATGTCCTGGAAGGCCAAACGGCCAGGTTGAGCAGTGCTGCGTTGGAATCCTTGGCCATCGTTGCCTACAAACAACCGATCTCACGAGCTCAGATGTCTGCCATTCGAGGGGTCAATGTCGACGGAGTTCTGCGCACTCTTGTGCAGAAAGGATACGTCGAAGAGATCGGCCGAGACGCCGGCCCGGGGCAAGCCACCCTGTTTGGCACAACCCAGCTTTTCCTCGAACGGCTTGGTTTGGCCACGGTGAACGACCTCCCTCCGCTTGGAGACTTCATTCCGGATTCCAGCATTGTCGAGGCCCTCGAGATGACGCTGCGGGTCGGCAACGCCGAGCCCGAGCTTTCACTTCCCAACATCGGCAGCCCGTCGCCAGAAACGGGCCGTGTCGATTCGTGAGTCAGGAGCTGCCCGCAGACGAGGGTGAGCGGCTGCAAAAAGTCATGGCCAGAATTGGCCTCGGCAGCAGGCGCGTCAGCGAGAACCTGATAGCAGCGGGCCGGGTTCGGGTGAACGGGGTAGAGGCCGTTCTTGGCGCAAGGGTGCGGCCTGAGTCTGATGAGATCGAGGTCGACGGCATTGTCTACTCGGCCCTTCCAGACACCGTCACCTACCTCCTCAACAAACCAGAGGGCGTGGTCACAACGGCAAACGACCCGCAAGGAAGGCCAACTGTTGTGCAGATGGTGCCCTCCGATCCAAGGGTATTCAGCGTTGGCAGGCTAGACCTCGACACCGAAGGCCTGCTACTTATGACCAACGACGGCACGCTGGCCCATCGCCTTACTCACCCCAGCTTCGGGATCGAGAAGGAGTATCTGGTTCACGTTTCGGGAACGCCAAGCAGGGCGGCGCTGCGGATGCTTCGAGAAGGGGTTGAACTAGACGACGGGATCACCGCACCAGCCGAAGCTGCCGCCCTTGGGCCCGGGCTGATCAGGCTTACGATTCACGAAGGCCGCAATCGTCAGGTCCGAAGAATGTGCGAGGCGGTAGGCAACGATGTAATTCGGCTGGTGCGCACTCGCATTGGCCCGCTGGTTGACCAGAAGCTGAAGCCAGGGCGGTGGCGTCTGCTGGATCAAGAAGAGCTGCTCCGACTCCAGCAAGCCGTTCAGCCCGGATAGCCTCGCTGTCCATGCCAATGCGAGCCCTTCGTGGTGCGACCACGATTGATGCAGACACAGCCGCCGAGGTTGGTGTTCGCACCAAGGAACTGCTTGACGAACTTTACGAGCGCAACGATCTTCAGCATGAACAGGTTGTCAGTGTTCTGTTCACGGCAACGAAAGACATCGCAAGTGCGCCACCGGCCGTTGCCGCTCGAGCTTATGGACTAACCGAGGTTGCGCTTCTGTGCGCCCAGGAGATGGACGTTGAGGGATCGCTGCCTCGCTGCATCCGGGTGTTGCTTCACATCGAGTCAGAAGTCGAGAAGCGCCAACTCCGACACGTTTTTCTTCGAGAGGCAACTGTGCTGCGACCCGACCTGGTCGAACCGGACCCCAGATGACCAGCAGGGCGAACGTGATCGGTACTGGCCTCATTGGAGGGTCGGTTGGGATAGCCCTGCGAGCCAACGGCTGGTTTGTAACTGCCACCGACTCTGACACCCAGATCGCAGAGGATGCGGTGAAGATCGGAGCGGCCGACGAGGTTGGTTTGAACAAAGATGCCGACGTGACCGTGATTGCCACCCCGGTTGGCGACATCGCGGGAATTGCGTTGGATGCACTTGGGAAAACAACAGGCGCCGTAACCGATGTCGGCTCAACGAAGTTCGACATCTGCACCGAGGTAGCTCACCCCCGCTTCGTTGGCGGCCACCCAATGGCAGGGTCAGAACAGGATGGCCTTGCCGGGGCCCGCGGGTCTTTGTTCGAAGGGGCAATGTGGGTGCTCACCCCAACCGAGGAAACCAATGAGGACACCTTTGCCACCGTGAGGTCCATGGTCCGGCTGATCGGAGCCGAAACCATCGCCCTGCACCCCCGAAGTCACGACCAAATGGTGGCTCAGGTAAGCCACGTTCCCCACCTCACCGCCGCAGCCTTGATGTGCCTGGCCGACGACTCTTCCATTGAACACAGGGCGTTGTTGCGCCTGGCGGCTGGCGGCTTTCGTGACATGACCCGCATCTCGGCTGGCAGGCCAACCATCTGGCCAGATATCTGCGCCGCGAACCGAACCGCCATTGTTGACGGCCTCGATCAGCTGATTCAGCGCCTCGGCGACATCAAAGAACGAGTCGCCACCCAGGATCAAGTCGGAATCCTCGACCTCTTGACGCGGGCCCGTACGGCCAGAGTCAACCTGCCAACCGGCTATGGAATTGTTGACGCGGTTGCCGAGGTCACTGTGCCGATCCCTGACCGTCCAGGCGAGATCGCTGTCATCGCCACGCTTGCTGCCGAGCTTGATGTGAACATTCTTGACCTGAACATCACACACACCGGTGAGGGCAAAGGCGGTGTGATGATGATGGTTGTTGACGAGAGCCAAACCGAGCGCCTTCTTGGAGGGCTCATGGCACGCGGCTATCACCCACAGACACGAGCGCTGGACTGACCTTCGCCGCTAGCGTGCTGTGCTGTGGAGGCCACCGAGGGAGAGAGCGATACTGCTGAGCGCAGCCTAATCATCGTTGCGATTGATGGCCCCGCAGGGTCTGGCAAGTCCACTGTTGCCAAGCGGCTGGCCGTTGCCCTCGGGTTGGAGTATCTGGATACTGGCGCCATGTATCGATCGGTCACCTTCGCCGCGCTGGCAGGCGGGGTTGATCCGGCCGACACCGATGCAGTGGCCCAGATTGCCCGCCGGATCGAAATGACAATTGGCGGTGATGGCACCGTGCTGGTTCACGGGGTTGATGCAACCACACAGATCAGAGGCCCCGAAGTTACCCGAGCGGTCTCGGTGGTTGCCGCCAACCCCGAGGTTAGAGCAGAGCTTGTGAGCAGGCAGAGAGAGTGGGCCAGGCGACGCAACGGCGGGGTGCTCGAAGGGCGAGACATCGGCAGCGTTGTGTTCCCAGACGCAAAACTCAAGATTTACCTCACTGCCAGCCCCCACGTCAGGGCCGCGAGGCGGGCAGGTGAGGTGATCGATCTGGACTACGGCACCGTGGCTGCTGACCTTGCCAGGCGAGACGCGTTGGACAGCGGCCGCAGGCACGACCCCCTGGTCCGCGCCGACGGCGCTACCGAGATAGACACCAGTCATCTCACCATCGATCAGGTGGTTGAGCTCATCGCAGGCAAACTGGATGACTGATCGAGGCGTCCAGATCCAGCAAAGCCGGCTTGGCCTCGGCTCTCGCATCCTCTACAGGGGTATTCGGGGAGTGCTGATGGCATTCTTCGCAGCTTGGTTTCGGCTGTCGGTAAGGGGCAAGGCCAACATCCCGTCGACAGGTGGTTTCATTCTCGCTCCCGGTGGACACAGATCCATCCTCGACACCGGTGTGGTGGCCGCCACCAGCACGAGGCTGCTGCGCTACATGGGGGCCGAGAAGTATTTTGCCGCCCCTGGCCTTGGCTGGTTTCTCAGGTTGGTTGGGGGTTTCCCGATTGATCGAAACGCCACCGACCGCGAGGCGCTCCGGCTTTCTGAGCAGGTTCTGAGAGGCGGCGAGCCTCTGGTTGTCTTCCCCGAGGGCACCCGATTCAGCGGGCCCGTTGTCCAACCATTCCAGGCCGGAGCCGCCTTCCTCGCCTGCCGAGCTCAGGTACCGGTTGTGCCGGTGGGAATGGGCGGCACCGAGAGAGCTTGGCCTCCCGGGTCCAAATTGATCCGTCCGAAGAAGGTAGCTCTGGTAGTTGGCAAGCCGCTTGTGCCACCGGTGGCCCAGAACGGCGGACGGGTGAAGCGCTCTGCTGTTCGGGCATTCAACGATGAGATACACGCCAAAGTGCAGCAGCTGTTCGACGAAGCCCAGGAGTTGGCAGGAGCAACGTGACCTCCCTCGGCTCACGCTTTGACCTGAAGCGCTTTCCCGAAACGAGGAACAGCTCACTTGTGGCTTGGGACGCCGCAGACGAATACGCATTGGATCACCTGGCAGAGGTTCAGCCCCCCGGTTGGCGCTGGCTGATTCTGAACGACAGCTTCGGCGCCCTTTCGGTGGCGTTGGCTGAACGCGAACCAACGTCGATCTCCGATTCTGTGCTGGCCATTCAGGCGGCTCGCAGGAACCTCGGCGCCAACGGAGTGCGAATGGCCGCCGTGCAGTTCGTGCCATCAACTGAACCGGTTGCTGGTGAGTTCGACGTAGTTCTAATCAAGGTGCCAAAGACGTTGGCGTTCCTCGAGGACCAGCTGCACCAGCTACGCCCACACCTAACCCCCGCAACCGTGATTGTCGGCGCTGGAATGGTTAAGCACATACACACCAGCACGTTGCAGCTGTTCCAGCAGATTCTGGGCCAGACAACAACGTCCTTGGCCAAGAAAAAGGCCCGCCTCATCCACACCACCCTGGATCCGAGCTTGGCGGTCGGCAATTCGCCAGGTCCGGCCCGGTATGTCACTCCCAGCGGGCTAGTTGCCGTGAACCATGCGAACGTGTTTTCTCAGACGAAGCTGGATCTGGGAACCCGGTTGTTGCTTGAGCATTTGCCGCAGATCTCTGACCGCTCAACCGTTGTTGACCTTGGCTGTGGAAACGGGTTGCTTGGCACCGCGGCTGCGGCCAACTTCGCAGGCGGGTCGGTGGTGTTTACAGACTCGTCGTTCCAGGCGCTCGCATCGGCCGAAGCAACCTGGAAGGCAAATCGCCGCCATGACGCTCGCCCTTCCTTTCTGGCCACCAACACCCTTGACGGGGTGCCTGAGGGCAGCGTGAATCTGGTGTTGAACAATCCGCCCTTCCATGACATCCACGTAACTGGTGACGAGACGGCTTGGCGGATGTTCACCGAGTCTCACCGTGTGCTGCGCCCTGGTGGGGAGTTGCTTGTGGTTGGGAACCGGCACCTTGGCTACCACATCAAGTTGCAGCGAATCTTCAAGAACTGCGAGACAGTGGCTGCAAACGCCAAGTTCGTTGTGCTGGCCGCCACCCGGGACACATAACAGCCCCCTGCCCGGCTTCAAGGATCGCTCAACGAACCAACACGTCGCTGGCTCCTATGGCCCGGTCGTTCAGCGCGGGCCTGTTGGGAACCGAGCCCCCAAGGCCAAGGGTGGCAACCACGTCTAACGCCCCAAGCAGCTCGCGGAGATTCCTGGGCGGGGGAAAGTACTCGTCCTCATCGGTGATATGCACCTCTTGAACCCCGTTGGCTGGTGCCAGGAACTCAACGACCGCTTGCACCACGTCTTCTGGCGCCGACGCCCCGGCGGTAACCCCCACGGTTCCAGTCAGACCGTCGGGCAGTTCGTTTGGCCCGTTCACCCTGAACACTTGCTTGCAGCCCGCCTCGGTTGCCAGCTTGGCAAGAGCGGTGGTGTTCGAGCTGTTGGCTGAACCAATCACCACAATTGCGTCACAACGGCTGGCAATTGACATCAGCGCCGACTGCCGGTTGGTTGTGGCAAAACAGAGATCGGATCGGCCGGGCTGCCAGAGATTCGGGAAACGCTCGGCTGCGGCGTTGGCAACCTCGCTCCAGTCTCGGTGCGAAAGCGTTGTTTGGGCCAGCAGCGCGGTTGGCTGGTCGAAGTCAGGCAGGGCAGCAACCTCCGCAACCGACTCGACCCGGCTGATTGCCTCAGGGGCGACGGCCATGGTGCCAACAGCTTCTTCGTGTCCGTCGTGGCCGATGTAGATCACCCGGTAGCCCTTCTTGGCCCGAACTTTCACCTCGTGATGCACCTTGGTTACTAAAGGGCAAACGGCGTCAACCACATAGCTTCCCCGTTGCCGTGCCGCCGCCACCACCTCGGGGGCCGAACCGTGCGCAGAGAGCATGATCGGCTTGCCCC
>QIKW01000036.1 GCA_003231975.1 Acidimicrobiia bacterium
CGCGTTGCCGACGGCGTCGGCACGCAGTGAGTGGTTGACCCGGGTGGCCGGAGGCGGGTCTGCGAGAGCAGGCCCCAATGACAGAGCGCGACGAGCTAGCCTCGCTGGATGGCTCGGCTTGTGTTGATTTTCGGTGTTTCGCCACGCAGTGGCACCAACTACTTGAGTGATCTGGTTGCCCTTCACCCGGATGTGGAGGCCTCCACCAGGTTCTTTGAGGACGGCTTCGCCCTGTTCGCAGACCAGCTCGATGGTTACTCGAAAGACCTGGTTCAATTCTGGGGCCGGTTCAGCGGACAGAATTTTGGATCCGAGTTCGTGATGGGGTCCCTTGGTGAAGGCCTGGCAAAACTGCTTCTGGAAGGTTCGGAGGCAAAGGCGGTTGTTTCGAAGACGCCCTACCCGAACGGTCTGGATCACGTGCCGCACCTGTTTCCCGAGGCAGTCCCTGTGATAGTTGTGCGAAACGGTCTGGCCGTTGTTGCATCGGCCAAGAAAACCTGGGGTAGCCGCGTCTCCACCGCGGCCCACCGCTGGGCTGAAGGAGCGCGGCGGATCGAGGCGTTCCGCAAACAAGTACCGAACGTCACGATTGTCCGCTACGAAGACCTTCTGGTTGACCCCCTCGCTGAGGTCAAACCCGTCCTGGCAGCCGCCGATTTGGACCCAGCCTTGCTGACCGAAGATTTGGTGGGTTCCCTTGGGGTGCGGGGTTCTTCAGAACTTACCGGCAGCGGCCAAATGCACTGGGAACCTGTTGCTGCCCCAACCAACTTCGATCCGCGGAATCGAGAAAAGGAGTTGACCGACTCTGAGCGCCAAATCTTCTTCTCGGTTGCCGGCCGAGAACAAGAGCTTCTGGGCTACGACATCGACCAGAGCCGCCCGGGCGCTATAACCCGCCTTAGAGGCCAGTCTGAGGTGGCTGCATACCGGCTGGCGGTTGCCCTTGGCCGGGCACCATCGAAGCTTGGGCGCTGACGGTAACAGTAGCCAGATGCCAAGTAGTGTGTCTTCTGTGTCGGCGGTACGACTTCCACTTCTTCTGATTGTTGTTGCTCTGGTTATGGCCGCGTGCAGCACCTCAGAGCCGGATATTTACCAGGCCGACGGTTCGGCCCTTGCAGAAAGCGCGGCCCAGAATCAGGGCCCAACCACGCGCTCCACCACGGATTCCCAACCGGGCAGCACCCTTGAGACCAACGGCGTTCGAGGCTCGGCGCCGCCAGCCGCTCCCAGTACCACCAGCCGACCGCCTCGCGCAATCAGAGACCAAGACGTAATCGTGTCGGTCCTCCCGGCCTCTGACGGGTATGACCTTCCCGCAACGGTTCAGTGTTTGGGCAGCCAGATTCGGCCCCAGCAACTCGATTCAAGTATCTCAGCTGAAGCAGGCAACAGCGACCCGCTCACCCGCTTTGGCGTTGAGGATGACCCCGCCGGAGGGCCCGGTAGCGGCCCGGTTTATGTGTTCAGAACTCTTGAGAACGATCCTCCGTTTGCGGGAGGAAACCGTTGCGAGATCGCCTTTCTCGATCCAGAAACCCGGATTCCGAGGAACGAGGTTGTGTGGCAGTCGTTCTCGGTCTACATAGACGACTGGTCACAGACCAAGGACCAGCAAATCTTTGCCCAGTGGCACGACGGCGGGAACGGGCCCGGCGGCCTGGTGCCGTTGTTGGGTTTCTACCTCAGAGGCGACCAGCTCAGAATTATCGGCCGCCTTAACGCCGGACCAGATATTTCCAATCAGACAACTGAAACTTTTGATCTTCACAGGAAGTCCGGCTTTCCGTTTGGCCAGTGGGTTGACTATGTGATCAAGGCGAAAATCTCGGTAGACCCAGCTGATGAACCCTTTGTTCGTGTGTGGCAAGACGGGAATCAGATTGTGAACTTCGAGGGCCCAATCGGTTACGCGCTTGAGGCAGACGACTACGCCAAGCTTGGCTTCTATCACTGGACAGGCCAGAACGAGTGGGATCGATCGAAGCCGGTGCGCTCTCTCTGGCTCCGAGAAGCCTCGCTCGTCAGGGATGCCGAGCGTAGGTATGTCTTTGGAGACATAAACGCGTTCCAGGCAGCCCGAATCACCCAGCCGTAGTCAGAGCCCCCTGGTGTCTGCCAGGGGCCCTCTACTCAAGCTTCAGAGCTTCTTCGGCCATTGATTCCAGTCGGTTGCGCAGTACCGGGGTTGGATCAAGGCTGAGATCTGAAAGGACTGACTCCCAGCGGTGGCCCCAGTCGTGCTGGTTCAGGGCCAACTGTCGGTTTGTTCGCTGGAGACCGCTAAGCCGGTCGTGGTCTCGCAACAGCTCGTCCAAGTCACCGATTTGGTCGCTCAGCGGAATGTCGCAAAAGGCCGCGGTTTGCACTCCAGCTGACCTTGCTGCCTCTTCGGAGGGCCGCACCCCAACAGGGACCGAGCCTGCGGCCAGGCCCTCAAAGAATCGCATTGGCACTTCGTGTTGGTCTCCAACGACCTTTGGCTGATCGAACTTTGCGTAGTTGCAAACCAGAAGGTCGGCTGCGGAAAGAGTGTTTGAGTACGCCTGGCGGTGGCTGTCGACCGACTTCGCCTGGACACCCCACGTTGTGTCGTAGAGGTAAGGTCGGCCAACAGTGCGTTCGAGCCTCAGCAGCCCCTCGTGCTGAAGCGGATGCACGCGGCCCGGGTTGACAGCCATTATTGATCGTGGGCTTGGCGTTGGGTGGAATCGTGGCACGTTCGTGGCTGGGGCCAGGAATTTGAATCTCTCGCCGTGGCGTTGGGCCAGAGTTTTGGCCCCGCTGGTTAGACCAACATAAACCTGATCGAACACGTCGAACGGTTCGAGGTCTACCGGACCGGGTTGAAGCTGTTCGGGCCAGGCCTCAAGTGCAATGGCAACAACCCGGTCACTCTTGGAGACAAGGTCTGCCAACCAGCTGATACCAAAGAGGTCGAATACGCTGCCGGTGACAAAGACGACTAGATCGTACCTGTCGTGGGGTGCAGCACCCCGCCGCCCCAGCCGGGTAAGGCTTAGGGATCGTTTTGACCCAACCCCAAGGGTTCTTAGAACTTGATAGGCAGATCGGGGTACATCAAAGGCAAGGCTCCCTCGATGGGCCGGAACCTCGACCAGGTCGGCTTCTTCCCACTGGAGTAGAAGGTCTTCAAAGTCGAACATTCCAGTGAACGCAACACTGCGAAGACACTTGCGATACGAGACCACTAAGACTCGTCTTTGATTATCCATTGCTTGATACCCGCCTTCGGTCACCCAACCGCAATGCCCTAAGTTTTGCCTTGCTCCGCACTGCCACAGCCTCGCAACAACAGAGAGAAAGCGCAAATGAGCATAGCTAGCTGGAAACCGATGCGCTTCTGCGCCAAGTGATTGCTCGGTTCAGATGGAAGTTGCCTGTTGTGGCCACTCCGATACCAACCACCTGCACCCACACGGGCGCAGTCCAGAGATCGGCGGTTTCGATTCCGGCGAAAGCGGCAATTCCAGCCTGCACCATGAGGCCGTGGAGCGCGATCATATGGAATGGGAGCAGCCCTGCCACTGCCTTCCAGCCGCGGCGCCGATCCTGGGCGAATGTGAACGCATTGTTGAACGAGTAGTTGGCAATGACGCTGATCTCAAATGCAATCAGAGTGGCCGCTTGCACGCCGAACGCTGTCATCACCAATAGCGAGCTGAACCTAATAACCGCACCCATGAGGCCTACCAGCGCATATGCGGTGAAAGTGGCAGACACCAAACGGCCCGCAAACAGGTCAATCAAGGCAACCAGATAGTTGCCGATCACGCCTCCGGTCAGCTTGGTGGCGCCGTTGACCCGATCCCGAAAGCCATAGCCGACTTCAGTAACTCGGGGTTTCTCGCCGCGAGCCAAGAACTCCAGGAGGATCTTGAATCCGCGAGGATTGACCTGATCGGCCACTGCCAGGTAGCGCTCTCTGCTGATGGCAAAGAAGCCGCTCATCGGGTCAGAGACGGCCAGGCCCAGCATTCGCTTGGCCATCTGTGCCCCGCCCCAAGACACCAAACGCCTGCTCTTCGACCACTCTCCGTAGCTGCCTCCCTCGGCCTCCCGGGAGCCAAGAGCGACGTCGGCATCGCCATCAAGGATTGGGTTGACGATGGCTATTAGTGCCTCCTCGTCGTGTTGAAGGTCGGTATCCATCACCGCCAGCACACGACCTCGTGCCACCTCCATCCCCGCCATGACAGCAGAGCTGAGGCCGCGCTCGCCGAGGCGGCGCAGCGACCGGATCCGGGGCGAGGAATCTTCGTATCTGGCGGCGATCTCCCAGGTTCGATCGGGCGAATTGTCATCGACAATCACGATCTCGTAGTCGATGTCGATCAGAATTGTGGCCAGTCGGTCCAGCAATATTGGAAGATTCTCGGCTTCGTTGTATGTCGGCAAAATTACAGATACTGCGGGATCGCTCGGGCGTCGACGGTCATAGCGAGCTGGCCTTGACCCAGCGGCTTTTGAGCTGTCGGCGAACTCTTCGACCTTTGAATTGACTTGGCCGCTTGGCATCTGTGTCCATCGGCAATTGCCTCCCCGCTTTGAGTGCCATCGGTGCCTTTAGCTCACGGCCGATCTAGATTTTCGCCGTGGCCACTGGCACTGATGACTCTGAAGACGTCGATGACTTCTGGCCCAAGCTGGGCGGGCGTGTGGTGCGCTGGCTTCTCCTTACGCTGCTTCTTTGGTTTGGCGCAGTTGCCTACTTGGTCTATGTGGCTCAGGGCCACGCCAGGAACGGCGAGGCGGCGCTGCGCTCTGTCGGCGATCTGGTAGAGGCCGAAGATTTGGCCACCATCGACCTCGCGGCAGCAGAGATCAACCTTCGTCAGGGCCAGGAAGAGCTGGGAGCAGCGCGCTCTGCAATCGACTCGCCGATCGTGCGGGCAATGGGCTTCGTGCCGGTTGTTGGGAGACAGCTTTCCTCTGCTCGGGCGCTGATACACACTTCACATGACGTGGCGGGGCTGCTGCTCCCAATCGTCGAGTCCGCCAACGAGGCCAGAAACGACCCAAACGCGTTGGACCGAGTTGCCTTTCTTCAAACAACTTCGGAACAGCTAGGGGCACTGGAGGCGAACCTGGCAGCCGCCGACCTTGGTCCGACCGAGAATCTGATCGGTCCTCTTCTTGACGGTCGCGCCGAGCTTGAGGAACAACTTGGTGATCTCGCCACCCAGACAGCCGACTATCGCATCATCACCTCTGGCCTGGCTCTGTTTTTGGACGGCAGCAACTACCTGGTTCTTGGCGCCAACAACGCTGAAATGAGAATCGCCACCGGGATGTACCTTTCGGTCGGAAGTTTGACCGTTGCCGACGGCGAGTTCGACCTGCCAGACCTGACGCCGTCGCAAGATCTGTTCCCGGTTGAGGGAGTTGACGTTATCGACAAAGACGTTGCCGATCGATGGGGGTTTCTGTCGCCCTCGAACGACTTCCGCAAGCTTGGATATTCGGCCCGGTTCGACGCGTTTGCGGGGCCACAGGCTGTTGCGATGTGGGAGGCAACAACAGGCGAGACGATGGACGGAGCTATCGCCCTTGACCCATTTGTGCTTGACGCCCTGCTTGATGTGCTTGGGCCAGTTGAGGTTGAGGGTGAGATCTTTGATTCCGGCCGCGCTCTCAGCTATCTGCTTCAGGATCAGTACGCCGAATTCGAAAGTGAGGAGCGAGACGAGCGGCGAGACCGCCTTTCGGTTTTGGCTGCTGCGGTGGTGGCGAAGATTGGGAGCTCGGCCTGGGATCCGATCGAGCTGATATCTGCGCTGCGGCCGCTGGCCAAGGGCCGCCACATCCTGGTCTACTCATCAGATCCGGCCCAGCAGGCAGCGTGGTCCAAGCTGGGAGTCGACGGTTCGATGAATGGCGACGAGACCGGGGTGTTTCTCCTCAATTTGGGAGGGAGCAAACTGGACCCGTTTGTTGGAGTCTCCGTCGCAGCCACCAGCATTATCGATGGTGCTGGCCGGGTCGTTACATTCGAGGTGACGATAAACAATCGAGCACCAGAGTTCGGGTTGCCAGACTACACCGTTGGACCATGGGAAAGTTTGGAACTACCGGTTGCTGGTAGCTACTCGGGACGGCTCGCGGTCTACGCGCCGGGTGTGGCAACCGAGGCAAGTTTTGATACCGGCGAATCATTCGTAGCGTTCGGTCCTGACGGCCCGCTACTGCTTGGTGCATCAGAGTCATTCATAGTTGGACCAGGTCAGGAGAAACGCCTGCGCTACAGCTACCGGATACCGTTAGCCCTCGAACAATTGACAGTTGTGCCGTCTGCGCGGTTCCCAGCGACCAGTTGGACGTGGAACGACCGATCTTTTAACGACATTGTCATCTACGAAATGCCGCTAAATGAAGGGGGTTGAGCCCTATGGCCCATGTCGGTGCACCCTGCATTAGTATCAATACCTTCGCTTTTCATCTCGCACCCACTAGTCTCGCTTTCTCTAGGAGCCCTCAAGCTGTCAGGATGGACTCAGATGTTCAGGCGTTTCGTACTTTCTCTCGTAATTACCTTTGGCTTGCTGTTCGGCCTGGGTGGCGCGGCACAGGCGGCAAGCGATGGTTGTGATGACTCACCCCAGACTTGCGAGCCAATTGTTTTGCCAAC
>QIKW01000225.1 GCA_003231975.1 Acidimicrobiia bacterium
GGCGGAACGATGGTCTTGCGAATCGAAGACACCGACGCCGATCGCAGCAAGCCAGAACTGATTGCGGCCATCCACGACAGCCTCACTTGGCTGGGAATTGACTGGGACGAGGAGTATCGCCAGTCGGACCGGTTCGACCTATATCGAGGCGCAGCCGACGGATTCCTGAGCCAAGGCCTGGCCTACCGGTGCGACTGCTCCCGGAACGACGTCATAGCCAGAGCCGAGGCAACCGGAGCTGCCGAGGCGGGGTATGACGGGCACTGCCGTGATCGCCAGGTGGAGCCCGGCGAAGGGGTCGTTGTGCGTTTCCGCACCCCAGACGAAGGCTCAACCCGGTGGAACGACCTTGTCAGGGGCCCGGTCGAGTTCGACAACTCGGTGCTTGAGGACTTCATTATTGTCCGCTCAAACGGCGTGCCAATGTTTCACGTGGCAAACGCGGTCGACGACCTGGACATGAAGATAAGTCACGTTGTCAGAGGCGAAGATCTCGTGAATACGACGCCTCGGGTCTTGTTGCTCATGGCCGCTCTTGGCGCCACCAGCCAGCCCGTCTATGCCCACTTGCCCCTGATCGTGAACGAAAAAAGGCAAAAGCTTTCGAAACGGCGAGACGATGTTGCTGTTGGACATTACCGCGATGAGGGGTTTCTTCCGACGGCCCTTCGGAACTACCTTCTTACTCTTGGCTGGGGCCCAAAGGACGGGCAGGAGATCCGGCCGATCGAAGACTTCATCAAGGTTTTTGAGCTCTCCGACATCAACAAGGCGCCGGCCTTTTTCGATCTGAAGAAGCTGGAGCACTTCAACCGTGAGTATGTGACCGCGCTCCCAGTCGATCAGTTCATCCAGCTTTCGGCGCCGTTCGCGGGTGAAGTCGATTCTGAGCTCTACGCCCGGCTCGCTGAGCCAGTCCAGAGCAGGGTTAAGACTCTGACCGACATTCCAGCGCTGCTCGACTGGGTGGTTGGCGATCCTCCAGAGCCAAGTGAAAAAGACTGGAAGAAGGTAATGGGGAAGGAAACCGTCCCGGCTGTGCTGGATGCGGTTATCGATCGTCTTGTCAGCTGTGAGTGGACCCCGGCTGCCCTCGAGTCTGCCGTCTTTGGCGTCGGCGAAGAGTTGGGAACCAAAACTCAGCTCCCGGTAAGGATGGCCGTGAGCGGAAGCCGCTCTGGCCTTCCCCTGTTTGAGCCGATGGCCGAGCTTGACAGAGCGGTAGTGCTCAATCGTCTCAGGGCCGCCAGGGCCAAGTTGTAGTCGGGCCCTGCGATGTCACGTGATCCACTTGATGGCGCAGCTAAAAGACCCGAAGTGGCGCGTCCGCCCCGCAGAATTTTCCGGCGGGTTCTTTCGCTGCTGACGCTGCTGCTTGTTGGGTACAGCTCCATCACCTTCACCCAGGTTTGGTGGGCCAGCCGCAACCGTGAGCCGATGCCTGCGTCAGCAGCGATCGTGTTGGGTGCGGCTCAGTACAACGGCACGCCGTCCCCGGTCCTTCAGGGGCGGCTTGATCGCGCCGCGCTGCTCTACACCAGCGACTTGGTCGAGATCGTCGTGGTTACCGGCGGAGGCAGAGACGGAGACAGCACCACCCAGGCCAAAGCTGCCTACGACTACTTGCGCACCGTTGCCGGAATATCAGACGATCGACTCCGCCTCGAGGTAGACGGCACCTCGACCTTTGAAGAGCTGGCGGCAACCGCCCGCTTCCTACAGCAGGAGGGGATCACCGAAGTGACTCTTGTTACCGATCCATACCACGCGCGTCGAGCCTTGCTGGTGGCTCGCGAGGTTGGCCTGGATGCATCGGTTTCCACAACCGATGCCGGAGCGCCGCTCAGTCGACTGCTCCGCGAGACCTTGGCAGTCGGAGCTGGCCAGATAATCGGCTTTCGTCGGCTGGAACGTCTGGCCAGTTGAAACGATGCCTGGGTCTACCGATTAAGTGCTGTGGCCTGCCGCCTCGGTAGCGCTAAGCTTGCTGCTCCCACCTTCGGAGGTGGTGTAATCGGCAACACAACTGGTTCTGATCCAGTCATTGGGGGTTCGAGTCCTCCCCTCCGAGCGAACGAAGCCGAATCTGACTTTGGTTGGAGAGCCCGTTGGGCCCGCCACTGCAGTTCGTTAGGATTCGCTCGCCTATTCGGCTGAGCTACCTCGCGGGTTGCTCGGTCGACGCTAGCCCCGTTCGTCTAGCGGCCTAGGACGCTGGCTTCTCATGCCAGTAGCACGGGTTCAAATCCCGTACGGGGTGCTCATCGCTTAGCGTGGTTGCTTGACCACGTAAAGCCATTTTCGTCGACTGTTTGGTCTGCAGGTACTTTGCTGAAACGGTCACTTGAGCGACGCAACTAGTTCCACTTTTTGAAGCCGCGATCCGAGGCTGAAGCGAAGTTTGGACGGTGGCTTGTGATTGTTTGTTTTAGCGCCTAAGTTGCATCGTCGTGGCGGACTGATCAATTACGCCTCGGAGGGTTCTTGTGAACAGCGAAGACAGCCAGACAACCGGAAACAGCGGTGCCGAAAACAGCGGTGCCGAGAACTCGGTTCGCTCATACTTGTTGTGGTTGGACGATCCGTCCAAGCTGCGGGATCAGTCGGCCATAGAGTCCACTCGGGCCGCTATTGAGAGAGAAACCGATCCCATTCAACGTTTGAAGGCTATCTCTCGACTTGAGGCGCTGGAGGCGGTCGATGGTGAGGTCTATCGGCTGGCATTTGTGCAACATGCCAAAACGTGGGCGTCAGCCAATGGTGTTTCGGCCGATGCGTTCAGCCAACTGGGCGTTGGCGCCAAGGAGCTTCGCGCTGCCGGTCTGGCTGGCCGGGGTGCTAATGGTAAAACCAGCAGACGCACCAGGGTCAGCCCTGAAACGGTGAGGAATTCACTGCCAGAGGGGCCGTTCCGGATCGCCGATATCGAATCCCGATCTGGAGCTTCAACTGCCACAGTCCGCAAGGTGGTACTGGCCTTGGTTGCCGAAGGCAAGGTAGTTGATCTTGGTCCGGATCAGTCTCATACCGGCCGAGGGCGGGCTCCTTTGAAGTACCGAAAAGACTTGAATCGCCAGTAACACCCCTATCTGGGGTCTGGTGCGGTGCGGGCCAATCGGCAGCTACGGTAGCTGCAATGTCCAGTCGCCTTGGCTTCGTTGCTGCCTCGTTCATCGTCTTGTTGGCTGCGTGTGCGCAGGAGATAACAACTCCGTTGGACCTGGACGCCACGATTCTGGCGCCTGAAGTATCTGAAGCTCCTGAAGTTGAAGATCCCAATCTCGCTGCCCGCGACCAGATGGAAGACCTGGCAAAGGAAGAGTGCCGCAAGGATCCATCTCGAGAGGTTGGGGTTGTTGTTGTTACAGATTCTGCCACCGGGGAAGAAGTAAGCCGTTTCGAGTTCCCCTGCGATGAGTTGGCGGAGTAGAAGTTCTTCTCGAGTTCACCACCCAGTGGTCTGGAGGCCCAGCCAGGCCAGAGTGACCCCGCCGATCACGCTGGCCGTGAAGTACCCGGCGGCCAGGAAGAGGCGTTGGGAGCGGATCAGGGTGAGGATCTCGAGGGCTAGGGCCGACCACGTCGAGAGTGCTCCGAGGAATCCGACCTGAACGACCGTGTCCCCCCATCCGTTGAATTGGGAGACAACGCCTAAAACGAACGATGCGGCAAGATTCACCGCCAGTGTCCCATTGGGCAGATCGCCGTTCCAGGCGTGCGCAACCCGGCCACGCAGCGCGGCTCCTGCCGCCCCGCCCAGCAAGATGACCAGCGCAATCATCTGATGGGCCTTCCGGGCTGCAGCCTGGTGGCCGCCACAAAGCCGAGGGTGACGGCGGCGATCGTCAAAGCTGACGTGACCGCAAGCAGGCCAGCTCCGCTGCTCGCGGAGCCGTTCTCGATCCGTTCGGCGATCTGCACCGAGAATGTGGCGAACGTGGTTAGTCCTCCGCAGAAGCCAACTGCCACTGCAGACCACGCCGGATGGTTCTTCGTCTGGTGAGGCCCGAATCTGGTGCCCGCCAGGAACCCGATAAACGCAGACCCGGCCACGTTCAGAACCAGAACGATCGCGCTCTCTCCAAGGTGACCCGAAACAGACAATGCGAGCCAACGGGCTGCGGTTCCGGTGGCACCGCCCACTGCGATTAGTAAGAGGTGGCGTCCGTGCATGGTTCGCAAGTCTGGCTCAACCGAGCACCACCTTGGGGGAACCCTTCAGATTCTGCTGGTTGCTCTGAGTCACTGCCAAGTTGGAATCCACTAGCCTCGGCCCGTGACCAATTCGTCAGATACAGAGTTCGCTTCAACCCGGGACGGACTGTCGCAATTGCGGCGCCACTGGCATGTTGAGTCGCCAAGGGCAGCACTTCTTTTGGTTCACGGAATCGGCGAGCACTCTGGACGTTATGAACACGTTGGCGCCTACTTTGCCGATATGGGGATTGACACCCTTGGGTTCGATGGGCGGGGCTTTGGCCAAACCGGTGGCCGCCGTGCATACGTATCGTCCTTCAATCAGTTTCTTGATGACCTCCAGGACCTGATGAAGGAGCGGCGGTCGCTTGGTTTGCCGGTGATTTTGATGGGCCACTCGCTTGGCGGGCTGATTAGCGCCACCTATCTCGTTGGAAACCGCCCGATGCCCGACCTAGCCGTTCTCAGCTCGCCCGCGTTGCGCGCCGAGGTACCGATGTGGCAGAAAAAGATGGCCCCGGTTCTGGCCAAAGTGTCGCCCAAGTTGTTTATCCCGGCCAAGATCCAGGCCGACTTGCTCTCGCGCGATCCCGACGTGCAGGCGGCCTACGAGAACGATCCGCTGGTGGTGGCGGGTGCCACCGCAGGCCTGGGTAACGAGATCTTCAAGACAATGAAGACCACGTCGGCATCGATTCAGAGGATCAGTATCCCAACATTCGTTTTTCACGGGGCCGAGGATCAACTGGTACCGCCCTCTGCTTCGGCTCCTCTCGGCGAGCTTCTGAATATCACCCGCAAACTCTGGCCCGGGTTACGGCACGAGTGCCTCAACGAGCCCGAGCAGGAAGAAGTACTTGGCGCAATTGGTGACTGGATCAACTCTCAGCTTGACGCCTGATCTGGCCCCCGCCTTCGGGACCCTCGCCTTCCACATAGCCAATCCCCTCAACCCATCCTGGCTGTCGAGGTGGTGAGTTCGGCTTGTCCGCCGCGGCAGGCATGTCTGGCTCGGCCCAAAGCGAATCTGGTTCAGGGGCGATAGTTGGGCTGGGCTGCACTGTGGTGCGATCAACCTGGGGCTGAGCAACCGGCTGTATGGGTACCTGCCGAGGGCCAGGCTGGGAGTTGGAAAGCCTGACTGCGGCGACCTTTGGTCCCTGGCCCCTGGGCACTCGAACGGGTTGTGCCACGTTGGCAGGACGGCGAACCGATAACGAGGACCAGAGGAGTGAAACAACCAACAGCCCGGCGCCGACCACTCCCATGATGATGGCGGGCCGGATCATTGCTCCGAAGAACACATCGATAAGGGCGGTGACAAGGGCAGACGATGTCGGTCCGACAAGCCCGGCAGCCCTCGGCACCCCAACTCCAACCACGAACCAAAAGAGCGCTGCGCCGAACGCCCAGAATGCCACTCTGCGCAGCACCGATGGACGGTCGTTCGTCACCAGAAGGGCGGTTGCCCCACCGATGATGGCGATGGTTGCGGTTAGCAAAGTGAACCGGTCAACGACGTTCTTCAGCGTGCCAAGAACATTCAGCCCCGAGGTTGGAAGCTCAACACTTACTTCGGGGGCTTGAGGGAGAGCGGCATCTAGTTCTGGCCGTGCCTGCACCAGGGCGTCCCGAAGCGCCTGGGCGAGCACCTGCCCGTCGAGCAAAACCGGTTCAACGCTGCCCTCAAGGGCTGCCCGGTGGGTTTCGACGATGCTGTCTCTAACCAGTGCTTGGACCGCCGGGTTGTTCAGAGCCACGTCGGCTGCCAGCTCAAGCGTTTCTGCCGGGACTGGTAGCTCCCCGGGAAGCGAAGCACCGATGCCGTCAGCCAAACGGGAAACGAGAACCGACCTGAGCTCTTGGTTGTCAAAGACTTGGTCGGCCAGTCTTTCAGAGCGGCCCGGGTCAAGGACTGTGCGAGACAAAACGAAACCAGCCCAGCTGACAGAGGCCACAACCAAGGACAACCCCAGGATCAGTCCGGCCAAGCCTTTACGCATCCCACCAATCTAGAAGGCGCTCTGTTGTTTGGGTCGGCTTTCGCCTCCCGCCTTCGGCGATCCGGGTCACCGGCTCGCTGCGTGCCGACGCCGTCGGCAGCGCGTGACGCGATCACTTTGGGTCGGCTGGCGCCTCCCGCCTTCGGCCATCCAACGCATCAGCTCGCTGCGTGCCGACGCTGTCGGCAACGCGTGACGCGATCACATTGGGTCGGCTGGCGCCTCCCGCCTTCGGCGATCCGGGTTACCGGCTCGCTGCGTGCCGACGCCGTCGGCAACGCGTGACGCGATGACATTGGGTCGGCTGGCGCCTCCCGCCTTCGGCCATCCAACGCATCAGCTCGCTGCGTGCCGACGCCGTCGGCAACGCGTGACGCGATCACTTTGGGTCGGCTGGCGCCTCCCGCCTTCGGCCATCCAACGCATCAGCTCGCTGCGTGCC
>QIKW01000177.1 GCA_003231975.1 Acidimicrobiia bacterium
GGCAGGGCTGGCTCAGATTCCCGTTCGAATGTTTGTTGGCGACAGCGACACCTCGTGGATCACCTCGATGGAGGAAACTCGAGACGAAGTGTTGGCCAACAACGGAGACGTAACACTTGAGGTCGTTCCGAACGAGGGCCACATCATTGGCGCACTGGCCGACGGTGTGCGAATTTTCGACGAACTTGACCGGGCTCGCTGAGCCAACCAGGTCAGCGCGTCTGGCCTTCCACTCCCACATCTTCCAGTACAGCACCGGCGTCGTTGTGGCTGTGGGTAAAACCAAGTTCTCGTTCAATGGCAACCGTTGCCTCGGGCCGGAACGCCAGGATGTAGGCCCGACGAAACCCGCTGGTGGTGTTGCCTCCAGAGCCGTGCATCACTCGCTCGTTGTGAACGGTTACGTCGCCCCGACGGATGGGCACCGCAACAGGCTGATCCGACCCCAACAACTCGGTTCCCAACGCGTGAGACTCCCCTCTGCTTCCGTACTGGGGAACATGGGAGCGTAGGGCCGGTTCGTGATTGGTGGCCGGAACGAACCGCATACAGCCGTTCGAGGTGGTCGAATCGTCAAGGGCCAACCACAACGTCGCGGTTCTGGTGTCTGGGGTGTCTGGCCAGTAGGCCATGTCTTGATGCCACGCAAAGACTGCGTCTGGCTTGTTTGGCTGCTTGGCCAGAAGCTGGTCGTAGTCGATGGCCATCCCGTCGCCGCACAGTTGACCGGCGACCGAGGCGGCTCTCCGTTCAAAGATGTTTCCCTGCCACCTCGGGTAGTAGCGACGGGGCAACATCACGTTGATGATGGAGTAGTCCTCCGGGTCTCGACCGTAGTCGCCCGCCATGTCGCAATAGTCCTTGCCAGGCACTTCAATCTGGCGGTTGAGAAACCGGTCGTAGGTGACTTCCAGGTCAGCAACTTCGCCTTCGCTGAGCAGGCCCTTCAAATGCACGTACCCGCGATCAACGAAGTGTCTTCGTTCGGCGGTCGACACTTCGTAGTGATCGATCATGTTGTTGTCGACTGTTAGCTCTTCAGCCATCTGATCCTCCCTGGCGCCAACTTTAGCAGTGGCCGGTTCGCCGCTAGACCATCCAACGCCCGACATCTTGGGGAGCTGAACACATTTCGGACCTAAGCAGAATTGCCTTCTACAGGCTGGCCGTATCGCGCCGATAGATAGAACAACCAGATGCAGTGAGGTTGAGGAACTCGGGTTCCCCTCCCCTTTCCCGGGCTCCTCCCTCGCCGCATCTCGGCTCAACCCAACCAAACATGCTCGGGCGGAACCATTTGGCCGCCCGAGTTGTTGGGTAACTGGTGCGCTTCCTCCTTCTCTCAGCCCTTGTCATTCTGGCCGCGGCCTGCAGTGGCGTAGACAACAACGGAGCCGAACCGGCGGGGCCCAGTGAGACGTCGCCGGTTGAGGCGGCGGGCGCCGAACCGGTTGCGCTCCCGATCTCGCTCTACATCGTGGTCAGCGAGTCTGACCCTCAGCTTTCTTCTTCTCGCTCCGTTGCCGAAGTGGAAGCCATAGGGGCCCGGGTCACCGAAATCTGGGCCGAGGCAGGCGTTGTGATCGAAATTGGTTTCGTCGGCCAGATCGACGTCCCTCCCGAAGTGATCCAAACGTTGGCAACCCCTGACGGTCGCGCCTTTCTTCAGGCTGCCGGTGACCGACGCTTCGCCGTGCCAGAACCGGGAGCCATCGTTGGTTTCTACACCCGCAACGCGGGAGGCGTGAACGGCTTTGCTCCATTCGGTCAGCGGGCGTTCTTTGTGACAGACGAGCCGTCGGTGTTTGACGAAAGGGTTAGCAGCCACGAAATTGGCCACATCCTTGGCCTGCACCACGAACTTGGCGACAGCGGCAGGCTGATGTTTTCAGGCACAAACGGAATGGAGCTCACCAGTGAAGAAGCAACGGTTGCCCGCTACGCGGCGGAGGGGATCATGGCCGGTGCAAGATGACCGCTCCTTCCCAGCGGCGAACAGTTTGAGCCGGGTAAAGCCAGCCACTGCCTTGCTGGCCATGGTGCTGGTTCTGGCGGCCTGCGGATCCAGCAACCCGTCAACCTCTGACTGACGCGACCGCCGCTCGACAAAGCCCCTCCGGCTTGACTCTCTCATAGTTCTAGTTAGACTAGAACTATGCTCTTGAGGGTTGACCACCAGTCTCCGCAGGCGATTCATGAACAACTTGCGGGCCAGCTGCGCCAGGCCATAGCCGACGGAAACCCGGCGGCAGGCGAGAAGTTGCCAGCTGCTCGCGAATTGGCAAAGAGCCTGGGGATCAACGTACACACTCTCTTAAGAGCGTTTCAGACCTTGCGAGACGAGGGACTCCTGGAGGTTCGCCGAGGCCGGGGCACAATCGTTACCGGCGCTGCGCCCGCCCTGGCCGCCCACGGTGAACTGGCTCGCAAGCTGGTTGTCGAAGCCCGCAAGGCAGGGCTTGGCAACAATGAGATCCGTCAATTGATCAACGTGCACCTATGAGCGAACGCAGCGCCCGCCTTCTCCTTGGTTTTGGCATCCCAGCCGCAGTTCTTGGCCTCAGTTTCGGCCCTTTCCTGGCCTACCGCTCTCAGCTTCCAACCCGGGTGGCCAGCCACTTCGACTCCTCCGGTGTTGCCGACGGCTCGATGACCCCAACCCAGTTGGCCTCGTTCACCGGTGTGATGATGCTTCTTGGCCTTGGGGCGTGCGTCTGGCTCTCGGCAAGCAAACACAAGCTGCCAACGGCCATTGCCCCAACAGTGGCTTTCACCGGCGCCTTCATTGCCGCAATGGGCGGCGCCATCCTTGCCACCACGGCCGTGGCCCAGCGCGGCCTTGGCAACTGGGAAGACGCAGACCTTGACCCACTGGTACTGCTCACCGTCATCGGCAGCGGGGTTGTGTTCGGCGCTTTGGCAGCCCTACTGGCCTCCCGCCTTCCCTCCACCCAGGAACCAGGCACTGCCGGGCCGGCGCCAAGAATGAACCTGGCCCCGGGCGAACACGCGGTGTGGACCTCAACGCTCTATGCCCGCTGGCCGTTCGTTGCTGGCCTGGCAATGCTTCTGGTTTCGGCCGTTCTGGTTCCCCTAACGAGCCGCTGGGTGACGGCCTTGGTGTTCGTCTCGGCAGTGGCCGCAATCAGTTTGGCCCGCATCAGGGTGCGGGCCGACGGCGCCGGGCTTCAGGTGCGCTACGGGTTCGCCGCCTGGCCCCGAACGAAAGTGCCGCTGGGCCGAATTGAAGAAGCATGCGCAATAGACGTGCGGCCAATGCAGTGGGGCGGCTGGGGCTACCGCGGCAGCCTTACCCTGATGAAACGGGCTGCTGTTGTGTTGCGGGCCGGGCCCGGAATCCGACTAAACCTGCGCAATGGAAAGGTGTTTGTTGTAACCATTGACGATCCCGAAACGCCTGTCGCTCTGCTGAATGCTGAAGTGGCCAACGCTCGGGCCGGTTAGCGCTGCCCGCACCAAGCGGTCACTGCTGGGGCAGCCAGGTTTCGTGCAAGCAAAGCCAGGCCCAGCCAAGCGGGGCGGCCTCTGATCTTTCAAACACCGCAGTTGAAATCCGTTGGTTCTCAAGCGTTGGATGCAGTTGCCATTCTTCGTACCGCACGGTGGCGGTTTGGGCCGCCACGCTGGCGCCCACGTCGTCCGACCCTCCCCCGCTCAACAACGCTGCGTTGCGAATCTCGATCCGCACCCCGGGCCTGGCGCCGCGGGCAGAGCGGAATCCCTCAAGAAGGTCGGCCCGCCTAACCACTGCCCCATCGGGAACCACCATTTCAAAGCGGTCTGCGAGAGCACCGCAGAACACTTGCCAACCCGCTTCGGTTGCGCCCTGGCCTCCCAACCATTGCTCTATGAAGTCGTGTTGACGGACCACCTCTTGAACAGCCGGATGCAACATCGCCCCAGACTATTTGGCCGCGCAGCGCGGAAGACGGCAGCCGACCCCAATATGAGGGAACTGGATCGGATTAGTGGCGAAAACGCACCTAATCCATTCCAGTTCCCTTTTCCGTTCCGCGTGGTCGCCATCGGCGACCAGCGAGGTGATGATGACCAGGATCGGCGAAGCCGGGTCTGCAAAGCAGACCCCAATACAACAGCAGACCCCAAAACAATCGCGTACTGTTCCTGGATGGCACGCCTTGACCAAGTCGACATGACAGCCCGGTTGAAGAACAAGGATTACGAGGCTCGCCTGGAAGCAGCCCAGCTCAGATTTCTTGAGCTGAGACTGCAACTTGGCGGGCAAACAGCGGGCGGCAAGCTTGGACCGGGCTTGCTGGTTGTGATGGAGGGCTCCGACGCTGGCGGCAAGGGGGGCGCAATCAAGCGGATGGTGGCGCGCCTCGATCCCCGCCATTTCAACGTCTACAGCTACGCCGCCCCAGACTCCCGAGAGCTGCGCCATCACTTCTTGTGGCGCTTCTGGGCCAGAGTGCCCGGCAAGGGCGGAATGTGTGTGTTCGACCGCAGCTGGTACGGGCGGGTGCTGGTTGAACGTGTTGAGGGTTTCGCGTCAAAGGAGCAGTGGACCAGAGCCTTCGATGAGATCGTGAACTTCGAGCGTGGCCTGGCTCTAGAGGGCGTGATCCTGGTCAAGTTCTGGATGCAGGTAAGCCCAGACGAGCAGCTAAAGCGGTTCAAGGACCGCGAAACCGATCCACTAAGGCGCTGGAAGCTGACAGACGAAGACTGGCGCAATCGGGAGAAGCAAGGCCAATACAACGAGGCCGCCGAGGAGATGTTCGAGCACACCGACCATGATCTGGCGCCCTGGAACTTGATTGCTGGAGATCAAAAGAAGTGGGCAAGGGTTGCTGTGCTGGAAACGCTGATCCAGCGAATCGAAGAAGGCCTGGAGCGCTGGAACGAATAACTACTGTGGCGAGCGTAAATTGCGTCGATGATCGCCGTTCCCCTTAGGTCGGTGATTCCCCAGGTGCGATGGATGGCCTACTGGGTGTCCCACCAAATGACCACACGCTCGGTCGGAAATGGCGTTATGTCGGCAAATTCGGCTACTTCTGGTTCGCGGTCAGCCGGTAGGCAGAGTTGTCTCGTCCAGAACGCGGCCGCAACCGGCGCGGCCCGCTTCGCGTCTCGTTCGGTCGCAATGGAATCTTCCACCTGCACATCGAATCCTGCGTCACTAAACACTTCGGCGGCGAGGAGAGCGGTGGGTCCAAGCGGTCGGTCGATCCCCCAAAAATGCTTCCACATCGGTGCCCGATTCCGTTGCGGGTGATCCGCTGTGATCTCAAAAACCACGCGGCGCCGCGCGTGTGCGTGCGCCGCCTTAGCGAAAGACAGCAGGTCAGGCACGTTGTAGAGCACGTTGTTAGACACAACAACGTCTGCGGTCGGCACACTCCCCGCGATTTCTGGCCATGACCCGGTAACCGTCTGACAGGGAACGCCTCGTTCCGCCGCGGTTGTCGCGAAAGCAGCGGTCATGTTGGCTTGGCGGTCTGTGCCGATCAGCGCAGTCGCCGGTGGCACCAACGCGAACGCGGCCGCGCCGCCTCCGCAACCCACGTCGAGGACGGTCCCGCCATCGCCAAGGGCTTCCTTAGCCAGCTCGCCCGCTCTGGACAGCGGAAACTGCCCGGGGGGTGGCGCCGCAAACATCTCGGATGGGAAAACAAACGGCCGCTGCGGCGCCCCCTCGAGAATGTGGGCGGGTATCTCCCAGCCGGCCAGCTCTAACGTCCACTGCTCCGCAGCATTGGTCATGATCCAAGATAAATGAATTCGGCTTCGTCATTTGCAACCTCGAGCATGATGTCGGCAAGTTTACGAAGCCTCCCGCCGACGGAGGCAACCATGTCGTCTGAAACCGCACGGGCTTCGGTGCAATTTGGTCAAAACGTGAAATCGCCAGGACCACCCTTGGCGGCCTTCATCCTTTTGCGGATCTCGTTGCCTAGCTCATTGTCGGGGAAGACATCCGGATTGGCGGCCAGCACAGCCGGTCCGGCAAAGCGGATCTCGGTTCTTACTCCCTTTTCTTCAGCTGCGGCGGCAAAGCGATAGGCGGTGGCAAACGGTTTCAGGTTCTCGTTCGGGTCGGCGTTGGTGAAGAAGATCAGCTTTTTCATGGTGTTCCCTTTTTATTGGATGACGGCTGCTAACAGCGCCTTTGTGGATGGATGTGTTGGATCGCCGATCACCGTCTCGCCCGGACCGATCTCGACGATGCGGCCCGCATCCATGACGGCGATGGTGTCGCCCACGTATCTTGCCATTGCCAGATCATGGGTAATATACAAAATGGCAGTGTTGTTGACCTCCTGCATACGGGACAGTAGTTCGATCATGACCCCACGCAGCGACGCGTCGAGCATCGACGTTGGCTCGTCGGCAACAACGAGTTCCGGCTTGGCGACCAGCGCCCGAGCGAGGGCAACCCGCTGGCGTTGACCACCCGACAGCGAATCTGGGTATCGCCCTCCGAGTTCGATCGGCAAGC
>QIKW01000273.1 GCA_003231975.1 Acidimicrobiia bacterium
AAAGCTGGTCGCCGATGGCGACCACGCGTAACACGACCATCTTGGGTCGGCTTTCGCCTCCCGGCCTCCGGCCGATCCGGTCACCAGCTCAAAGCTGGTCGCCGATGGCGACCACGCGTGGTTGTTTTGGCGAGCCTGGAGCCCGTAACTTGGGCCCCAGGATTGGAACTGGCATGGATTAGGTGCGTTTTCGCCACTTATCCATGCCAGTTCGGTCATTTTGGGGTCGGCAGGCCACATCTCATGGGCTGGCTAGCGGAATGTAGTGATCACCAGTTCCGCGGCCCGTTCCACCAGCGGGTCTGCTTCATCCTTGCGGCGAAGCAACATGAGCGAGCTGGTGGCATCGGGATCTGTCAGGTCCACGTACCTAAGGTTTGGCGGCCTGAACGTGCGAACTCCGGCGGGCACTATTGCCACGCCCTCCCCAGCAGCAACCAGTCCCAGGATGGTTGTGTATTCGGTGGCTTCGATCACTGGGTCAAAACCAACGCCCCTGGCCTGAAACAAGGCCCGCATTTCAGCATGGAGACTGGGCGAGCGACCACGGTCGAACCCGATGATGGGCTCGCCTTCCAGATCCTTGATTTGCACCCCGGCCTTGTCTGCCAGTGGGTGGTCGGCGCCAACTGCAATGACCAGCCGCTCTTCGAGGAACTTGGTTGTTCCAAGCTGGTTGCCGGGGCCTGCCGTGCGGCCAATTCCGAGATCTATCTGGCCGCCAATCAGCGCCTCGTGCTGGTCATCAGAAGACAGGCTCCGAAGTTGGTAGTCAACGGCGGGCCAGCGTTTGCGGTAGGCCCGAAGGAAACGGGGCATCACCTCATAGCTCGACGAGTCAACAAACCCCAGCCTCAGAACCCCTCCGTCTCCGCTTCGCACCGCCTGCATTCTTCGCTCCAGAGACTCAGAGTGAACCACAAGACGTTGGGCCTCGGGATACAAGAACTTGCCTGCCTCGGTCAGCGTCACGTTGCGGGTGCTGCGGCTGAACAGAACAACTCCCAGCTCGCTTTCCAGCTGGCGAATCTGGCGGCTCAGTGGCGGCTGGGCCATGTGAAGTTTGGCCGCCGCCCGGCCAAAGTGCAGCTCGTCGGCAACAGCAAGGAAGTAGCGCAGCCGGTTCAGGTTCACGGAGCAGAAGGGTAGGGAGCAACGGATTCATACTCAACCTGTCTTAGTCCATGCAAGATTGATCCTGTCTGGCGCGCCCGCAGGCTCTACGATTCAGGCTGATGGCAATACTTGGATCCTTGATGTCGTTGGCCAATTCCGCTTCGGGCAATCCCGGGTCTGGCAAACCTGCGTCTGGCAACAAAGCATCGGCGAAGTACTCCCTTGGCGGCTTGATCAGCCGGGGAGCCAGGGGTCAGTCTTGGCCGCGGGTGTGGCGTGACGTGCCGCTGAAGAAGTCCTACGACGTGATCATCATCGGCGGGGGAGTGCACGGCCTGGCAACGGCCTACTACCTGGCAACAAACCACGGCATCACAAACGTTGCCGTGCTGGACAAGTCCTACCTCGGCAGCGGTGGTTCGGGCCGCAACACCGCAATCGTTCGATCGAACTACCTCACACCCGAAGGCGTTGCGTTCTATGACCGCTCGCTGGATTTGTACAACTCAATGTCGATCGACCTGAACATCAACGTGATGTTCTCAGAGCGGGGCCACATGACCCTCGCCCACACCGACAGTGCTCTGCGAACAATGCAGTGGCGGGCCGAAGTTAACAAGCTCCAAAACATCGATTCAGATGTGATCGACCCCTCCGAGATCAAGAAGCTGGCACCCAGCCTCGACGTTTCCGACGCTCCCCGCTACCCCATTTTGGGCGCTCTCTACCATCCGCCAGGCGGCACCATCAGACACGATGCCGTTGTGTGGGGTTATGCCCGTGCCGCGGATCATCGTGGGGTTGAGATGCAGCAGAAAACCGAGGTGTTGGACATTCTGGTGGAAGGCGGCGATGGCCCCGACGGCAAGGGCCAGGGGGGAACCGTAAAGGGCGTTCGCACCAACCGGGGAGACATCTCGGCCCCCATTGTTGTGAACTGCACTGCTGGCTGGGCCACCCTGATTGCCGACATGGCCGGTGTGAAACTTCCCATCTATACCCGCCCACTCCAGGCTGCGGTAACCGAACCGGTGAAGGTGTTTCTGCCAACGGTTGTGGTTTCGGGCTCCCTTCATGTGTATGTCAGCCAAACCGATAGGGGCGAGCTGGTGTTTGGTGCCTCGGTGGATCCGTTCAACAACTACAACGTTCGTGGTTCCCTCGAGTTCACCGAAGAGTTGGCAGGCCACGTTCTGGAACTGATGCCGGGGATCTCGCGCATGAGGCTGCTTCGCCAGTGGGCCGGGCTGTGCGACATGACACCCGACTACTCGCCGGTGATGGGGTTCACCCCGGTCGATGGGTTCCTGGTTGATGTTGGCTGGGGAACCTACGGCTTCAAGGCAGGCCCTGTGTCTGGCGAAATGATGGCTGAGTGCATAGCCACTCGGTCAACCCCCAAGTTGATTGCACCCTTCAAGCTTGAGCGCTTCTTGACCGGCGAACTCGTTGGTGAAAAAGGCGCAGCGGCTGTGGGGCACTGAGGAGAACTGTGCTACTCGTACCCTGCCCTCACTGCGGCCCACGCAACGCAGCCGACCTGCGTTATGTCGGCGAATCTCACGCCCGCCCAGATCCGAATTCGGCAACAAAGGAACAGTGGCGCACCTACCTCTACATCGAAGACAACCCGTCTGACTGGCTGCGGGAAACCTGGTACTGCCGCTCTGGCTGCCGCCAGTACTTTGTGCTCGAGCGCCACACTGCAAGCAACGAGTTCCGCAACCCACCCATCCCCGGAAACAAGATTGGTGGGAGAGCATGAACCGCTTGCCGCCCCAGGCGGGTGAGGTAATCAGTCGCTCCTCGGCCGTTGGATTCTCCTGGAACGCAAAGCCGCTAGTTGGCTTCACAGGTGACACGATTGGGTCGGCCTTGTTGGCCAACAACGTCAAGATCATTTCCAGGAGCATGAAGTACCACCGGCCCCGCGCTCTGATGACCGCTGACTTCTGGGACCCGAACGGATTTGTGCAGGTTGGCGACGACCCCAACGTTCGCGCTGGCCATCGCCTGCTTGAGGCGGGCATGGAGGTCAGTGCTCAGAACGTGTGGCCGTCGGTTGACTACGACATCAAGGCCGCCAGCGGGCTGGTTGGCCGCTTCCTAACCGCTGGTTTTTACTACAAGACGTTCATGAAGCCCCAGAAACTCTGGCCGGCGTTCGAGAAGGTGCTTGCCACGTTCGCTCCCGGCGGGAAGGTGGATCTGAACTCCCCTCACCGCTATCACGACAAACGCTACGCCCACCCCGATGTTGTGGTGGCGGGCGGTGGGCCAGCCGGAATGGCTGCCGCTGTTGCTGCCGCGGAAGCAGGGGCCAAGGTGATGCTCGTTGAGCACGGCCACGCCCTTGGCGGTCACCTGCTTTGGGGCTCAGATGAAGACCGTGTCCTTGCCGGCGAACTTGGCAACGCAGTGTTTGATGCCGGAGTTGAGGTGCTGCTCGACTCAACCGTTACCGGCCGATACGAAGACAACTGGGTTGCTATAGCCCAGCGCAGCCATCCAATTGCGGTCGAACGCCTAATCAAGGCAAGGGCGAAGGTGTTGGTGGCGGCCCCTGGCCTTATTGAGCGCCCGTATGTTTTTGCCGGGAACGACAAACCCGGTGTGATGCTCAGTGGCGCGGTTCGCAGGCTGATCAACATGTACGCCGTCAGGCCGGGAACGAAGGCCGTTGTGTTCACAGCCAACTCCGACGGTGATGCCGCGGCCGCCGACCTGGAACGGGTTGGCATCCCGGTTGCCCGGGTGGTCGATGCCCGCATCGGGGAGAATATTGTGGAAGCCGAGGGCGGCGCCAAAGGCGTGCAGTCTGTGTTACTGGCCGACGGCTCCAGCGTGGAAGCCGACTTGCTTGTTGTGGCGGCTGGCTGGACCGCCCCAACCTCGCTGCTGAACATGGCAGGCGACCGCCCCACCTACCACAAGACGTCGGCCCGGTTCTTCCCAACTGCGCAGATAGATAACGTTTTGGTAGCCGGCGGCCTGGGCGGCGACGGCTCAGTCGACGAAATGCTCAAGCACGCCAGAGCTACCGGCACTTTGGCTGCTGCCAGGGCCGCGGTTGTGGCCCACCGACTTCAGGCAACGACCACCAGGGCCGCTGCGGTTGGCGGAGCCGAGCCTTCGTGGCCGGTTGATGAACGCATCCAGCTGCCAAAGGATCAGCACCCTGCGCTTTTCCGCTCGTCCAGCCACGGCATCGTTGACTTCTCAGAAGACGTTGGCTCAAAGGATCTCATTTCTGCTGCCCAAGAGGGTTATGACTCGGTCGAGCTGATCAAGCGATTCACAACTGCCACCATGGGCCCGGCCCAGGGCAAGTTGGAAACGGTGAATACGGTTGCTGTTCTGGCTGAAGCCAGGGGCGAAACGATCGAAGAGGTTGGCACCACGGTTTGGCGGCCGCCGTATGCCCCGATCACCCTGGGCGCTCTTGGCGGTCGGGTGTTCGAGCCGGTGCGGGTCTCCTCCATCCAGCCCTGGCACGAAGCCAACGGCGCCGTTCCCATTCTGGCCGGTCAATGGATTCGGCCCGAGCACTACGGCAACCCGGCGGCCGAGGTTCGCAATACCAGGGAGAACGTAAGCATCTCAGACGTTACGCCCCTGGGGAAGCTGGATCTTCAAGGGTCAGACGTGCCGAAGCTGCTGAATCAGCTCTACACAAACAAGTGGTCTCGGCTGGCCGTTGGGTCGGTTCGATACGGCATCATGTGCGCCGAGGACGGCGTGGTTCTTGACGACGGGGTTACCGGCCATCTGGCCGAGAACCACTACCTGATGACAACCACTAGCTCGGGTGCAGGCACCATCTGGGAATGGGCCGAAACCTGGCTCCAGACAGAGCACCCAGAATGGGACGTGCACGTCACCCCGGTCACAACCGGATACACCAGCATCAACGTTGCCGGGCCGAACAGTCGAGAGCTGGTTATGCGCCTGGTTGACGACGTTGACCTTGGGCCAGACGCCTTCAAATACATGCAAGTGCGCACCGGCACTGTTGCCGGGGTTGCCAACTGCATCATGTGGCGCATTGGCTTCACCGGCGAGCTGAGCTTTGAGCTGCATGTGCCATCGGGCCACGGCCGCCACGTGTGGGATGCCTTGCTTGAGCAGGGGAAAGACCTGGGGATTGGCGTGTTCGGGCTTGAGGCTCAGCGCATCATGCGGCTGGAAAAGGGTCACTTCATAGTTGGCCAAGACACCGACGGGCTAACAAAGGGCCCCTCAACCGGCATGACTTCGCTCATCAAATTCGACAAGGAAGACTTCGCGGGCAAGCCCGAATTGGCTTGGGCTTTGGAGGACGAGGCGCCGCTGGTTGTGTCAATCCAAACCAACGACCCAACAATCGTGCCCGAGGAGGCCTCTCAAATCGTCAGAGCCAACAGCAACGAGATTCTGGGCCGGATCACGTCTTCTCGGATGTCCCCAACTTTGAACCGCTCGGTTTGTCTTGGCCAGGTGGTTCCCGAGGTTGCGGCCGCCGGAACCGAGCTAACCGTGTTGCTAACCACCGGGGCGCGGGTGAAGGCCAGAGTAATGGAACACCATGCCCACTTCGACCCAGAAGGAGCTCGGCTTCGTGGTTAGCACACCAGCATTCGAAAGCCCTGTTGCCAGCCGCGACACCAGCGGGCCCCGGCCCCCGCTCAGTCTGAGCGACGAATCAGCACTGGCGAAGATTATTGTGAGGTGCGGTTCCCAGTCGGCTGCCGCCAGCCAACTAGGCGTCGGGTTCGGCGCCAGCCGCGCTGTCGACGGCGCGCTGATTTGTGGCCAGCGGCCGACCGAGTGGATGGTGCTCGGCTCGCCCGATGCCGCGAACCTGGTAGTTGACAGCCTTGACCGGTCTGGTCACGTCAGCATTGTTGACCACACCCACAGCCGTGCCCTCTTTCGGCTAACCGGCCCGGCGTCAAGCGATGCTCTGGAAAAGGTCTGCGGGCTTGACTGGTCTGATCTGATGACTCCAGACGGAGCCGTTGTTTCGGCCTCTGTGGCCAAGGTGAACTGCGACCTGGTTCGCAATGATGCCGCGGGTATTCCCTCTTACCTGATCGCCTGCGACAGATCCTTCGGGCAGTACCTTTTCGATGC
>QIKW01000146.1 GCA_003231975.1 Acidimicrobiia bacterium
GGACTATCTCGGCAACCGGAACGCGCTTGACCAGATCACACGAGAGGACCTGGCAGCCAGGCTTGAAGACGGCAATCTTGTGGTGGTCGATGTGCGCCCGCAGGTTGAGTATGAGGCCGGTCATGTGGCAGGGGCTCGCTCGGTTCCGATAGAGGGGCTTGCCGCCTCACTCGAGGACCTCCCGCCGGACGCGGAAATTGTTGCCTACTGTCGCGGCCCGTACTGCGTTTTTGCCGACGACGCTGTGCGCCTACTCCGCCGCCGCAAACTGAAGGCCCGCCGGCTTGAGGACGGATTCCCCCAGTGGCGCCGCGCCCGCCTGCCAATCGAGGTTGGCGCCGCGATTGAAGGCAGTTGACAGAGTGCGTGCCAACAGGATTCTCAAGGCTGGGCCTGAGTCCGTCGATCTTGTCTGAGTGAAGAGACCTGAACAGATCCTGGTGCGGTTTGCCGCCGCCGTCGTTCTTGTCCAGGTTGCGGTCACGGTTGCTTTTAACGACATTCAGTGGACCGCTCCTGTGTTGCTCTTCTGGGGGGTCGTGATTGCCGCCAGCCTCTGTTTTGTTGCTGCTATTTGCCTGATGGCTCTGGCCCACCGCAACCAGCAGGCTGAGCTGGGCTTTGTTGCCCTCTTCTTCGTTTCTGCCTCGCTTCTGCCTCTTGTGCACGGGATAACGACGCCAGGGGTGTTGTATGCCCAGAACTCAGCAACGGCGGCTTCTGTGTTTTGGGCGGTGCCGGTTGGAATCGCTGCCATGTCGCCTGGCTTGCTGCGGTCTCACTGGATCGGCCGATCAATAGCGGCTCGCTGGCAGAGGTGGGCCGTTGCCTGGATTCTGATAATGGCGGCTATCTCGGGGACGATGCTGGTTTCGCCGAACCTTGTGCCGGTTCCCGAAATGGGCTCTCGGGCTGCGATCGCGTCTGCGTTCGTTTTCTTGGCGGCGACAATTCTTGCGGCGTGGCGCCACGCTCGTCTGGCCCAGATCGCCCAACACAACGGGCCCCTGGTCGTAGCATTCGGCTACGTGCTGGTTGGCAGCTCAGTTTTGGTATTCATCTCGGGCCCGCCATATGCGCCTCACTTCTGGCTGGCTCACGCGCTCGACATAGGCGGTGTTTTCCTGGCCACCATCGGGGGCGTTGTGGTCTATCTGAGAACGGGAAACTCCCGCTCTGTAATCGCCCCGGTTGTTGCTGTTGATCCACATGCCGCCCTGGAACTTGGCCTGTCTCCGCTGGTTCACGAGTTCGTAGCCGACCTCGAAACGAAGGACCAGATCACCCGAGACCACGTTGTTCGCTGCGCCAGCCTGGCTGTTGAGCTGGCTGGCTCCCTCGGGCTCCGGCCATCACAACTGAGACAGGCCGGTCTGGTTGGTCTGCTGCATGACGTCGGCAAGCTGAGAATCCCAGACGACATTCTCAAAAAGCCGGGTCGGCTGAGCGACCCCGAGATGGCCGTAATCCAAACTCATTCCGCCGTTGGCTTCGACCTGCTGATCCAGTCGCCAGGCCTCGAACCCTTGGCGCCACTGGTGCGAAGCCATCACGAACGCATCGATGGGCGCGGCTATCCAGATGAGCTGCAAGGCGACCAGATCCCGTTGATAGCTCGGCTGATCGCAGTATGCGATGCGTTCGACGCTATGACAATGACCCGGCAGTACCGCGAGGGCATGCCGATTGAACGCGCTCACGCCATTCTTCGCGAGCATGCAGGATCTCAGTGGGACGAAGAGATGGTTGCGGCCTTGATCTTGCTTACCTCAACCCCGGGCCGCAGCGTGGCGGCCGCACCAGCGTTGGGCAGCATTGGCCGTGAAGAAGGCGAGCGAATGGGATGCGGCTGTCTGCCGGTTGTTGCCGAATTGCCATCCCCAAGTGTTGCGCTAAGGCGAAAGCGGGTTGTACCCGTAGGCGCGTGAGTAGGCAAGCGTTAAGCCTCGGCCCGGGGGCCTCGTCTCTTCGCAACTTTTTCGCTTCGCTCAAAACTCGCCCTTACCTTGTTACGCGTTGCCGACGGCGTCGGCACGCAGCGAGATGGTGCGTTGGATGGCCGGAGGCCGGGAGGCGACAGCCGAACCAATATTATTGGTTCCGGATGGTATCGATCACCTGACACCTGTTGGGGTCGGTGCAGTCTGACGGGTTGAGGTTGCCCGCCCGATCGGCCAATTCGACCAGCTGTTCTCGGGCTGTTTGAAGCCTCTGGATCTGTTCGTCAAGCTCGACAACGTGCTCGGTAATGAGGGTTCGGGTGTGGTGGCAACTGCCGGCCCCGGTGTCCTTCAGTTCAAGAACGGATTGAATCTCGGAAAGGGTGAGCCCGGTGGCTTGGCTGTCTTTGATGAAGCGCAGCCGTTCCAGGGCATCGACGCTGTAGTCGCGATAGCCCGAGGCCGTGCGTGCTGGTTCGCCCATCAGGTCTATTGATTCGTAGTAGCGGACTGTCTTTGCCGTTACGCCAACCTGGTCGGCCAGCTCTCCGATTCGCATTGGCTCAGCCTACCGGAAGGTTCCAGCCGGAAGGAACGTCTGGGATGGCTGTTTACGGGCCGCGGATTAGGCCGAGGCCGTGGTGCGGGCCGGAGTCTCGCTCTCAAGGGGCTCGGGTCGAAGATCCAGGCGGCGCAGCAATTGGGCGTTGGCGGCCACGACGATGGTTGAGGTGCTCATTGCGACGGCTGCGGCTGCCGGCGGCAGATTGATACCGGCAAAAGCCAGGGCTCCGGCGGCGACCGGGATGGCAATCAAGTTGTAGCCGGTGGCCCACACAAGGTTCTGAACCATCTTCCTGTACGTGGCTCGTGACAGGTCGATGATGCCGGTTACCGCCCGAGGATCACTGGATGCCAACACAACACCTGCGGATTAGATGGCAACATCTGTGCCTGCGCCGATGGCTATGCCAACGTCGGCCCGGGCCAGAGCTGGTGCGTCGTTCACGCCGTCTCCAACCATCGCAACCTTCAAGCCTCGGGCTTGCAGTTCCATCACCTTAGAGTCCTTGTCCTTTGGAAGAACCTCGGCAAATACCTCATCGATTCCCAGCTCTTCGGCAACGCCGTCTGCTACCTGCTGGGCATCGCCGGTGATCAGCACAACGCGGGTGCCCCGAGCGTGAAGAGCCTCGACCGCAATCTTGGACTCGGGCCGCACCTCGTCAGCAAGCGTTAGAGCGCCGATCACTTCGGCGTTGCGGATGACAAACAAGACCGAGCTGCCCCGCTTCCGCCATTTCTGCACGTCGTCGTCCAAGGACGATGGTTCGGCGAGATTCAGGAATCGCAGCAGCCCGGGGCCGCCGACCGAGATCTGTTGGCCGTCTACCGTGGCTTGAACGCCCCGCCCGGTCATTGCGTCAAAGTCTGTGGCGGTCTGAATTTCCCCGTTCTTCTTGGCCGCGGCAACAATGGCGCGCGCTATTGGGTGCTCGCTTTCCACTTCGGCCGCGGCTGCAAGTGCCAGCATTTCGTCTGGGTCCCACCCATCTGTTCCAGAGTAGCCAACCACGGCGTGGTTGCCCTTTGTGAGGGTTCCGGTTTTGTCGAACAGCACCGCGTCAACTGTGCGCATTCGTTCGAGGGCCAAGCGGTCCTTCACCAGAATTCCTGCCTCGGCTGAAGTGGCAGTTGAGATGGAAATGACCAATGGAATGGCCAGGCCCAAAGCGTGAGGGCACGCGATGACAAGAACTGTGACTGTTCGAATGATGCCTTCGGGGGCGTCACCAACGACGGCCCAGATGATCATTGTGACCACCGCGGCACCAGTTGCCAGATAGAACAGCGCGGCCGCGGCGCGGTCGGCGAGCGCCTGAACCTTTGATTGTGAAGACTGAGCGTCGGCCACCAGCCGCTGGATTCCGGCGATCGCAGTGTCGTCTCCTACTGCGTCGATGCGCACTCTCACCGACGAGTCGGTCGACACCGTGCCAGCCACCACCCGGTCGTCCTCGCCCCGTCGGTTTGGGCGAGACTCGCCGGTGATCATTGACTCGTCGAAGGAGGCGCTGCCTTCAACGATGATGCCGTCGGCAGGCACTCGGCCACCGGGGCGAACCAGCACCACATCGTTGATTCCAAGGCTGGATACAGCTACCTCTTCGATTCCGTCCGGTCCAACCAACTCGGCTGTGTCTGGCAACAGCTCGGCCAGGGCCGCGAGAGCGCCGCGGGCTTGGCCGATGGCCTTCATTTCCTGCCAGTGGCCAAGCAGCATCACAACAATCAGTGCGGCCAGTTCCCACCAGAAGTCCAACTCGCCCCAGCCAAGTGAATTCGCTACCGAGGCAACATAGGCAACCGTGATGGCCAGGGATATCAACAGCATCATCCCCGGCTGACGGTTCCGAATTTCGGTCAGTCCTCCAACCAGGAAAGGCTTGCCGCCCCAGATGTAAATCACGGTGCCGAGCACTGGTGCAACCCAAGCCGCCCACGATCCGTCGATCGAGTAATTGAACCAGTCCTGAATTTGGCCAGAAAACACCAACACGGGAACAGCCAGAATCAGGTTCCACCAGAACAACCTGCGGAACATGTTCGGGTCGTGGCCCTCATGTTTGTCGTGCTTGCCCCCTTTCATACCTGCCATGTCGTGGCCTGCATGTTCGTCGGCCGCGCCGTGTTTCATCCCAGTCATGCCGGCCATCTCTGGCATGGCGGCGTGCTCGGCGGCCGTCATCTCGGCCATGTCGTGGCCTGCGTGTTCGTCTTTGTTGTTCTTCATTCTTGAAGCCTCGGCATTGGGAAGGAAAGGATGGCCCGCCCTGGGAATCTCGTGACTATACTTCTACACCTTCCAGCCAACTGTAAGGTCAAGGACTAGATTCTCTGCCGCAGGTTCTGGCTGGCTGGCTAACTTTCGGGGGGCCGGTACTCGTCAACCCAGGTTGTTCCCTGGTCGTCGCTTCGTGAGATCGAGCCGCCTTCCAGGGCAACCCACCACGGTCCCGCAGGGCTGGCGAAGAAGGTTTCGACCCCCACAGGGCCCTTGGTTGTTTGCGCCCAGGGGCCATTCACTGATTCTGACGACCACAGATTCCCTGTGCTGTCGAAGCCAACGATCCTGCCGTCGGCCAGCCATTCGATTTCAACCAAAGGTGGCGCCCCTTCAGCCCTGGCCCACGAGGCCCCTCCGTCGGTGCTGGCCCAGACCAGGCCGCCATAGTCCGGCACTATCTGCGTATTCGAGTTCTTTGGGTCAATCGCGAGGTCTCGGGCTTCCACCTGGCCAAGCAGGCTCCACTGTCCATCCGGGCCTAGGTAGGAGATCTGGCCCGAGGAGTCTGCGGTAAATACGCCATCGTCATAGGGAACTAATGCATGGAAGTCGGCTTGGCCGAGTAAATCCAGAATCTCCCAGGTTTGGCCCTCGTCCTTGGTGGTGGCCAAGCCCAGGAACGGGGGCTGGCCTTCCACCCGGTACTTCTCGATCCGAAGGTCAGGGTGCCCGCCTGCCAAGAGATCACCGTTACTCAGTTTCGTCATGGCCATCAGGTCGTTCTGCTCGGCTCCCATCAAGATGGCCTTGCTGGATGACTCGATGCGATACAAGCCGGAATGGGTAGCCGCCAGAAGCTTTCCGTCGTTGTCCAGCACCAGATCGTGCACGTGGCCCATGCCTCCAGCCGAGGCAACGATCTCGTCGTTGCCAGCCAGGCCGCAGGCTGACAAGATCAGCGCGACAGAAACTAGCAATACGCCGCCCGGATGAAAGAACCTTGACTTTGTCATACTGCAACCCCCTTCTGCTATGGGCACGATATGGCTTGCCTGGGCCAGCCCCGCCGAAGAGTGGTGCACGTCACGCGGATCGGCGACCTTGGCTGTCAGAACTCGTATTGTTGTGCCATGTTCAACCCAAACGCACCCCAGATTAGCGTCGCCAACAGCCAGTTCGCCGAGACCTTCGGAGATAGCGCTCTCGAAGTGGCGCCAAAGTTGAGGCTGGCCGTGGTTGCCTGCATGGATTCCCGCATGGACGTTCTCAGGATCCTGGGCCTCGCCAACGGTGACGCCCATGTCGTTAGGAACGCGGGCGGGGTTGTAACCGACGACGTCATCCGCTCCCTCTGCATCTCGCAGCGAATGCTTGGCACCCGTGAGGTCTTGTTGATTCATCACACAGACTGCGGTCTCACCAAGATCTCCGAAGATGACTTCAAGGCCCAGCTTGTGGCCGAGATTGGTGTCAAACCGCAGTGGGC
>QIKW01000224.1 GCA_003231975.1 Acidimicrobiia bacterium
CATTGCTGTTGGATCTCGGCCCGACAAGAATCCACGCCGTTACCGCCGTTGGCTGTGTCGAAACCGCGGCCATCGACGCAGTTTACGATGGTAGGCGGATCCCACATGGCGCACACAAGGTAGTCGCCGGGCAGCAACCCGATCTGGCCCAGTCCGTCGGCTCCGGTGCGAACCATAATCTCGCTGGTACCAGCGAGAATTTCTTCGGTGGTCTGAGCATCAACAGAATGTTGATCTGGGATTGGGGCAGGGGCACCAATTACAGTGGACCACCAATCAACCACATCAGCTGAAGCAATAAACGCGACGCGAGCACTTGGGCGAAGAACAGGATCGAACGAGTCGTTCCTGTCCGCCTCTTCATAACTGACTTCCCGGACTGTGACGATATTCAGCAGCACCTCGCCCTCGGCTAGTGCCAGTTGCGTGGTTGGTGGCGCTTCTGAGCCAGACTGGCCGGTGCAGGCGACCGCTAACACAGCCAGCCCTAGCAGCCAACACAATCGCATGGCCATCGCCCGGAAACCAATGCGCCTGTTCAGCACAGGCTCTGAATTTCGGCCCGGCAAGAATCGACACCGTCACCGCCATAGAGAGTTCCGGCCCAACTACTACTGGACCGGGTTGTGTTCATGGGGTCGGGTCTTTGAAGATGATTCGGTCATAGCTGATCCCATCTTCGCCCACCCCGAAGTTTGCGGTCCCGTCACCCCAGTAGACCGAAAGATAGAATTCGGATTCGTCGACTGTGAGATTGGCACAGTTACGAACTAGTGGTAACCTATCTCTAGTGCTGCCAATAGCGCAGACTAGGTAGTCGCCGGGCTCCAACCCGACCTGGCCGACCCCATTACTTCCAGTACGACTGAGAATTGCAGCAGTAGCAGCAAGCACTCTTTCAGTGGTTTCAACGTCAATACCCTCAACCGGGTTAGGTATCGTGAACGCTGGATCACCAACCATTTTGGTCCACCAATCGGCCATATCCGTTTCGGCGATAAACGCCAGCCAGCCGTTGGGGCGAATCAGATTTGCCGATATTCCGTCGGTGTAGTCGCCCTCTGATTCGGTGAAGATGTTCACCAGAACCTCTCCCTCAGCAAGCGCTACGGTGGAGTCTGGTGTAGCCAAACTTCGTGGCACGGGCTCACCCCCGGTGCAGGCCGCAAGGGCCAGAGCGGCACCGACCATCAGAAATATCGGCCTGGTTAGCATTGCTGTTGGATCTCGGCCCGACAAGAATCGACACCGTTACCGCCGTTGGCCGAATCGAAACCGCGGCCGCCTCGGAGTTTGTCTGCCCCGTTACCACCAAACATGGTGTCATTACCGCGGCCGCCACGGAGTTCGTCACGCCCCGAACCACCGTACAGAGTGTCGGCGCCCCGACGGCCCGCGATGTAGTCCCATCCTTGATCGCCTCGGATCTCATCAGCCCCACGACCACCGAAGAGTTCATCTCCTCCCCGCCCACCATGGATCACGTCAGCTCCTCTGCCACCGCGAATCACGTCAGCTCCGGCGTCGCCGCTTACGAGGTCTGCCCCAGCACCACCGTAGATGGTGTCGTTGCCGGCCCGGCCCTCAATGGTGTCGCCGCCTTTGCCGCCTCGGAGTTCATCGTTCCCGCTGCCACCAATGATCACATCAGCGCCTCTGCCGCCACGGATCTGGTCTTGGCCGCTGCCGCCCCTCAACTCATCAGCACCCCGTCCGCCATAGATAATGTCATCACCAGGCCCGCCCCGGATGGTGTCGTTGCCTTTGCCGCCACGGATGACGTCATCACCGCCAAGTCCCCGAATGACATCAGCCCCACCAAGCCCACAAATCACGTCATCACCAGCAGTACCCACCAGCACATCCGGACCCTCGGTCCCAATAAGAGTGCAATCATCAGTACCGACAGTGATTGTGACCACCGCGGTCGAGCATTGCCCGTTGCTATCACAGATCTCATAAGTCAAACTGTCGACCCCGGCAACACCCGGCGTGTAACGCACCACAGGCCCAGCTGCGAGGTCATCAACCACAACAGCCGAGCCAAGGCTGGGGCTGATCGTGATCGACAACGACGATTCGTCAAGATCATCATCAGGATCAGAATCGTTGGCCAGAACGTCAATGTCAACCACTTCGCCAAGATCAGCGAACGCCTCGTCGTCTACCGGTAACGGCGGTTCGTTGACCAAACCAACAGTGACGGTGACCGACAAGGCCGAAACTGTGCCGCTGCTGTCGGTGGCGGTAGCGGTGAGCTGATGAACACCTGGGGTTAGTGACGCCGATTCAACAATCACAGACCCACCAGCCCCCAAGGGCCCGTCCAAATCACTGGACCACTGGATCGAACTGGCTGGCAGAGAACCATCTTCAACGTCGCTGGCTGACGCTTCAAGAGACATTGCCTGCAGATCGGTGAAGCTGGCACCAGCTTCGGGAGAGACAATGGTGACCGTTGGAGGGTTCGCGACAACAGTGAAAATCTCTGACTCGGCTGTGGTTGACCGGGTTCCATCAGAAGTAGTGACCCGGATACGGGCCTGGCTGGAACCAGCAAGACTAGACCGATCGAACGTAACAGAGGACCCCACATAGCCAATAGCAACAGTTTCATAGGTGGCACCTCCATCAGTGGAATACTGCACCAAATGGGTCAAATCATTGTCGTCAACATCAGAGGCCGACCAGGCGATCTCCACAGTTTCTGAACCGAAGACCTGGCCCGACGTTGGAGACGTGATCGACACCGAAGGTGCATTCGGGCTGCGATCCATGGCAACCAGCTCCTGCCCATCCAACGAAAGGACGATTCGGTCATAAGCCGGTGCAGTCTCAAACGGAACCACAAACACCCCAGATGGTGCAGTCACCTCACCCGATTCAGCCTGATCAACAGCCATCATGTACGGAGCGAAAGTGCGGCTGGCAACAACCACCCCAGCAGCATCAACCAGATCAAGCCGGTAATCACCGTCCGGCTGCGGATCTGGAGTTCCAGAGGGTTGAATCGTGTTGATCGGAGCGAAATCGACACTGGTCACGGTTCCGTCATCAGCGAAAATCAAAGAACCCGTAACGAAATCCCAGAAACTGCCGCCCGGTTCAAGCGGACCCAACGACCAATCAATAGCGTTAATCGTGTCAAGGAACCTAGGCCAATGAAACCCATCCATCCAACGCTCCTGGGTATCATCTTAAGGAGGAGCGCCGATAGGCGCACCGACCAATGTGATAGTTAGTTATTCGCCGAGCCAGCGAGGCGAATCAGCCAATCGAGTCCTCATCCTACTCGCTAGGCCCCTTAGTAGGATTCTGTCCACCACAGCATAGACGCGACCTCGACCTTGTTGCGGACCCACCATCAGAACAGTGAATGCCCAGACTGCGCATCACCTCGTGTGGGCCGCCATCCCGACAAGAAGTGGCATACCCGTGATGAGGGGTCGGTCTCTAGTCGCTGTCCAGATTGTTGATCTTGGCCACTCTTTTAGCGTGGCGACCGCCGCTGAATTCGGCGGCCAAGAACGCCTGCACGGCATCCATTGCCACCTGGGGACCAATGAAGCGGGCACCAAGGCACACCACATTGGCGTTGTTGTGTTCTCGGCTGAGACGAGCTGAGGTGACATCGTGAACGGTGGCAGCTCGTATGCCTTTCACTTTGCCTGCTGCCATGCAGATTCCAATGCCGCTGCCACAAACCGCAACACCAAGCTGGGCCTCGCCGTTGACTACAGCACGTCCGACGGCTTCTCCGAAGTCTGGGTAGTCGACGGAATCTTCGCTATTGGTTCCAAGATCGATGACCTCATGGCCATCGGCCACTAGCTGGCTGGCCACCACATCTTTCAGTTGCCACCCGGCATGGTCTGCTGCCACCGCAATCTTCACTGCTTGTCCCCTTTACCTGGTCTCGTTCTTACTGGTCTTTGCGAGCCTGATTGTCTGAGATGCGTTCGGTCAAGAGGTTGTTCAGCCGTTCTTTGGCCGTTGGGTTGGCGTCAAGCAGTTCGCCAAACGCCTTCACGTCGAAGGCAACGAGCAGCAAGTCGGTTTCGGCAACAACGGTGGCAGAACGGGGCCGGTGTTCAAGCAACGCCATTTCGCCAATCATGGAGCCGGCTCCCACGCTTGCCACGAACTGGCCGTTCATGTACACGTTGGCCGAGCCCTCAACAATGGCATAGCAGGTGCCGCCGTAGCGGCCCTGATCGGTGAGTTCGGCGCCTGCTGCGGCCTCCAGCCGTTCTCCCAGTTGGGCCACCTGCATCAGTTGCTCCTGGTCGAAGCCACTGAACATGGCTACCCCAGCCAGCCAATCGGTCTCGACTTTGTCGTTCTTTGTGAACATTTGATGGCTCCTCACCGCCCGATCTGGAAGCGGTAGTGCCGAGCCTATCCGAGCAGCCGGTTGCGGGCCCAAGTTCGCCGGCCAGGCGTGGGCTAGGGGCGCTTCGGGAAGCGAGCAACCACACACCGGTTCAGGCCAGCCATATCCGTCTCGATGGCGACCTCTTTGAACCGGCCGCTTGCCAGCTCGGCGATCTCGGTGGTTTGCCAGGGCGCCATTTCAAGCACCAGGGCCCCGCGGGCGGAGATCCATTCTGGAGCTTCAGCCACCAGCAGCTTCAGGCCCTCCATGCCATTGCTTCCGGCAATCAATGCCTGGTGGGGTTCCCAGTCGCGAACCGAGGGCTCAAGCGTGTCTTCTGACGAGACGTATGGCGGGTTGCACACAACCACATCAAGCTTCCCCCGCAGGCTGCTTGGCATCGGGGCAAACCACGAACCCGCCGTGGCGATCCGAACGCCGGTGCCGCCGCGGCCGAGGCCAGCGAGATTCGCCGTTGCAACTGCCAGGGCATCCTCTGAGACGTCGGTCAGCCACACCTCAACGTTGGCCACCTCGGCCGCAATGGAAAGCCCGATGGCCCCGCTGCCTGTTCCAAGGTCGGCCGCTTTTGGGTTTGAGTCATCACTGGCGACCAGTCTTTCCAGCTCGGCGATGGCCAGCCCGGCAACCACTTCGGTTTCGGGCCGAGGGATCAGCACTCGTTGGTCTATGAACAGATCAAGTGTGCGAAAGCCCCACCGCCCGATCACATATTGCAGGGGTTCGCCGTCAAGTCGCCTGGCCACCTTTTTGTCGAATGCGGCAACACCTCTTTGGGTTGCGGGTTGGTTCAGCCCTACCGCGAAGTCAGGGCCTTCGTTCCCCGAACACTCTTCAATAATGCGGCGGGCACTTACCTCGGCTTCTTCCACCTGCGCCGCCCGAAACCGCGCAAGCGCCTCGACGTGAAGAGACCCCCAGCTAACCGTGGCGCCACCTGTCTGATTGCCGCCTTTATGGTTCTGAGACTCAGTCATCTGGCCGGTCGGCTCCTTGCCCTGCCTGGAGTTGGGTTGTGCGTTCGTCTTGAACCAAGGCATCGCTCAGCTGGCTCAGATCGCCTTCCAACACCTTGTCGAGCTTGTAGATGGTCAGCCCGATTCGATGGTCGGTTACTCGGTTTTCCTTGTAGTTGTATGTGCGGATCTTCTCAGAACGCCCGCCCCCGCCAACCTGGTCTTTCCGCTGGGCCGAACTTTGCGCCGCGACGCGGTCTTGCTCTGCTTGCAGCAGGCGGGACCGAAGCACAACCATTGCCCTTGCCCGATTCTGAAGCTGGCTCTTTTCGTCTTGCATAGTTACAACTACGCCAGTTGGTTTGTGCAGAATTCGCACCGCGGAATCGGTGGTGTTTACATGCTGGCCGCCAGCCCCCGAGGAACGGTAGGTGTCTATTTGCAGGTCGTTCTGATCAATCTCAATATCCACCTCGTCGGCTTCGGGAAGCACAGTGACGGTTGCTGAGGACGTATGAACCCGGCCCTGAGACTCGGTAACGGGAACCCTTTGCACCCGGTGAGGGCCGGCTTCAAACTTCATGCGGGTCCACACGCTCTCGCCCTTCAACCCAAAGGTGATGTCTGAAAGGCCGCCAAGATCCGACGGCTGGGAGTTCAATATTTCCAGTTTCCAGTTTTGGGTTTGGGCAAACGCTTTGTACATGTCGAACAGCACGCGCGCGAACAGATTGGCCTCTTCCCCACCCTCGGCCCCCCGGATTTCAATGATCACGTTCCTGCCCTCGTTTGGGTCTGTTGGCAGAAGCAGCAGCCGCATTTCCTGTTCGATCG
>QIKW01000003.1 GCA_003231975.1 Acidimicrobiia bacterium
TCGCTGGCCGAAGAATGGTTGGGGGTGGAAGCCAGCTCGGTGCTACCGAACCAGCCAGTGCCCCTTGGGCTTCTGTCTTAAACGACTAGCCTTGACCGGGTGCGACGCCTGGTTCCCCTCATTTCCGCCCTCGCAGCCCTGCTGCTGATCTTTGGTGGGCTTGCCCCACCGGCAAGCGCCCAGACGCTTGATCAGATAGCAGAAGAGGTAGACCGCGCCGGCTTCTACGCCGACTTCACAGTGGGCGGAGCCGAAGCAGACTCCATCGAGCGGGCAAACGATCACAGCATCGGATTTGTGTGGTTGGATCAGGCAGGGGGCGCCGACACCGAACTTATTGCGGTTGGGGTTGTGGAACGGCTTGAGTCCCTTGGCTCCGGATACGACACGGTCATTGTTCTCGACAACACCGGCGTTTGGGTTAGAAGCAGCTCTAACTCCAACGCGTCTGCCGCAGCAGATGCGGCCACTCCCCTCTTCGCCAGCGGCGACGTTGCCGGTGGAATCGACGCAGTTGCCAGTGCGCTGTCTGGAGGCCCAGCCGCGGCACCCGCAGCCGGGAATGATGCCGCCGTTGGCGACACAACCCGGCCGGCTGCCAACACCGGCTCAACAGGTGGGGGCACCCCTTGGTTTCTGATTCTGCTGCTGGGACTGCTTGGGTTCTTCGCCTTCCGCTGGTTCAGCGGTAAACGCAGGAAGTCGGCTGCTGTTTCAAAGGCCATGAAAGAAGACAAAGCCGAGATCAAAGAGCAACTGCTGAACAACGCAGACAGCGTGATCAACCTCGGCGACAAGGTAACCACCGCGCCAGACGACGTTCGCCAAATGTATGAAGAGGCCAGCCGGGCCTACCAAGACGTCAGCTCATCAATCAACGACGCATCCACCGTTGAAGAAATCGATTCGTTGGATGACCGGATCGACAAGGCAGAGTGGCAGTTCCAGGTGATCGAGGCCAGGCTTGACGGCCGCACACCACCGCCCGAACCGAACTGGGGAGCGCCCGAAGCACCGGTCGGGGCTCCCTCAAACGCACCTCGGCCGCCAGCGCCCAGGCCAGACGGCAGGCAGCCAGTGCCACCCCTTGGCCGAGACACCCGCCGAGACGCTCCGGCATTGGGCCCAGACGAGTCAATCTTCAACCAAGGCCAACGTCGGGGCGGCGCACCCCGCGGCCGCTCACACCAGCAAGCTCCCCGTCGCCGCTCACGCGGTGGCGGCATGCTTGGCGGAATGATGAAGGCCGGGATTGGCTCGTTGCTGCTGCGGATGCTGCTTGGCGGCGGCCTTGGCGGAATCGCCACCAGCCGCCGCACCCAGCGCCGCCACGTTGGCGGCAATCGAGGCGGTTTCGGCGGCGGCGGAAGAGGCGGCCTCGGCGGCGGCGTGCTGCGCTAGCGCGCCCACATTGGGTCTGCTGTCGCAGACCGGCTCCGCCCATCCGGGTAATCCCGTTCTCGCTGGTCGCCGATGGCGACCACGCGTGACAGCTCCCACATTGGGTCTGCTGTCGCAGACCGGCTCCGCCCATCCAGCTCACCATCTTCACCGCTGGTCGCCGACCACCGCTGGTCGCCGATGGCGACCACGCGTGACAGCTCCCACATTGGGTCTGCTACCGCAGACCGGCTCCGCCCATCCAGCTCACCATCTTCACCGCTGGTCGCCGACGGCGACCACGCAAAACTGGGCGCCAAAACCCGAACTCTTCATCGGTGGCGCCGGGTTTCTTCGATTTTCACAAGTCGCGCGGAGCATTTGGTATCGGTTTTTGACACTTATACTCCGCGCGTTCCGGGCGCCAATACCGGCGGCGTCCTCAGCGTTGTAGTGGGGCCCAAGCCTTTGCAACCATGCCGCTGTTGTCTTCGCTGTCAACCCAGCCAAGCCGCTCCTTTTGAACTACAGCGCTGTAATTGTCACACCCCGCGTGGCATGATGGAGCAATGGCCGACTTGCCCGCACACCTCTCGCCATCTTCGGCGGCTGCCTTTGATGGCTGCCCCCGCCGGTGGAAGTTCAAATATGTAGACAAACTGCGCGAACCTTCGGGCCAGCCTGCGGTGGTTGGATCCTTCGCCCACACCGTGCTTGAACACCTATGCGGGCTGCCAAACAAGCACCGCACCCAAGCTCAGGCGAAGGCACTGGCTCGCCAGCTCTGGCCTGAGGTTGAGGCCGATCCTCAATTTCAAGAACTCGAACTTGGCGAAGACGAATCCCGCGCCTTTAGGTGGCAGTCGTGGCTGGCCATCGCCGGGCTGTGGGACCTCGAAGACCCGGCCGAGGTTGATGTGGTTGCCACCGAGCAGAAGGTCACCGCCAACCTGGCCGATGTTCCCTTTCTCGGAATAATCGACAGGGTCGACCGCATCAACGGGAGCCTCGTGGTTAGCGACTACAAGAGCGGCACCCTTCCCGGGGTTCGCTTTCGAGACGACAAGATTCAACAAGTCATGCTTTACGCCGCCGCGCTGGATGCCACAGGCGACGAACAGCCCGACAGGGCCCGGCTTCTCTACCTTGGCCAGAAAATCCTCGACGTTCACGTAACCGACCGCCGCCTGGAAGACAGCACGCAACAGTTGAACGACACGTGGGTTTCCATCGGCTCTGCCTGCCAGTCAGACACCTTCGACGCCACACCAACGGTCTTGTGCGGTTGGTGCCCGTTCGTAGTCGACTGCCCTGAAGGAACAGCCGATCTGGTGAAGCGTCAAGCCGCTGGCAAGCTGCCCGCGCACGCCCCGGCTGCTGCTCTCGTCGCCTGACAACACAGCACAGGCCAGCTGACTGAGCCCTCTGAATCAGACCCAGTGAGCGGGCTGACCCACTGAGGATGTTTTCCTCAGGTCTCATTGCTCAAAGACAATTCCGGCCCAGTCGATCAGCATGGACAACGCCCAGAGTCAACGACGACTCTCGCGGGGGACCACCATGACAACCATCGAATCAAGCCAACACCAAAGACTTCTTCAAGAAGGAATCGAGAGCCAAATACCAGCCAACTCTGGCTGGTTCTCAGACCCTCACGAAGAACATCGGCTGCGCTATCACGACGGAGCGGCCTGGACCAACCACGTCACTCACTTCGGCCCAACACCTTGCCAAGGATGCAGCTAGCGGCACGACCGTTGGGCGCCCGGACGACGGCGCCCAACACGTCAAGCCCAGAGACGGTCAACCACGTCTAACCAAAGCTTGGTTGTGAGCCGCAGCGACGCCACATCGATCCGCTCGTTGTGACCATGGAATCGTTTGAAGAATTGGCCAAAGTCTATTGACGGGCTGAGCAGCCCAGCTCCATAGGCAGTAACCCCACGCCTGCGGAAGAACCGGCTGTCGGTGCCGCCGGTAACCATGCTTGGAATCACTGCCGCCTCTGGATAGCTAACCCGCATGGCGTCGGTAAGCGCATTCCATAGGGGCCCTTCAGCCGCCGAGGCCGTGCTGACATCATCTCGGAGAAGTTCGATTTCAACATCTTCCATTAGATCGCCAAGGGCCAGGCGAAGGTTGGCTTCCACCTCGTCTCGGCCTTCGCCGGGCAAAGTGCGAATATCAACATCGATCTCAACCACATCGGGGATCACGTTCGTTTTAACCCCGCCGTGAATCACGTTCGGGCTGAACGACATGTGGGAACAAGAATGAAGGTTCGCCCGAAGCCCCTTTGGCGCAGCGAGGATGGCCTCGCCAACAGCTCCGGGATCAAGCAGCCTGGCCTTGAGCTCTGGCTCTAACCCAAGCGCCTCGATCTTGGCTTCCCACAGGTGGTCAAGCTGGGCCTTCGGTTCGAATTCGACAATGCGTCGAATCACCTCGGCGGCTTTGATCAAGGCGCTGTCTGCTCCCAGCGGGGCAGACCCGTGGCCCGGCGTTCCCTTCACTTTCAGCCTCCGCCACCCAACTCCCTTCTCAGCCGTTGTTACCAACAGGGTTGACCCCTCTGGCCGATGATGGGCAAACCCGCCAAACTCGGTGAGCACATAGTCACAGTGCAGTGAGTCCCACTCGTCTCTAACCAAAACCTCGGCACCGTGAGACCCCCCGGCCTCTTCGTCGGCAACCGCGAAATACACAATGTCGCCCGGGTAGCGCTTGCCAGACTGAAGAATGTGGCGAAACGCAACGGCCATGGAAGACGTGAGGTTCAACATGTCAACCGCGCCTCGGCCCCACACCTCGGCGTCGTCGCCAGAGCCAACCAACTCGCCACCGAACGGGTCTCGGTCCCAACCGTCTGGCGAGACAGGGACCACATCGGTGTGGCCCATCAGGCACAACGCAGGAGCGTTGGGATCGGTGCCCGGATACCGGGCAATTAGCGAGGTGCGGCCGGGCGTTGGCTCATACATCTGTTGGTCAACGCCTGTGCCCTCCAGCTCGTCTCGGAGAAGCCGGGCCGAGCTTTCTTCCTGGCCAGACTCGGCCCGCCCGTCGTTCACACACTGATTACGAATCATTGACTGAAGAAGTTCAACCGTTTCATTCGTCAGTCTGTCAAGCGTTGCCTCATCGGTTCCCATGAGCGGCCGTCTCCCTTTGGTAGGCGTCTTAGCATTCTGGAGGCGGTTCTAGCGATTGGCGAGCGCCTCGATCAGCGCAGGCATCACCTTGTGAACATCGCCAATGATTCCAAGGTCGGCGATGCCAAAAATCGGAGCTTCCGGATCTTTGTTTATGGCAATGATGTTCTTAGAACCCTTCATGCCAACGAGGTGTTGAGTGGCGCCCGAGATGCCACACGCGATGTAGACGTCGGGTTTCACGACCTTGCCTGTCTGGCCAACCTGCTGTGAGTACGGAACCCAGCCCGCATCCACGATGGCCCGAGATGCCCCGGCCGCTCCCCCAAGTTGGCGGGCTAGATCGGCCACCATTGCAAACTTCTCCTGCTCGCCAAGCCCGCGGCCGCCAGCCACAACAATGGCCGCCTCGTCAAGCTTTGGACCTTCGGACTCTTCAACGAACCGGTCGGTCACCACAGCTTTTGCACCATCGCTGTCTGGAACCTCCAGATCCTCAACATCTGCCTCTGGCCCACCCGAAGGCTCGGCAGTGAACGACTTTGGCCGCACCAAGGTGATGAACGGGCCATCGCCTGCAAACTTTGTTTGTATGTCGGTGGCACCTCCGAAAATCGGTTCGGTGCCAACCAAAGAGTCTCCCTCAACCTGGATGTCGACAACGTTGGTGATGACAGTGCGATCGAGTTTCACCGACAGCCTGGCAGCAACGTCTCGGCCGTCATAGGACGTTCCGAACAGGATGGCGTCTGGGCCGTCGCCCTCGTCAATGGCGGCCGCAATGGCAGCAGCAACCGGGGGGCCGACCAGGCAGTCTTCAAGGTCGCCAGTCTCATATACGGTTTCGGCCCCGTACTGTCCCAGAACCTCAGCAACCTCGTCGGCGTCGTCTCCGGCGTAAACGCAGGCGACGGTGTCGGCAAGCTCTCGGGCCTTGGTTAGCAGTTCAAGGGTGGTTGACGAGACTTCACCGTTTGTTGCCTCGGCGTAAACCCAGATGGTGTCAAGTGTCATTTCAAAGCCTCCTCAGATGACTTTCAGGTTGTCGAGGAACTCAACGATCTTCAAGTGACCCTCGCCGTCGTCTTCGATGATTTCGCCAGCTTCGCGCTGAGCCGCTTCGGTTACTTCAATAATCTCCTGGCCAGAGCCAGACCAGCCGATCTGATCGGCAGAGAAGCCGTAGTCGGCAGCAGATTTCTCGTCGACAGGTTTGGACTTGGCAGCCATGATCCCCTTGAACGAGGGATAGCGAGGCTCAACAACGCCTGCGGTAACGCTGATCACCGCAGGCATCGGGCACTGAACCTGGTCGTAGCCCGCATCGGTTTGGCGGCGGACGGTGAGCGCCGAGCCGTCGACCTCAACCGCCTTCGCGGCGGTGACCGACGGCAGATCCAGCACTGCTGCAATCTGCTCTGGCACGGTGCCCGTGTAGCCGTCGGAGCTCTCGGATCCGGCAATCACCAGATCGGCGTTCTGTTCTGCTATTGCGGCGGCAAGAATCTTCGCCGTTGTAAGCGCATCGGAGCCAACAAGGCCCGGGTCGCTAACAATCGTGGCCGAGGCAGCGCCCATGGCCAAAGCAGTGCTGAGCCCACCCCGTTCGTTGTTGGGTGCCATCGAGACCAGATGCACTTCTCCGTCACCAGCCTCCTCAACCAGTTGCAAGGCCATCTCAACCCCGTAGCTGTCTGACTCATCCAGGATGAGCTTGACATCACGCTTGAGCGTGCGGGTTTCGGGATCCAGAGCACCTGGATCGGCCGGATCGGGAATTTGTTTCACACAGACGACGACCTTCATGGACGATCAGGCTAGGGGGAAACTTGACCAGCCGGTCAATCTGAATCTGGGTGGTCCTACTTGGCCCGGATTGAGGCAGACTCAGGTGTTGTGAAGCTTGCTCTTATCGTGAATCCAACCGCCTCAGCGGTCTCGCGCCGCTCCAGGGTTCTGATCGAGAAGATGCTTGGGGCCAAACACGAGCTGACCGTTCACGAAACAAGTCGTCAACATCACGCAACCAGGTTCGCCCATCGTTCGATGAAAGAGGGCTTCGACGTTGTGTTGACCCTGGGCGGAGACGGCACCGTGAACGAGGCAGCCAACGGCTTGGTCGGCAGCCTCAGCTGTGCTCTGGCCCCTCTTCCGGGTGGCTCAACCAACGTGTTCGCCAGGGCAATCGGCTACCCCAACAATGCGGTCCAGGCCACCCGTGTTTTCCTTGATGCGCTGGACGGAGGAGAGCCCGAACTGGCCGGAGTTGGCACCGCGAACGACAGGGCCTTCTTGTTCCATGTGGGCGCTGGTTTTGATGCCGCGGTTGTGCAGAGGGTAGAGCAGCGGTCACCGCTAAAGAGATACGCTGGCCATCCATGGTTCATCGCCAGTTCGTTGGCAACTTTGGCTTCGGGCGAGGCTGGTCGCATCCGCTTCGACGTTCGCACCGACGACGGCCGGGTGGTTCGAGGGGCGCAAATGGTGGTAGCCCTCAACGTGAATCCCTACACGTTTCTTGGCAACCGACCAATTGACCTAGCGCCCGAGGCAAACCTTCAGACGCCTCTTTCAGTGGTGGCGCTTACCTCTCTGTCGGTGCGTCGGCTACTGCCTGCAGCGACCGCCGCTCTCAGACAGGACCAGGCCGGGCTCCCCAACCGCGGGGCCACCAGACATTGGCCGCTGGTTCACGGGGTAACGATTAGATCCGCCACGCCGTTCCCTTACCAGGTAGACGGCGAACCCAACAGCCCCGTAACCGAACTGCGGATAGAGCACATGCCCGAAGCCCTCCGGATCGTGGTGCCTTATTGATTGGGACCTGCTCTCGCAGGTCCGGCTTCGCCCATCCAACTCAAACACTCACTGCGTGCCGACGCCGTCGGCAACGCGTGACACGACCACATTGGGACCTGTTCTCGCAGGTCCGGCTTCGCCCATCCAACTCAAGAACTCGCTGCGTGCCGACGCCGTCGGCAACGCGTGAGTGGCTTGTGCGAGTTTTGAGCGGAGCGAAAAAGTTGCGAAGAGACGAGGCCGCAAGGCCGAGGAACGGCGGCCGTTCTCGCAGGTCCGGCTTCGCCCATCCAACTCAAGAACTCGCTGC
>QIKW01000136.1 GCA_003231975.1 Acidimicrobiia bacterium
GCCTTCGGCCATCCGACTAAGCAGCTCGGCCGGGTTCTGGGTGTTTGTACCCCCGAAAAACCGTAGTACAGGCACCCAGAATTGATCTGCGCTTTAGCGGGAGCGGATTTCTAGTTCGTTGCGTTTCACGATGTGGTAGCGGCGGTCTCGTTGTTCTATCCAACCAAGACGCACAAAGCTGGCGATGGCCTTGTTAACCCGCTCGCGGCTGGCGCCAACCATGCCAGCCAGCTCTTCCTGGGTAACCGGCAGCGAAAAGTCGTCTTTGTCTCCTGCTATCTCAAGCAAGCGCTTTGCGGTACGGCCGGTGACATCAAGGAACACAGAGTCTGCCAGCACGCCGTCCATGGCTCGCAGGCGGTTGGCCAACAACTTAACCACACGCCACAGCTGCTGAGGCTGCGCTTCGTACACAGAGCGCAGCGGGTCATAGGGAATCGATATTACCGCTGAGGGCTCAAGCGCTCGGGCGTCGGTTGATCGGTTCTGGTGATCAAAGAGAGGCATCTCGCCGAACAGGTCGCCGTCTTCCATCAAAGCGACAACCGATTCGCGTCCATCGATCGACCGGTTCACCATGGCGATCCGGCCCCGCGTGGTCACAAACAAATGGTCGGGCTCTTCGTTCTCGGCGAAAAGCACATCGCCCCGCTTGAGTTCACGAACCTCGCAGTGTGCTGCCAGGTCGATCAAGGTCTGATCACTGAAGTCGGCGAAGAGATCCAGAACTCGAAGCATTTGGGGATCGACCATGCCGCAACGGTACAACAACTCGCTGTGCTGCATGTCACAGCCACCGTCGCTCCGAACATCCAAAAGCTGGCCGCCGCAATGATGGCTTGTCAATCCAACTGTTCTTCGAGTTGGTGAAGGATCTGGTAACAGGGCAGTACTTGCGCCACGCTGGCGTTCGGTTCGCGCCCTTCCTCGATTGCGGCAAAGAACTCTCGGTCTTGCAGCTCGATTCCGTTCATCGAGACGTCAACGTTTGAGACGTCGATTGGCTCGTCGTTGCCAGTGCTGAGGTCGTCATACCGGGCGACGTAGGTGCCGGTGTCTCCGATGTATCGGAAGAACGTGCCAAAGGGCCCGTCGTTGTTGAAAGACAGCGACAGCGTGCACAGCGCCTCTGACTCGGTCTTCAGCTGGATCGACATGTCCATTGCAATTCCCAACTGGTCATGAATGGGCCCCTGAAGGACGTTGGCCTTAACGATCGGGCTGGCTGTCTGATAGGCAAACAGGTCGACTGTGTGGGCGGCGTGATGCCACAACAGGTGGTCGGTCCAACTGCGGGGTTGACCCAGAGCGTTGGTATTGGTGCGCCGGAAGAAGAACGTCTGAACGTCCATCTGCTGGATGGACAGGTCGCCTTTGGCGACCCGTTGTCGGACCCACTGATGCGACGGGTTGAAGCGTCGCGTATGGCCAACCATGCAGACAAGGCCGGTGTTTTCTTGTTTTGAGGCGACTGCGATTCCGTCGCTCAGGCTGTCGCAGAGGGGAATCTCAACCTGAACGTGCACTCCGGCTTCCATGCATTCGATGGCCTGACTGGCGTGCAGCTGTGTGGGAGTTGCCAGGATGGCGGCGCTAACCCCAGGCTGCGAGAGGGCTTCAGCAAGGTCGGTGGTGGCGTGGGCAACCCCGTACTCTGCGGCTACTGCACGCGTCGGCTCGATGGTTCGGCCAACCACCGACACCACCTCAACCCCTTCGATTCCAGCGATTGCATCCAGATGCTTACGACCGAACGCCCCTGCGCCTGCCAGAACTACTTTGATGCTCATCCTCACCTCTTGTTCGCTGGACCAGGCTGGTTCGCCGGTCCATACCCACTCTACTGTGCACATAATTGTTGACAATTTGGACGACCGAAGGATACCCCAGCCCATGCCGTTGCAGGTCAGCCGTAGGGCACTGCGTCTCGCCAGCGTCCGAGCACCTCAATTACCGAGCGCAGGTGGGAGTCCATTGCGGCGGCCGCCTCCGCCTCGTCCCCGGCCGCGATTGCCTCAACGATTGCGGCGTGCTGGCCAAGCGATTGCTCTGCCCGGCCCGGCATCATGGCCAGTCGGTACTGGTGGTGGCTGGCCCGGTTGCGTAGGTTCTGCACCAGTTCTGCACCAACCGCGTGCCCGCTGATCTCCCGGACACGCCGGTGGAGCAGCGAATTGAGCCCGGAGTAGGTGGTTGTGTCGTCGGCGGCCACCGCCGCTTCCATGTTTTCAATCACAGCAGCCAGTTCGGCTCGGTCATCTGCGGTTGCGTTGCGGGCCGCATGAGAGGCGATCAGGCTCTCAAGAGCAGCGCGGGCTTCGGTGATCTCGATGGCTTCGGCAACCGAGATCTTTCGCACTGTGGCACCACGATTTGCCTCTCGATCTACCAGACCTTCCTTGACCAGTTCGGCTAGCGCGGCCCTGGCAACGGCCCGGCCACACTTGTAGCGGTCGGTAAGTCTGAGTTCGACGAGGCGCTCGCCGGGGGAGTAGCGGCCGCCAAGGATGTCGGCGCGCAGCTCGGCGGTGATTGTGTCGGTTGGCTCCGCATTCATTTCAGGGTCCTGTTTGCGTGATTGGTTCATGATAGGTAGCTGGAATTACGCCACTTGCACGCAGCGAGCGGCAAGCGTATCCAGCCCATCATCGCGGTTGTACCTGCTGGGCCGTTCACTACGCGCGGTCAGGCCCTTCGGCCAGCCTTCGGCGGCGCTATCGTCAGCTGACATGGAGCTTTGGTCTGTGGTGGTGGCTGGAGGGTCCGGCCGCCGGTTCGGTTGCCTGAAGCAGCTGCAACCGCTTGGGGGCAAGCGCGTGTTGGACTGGTCGGTTGCGGCGGTTTCCGCCGCTGCCGGGAATTGCGGCGTTGTAGTTGTGGTCCCCGAAGCCGAATCAACGCGCAGCGACCTTCCGGGAAACGTTCTGGTAGCCGGTGGGTCAACCCGATCTGGCTCGGTTCGCCGCGGGCTGGATGCCCTGCCTGCCACGGCTAGCCACGTTCTGATCCATGATGCCGCCAGACCGTTGGCTTCACAGCTCCTTGTCAACCGTGTCGCCCTCGCTCTTGCCGAGCCCGGAGTCCTCGCAGTGGTCCCGGTAGTTCCTGTTACCGACACCATTCGCTCGGTCGACGGAGGGGCCGTCGACCGCACCCGTTTCGTTGCAGTACAGACGCCGCAGGGTTTCGAAATCGAGACGCTGCGAGCCGCTCATGCCGCCGGAGCCGAGGCAACCGACGACGCCTCTCTGGTCGACGCGCTTGGGCGCCCTGTGGTTCACGTGGATGGTGATCCTCAGAATCTGAAGATCACCGAACCTTCAGACTTGATCTTGGCCGAAGGGCTTCTGATGGAGGGAATGGGATGAGCGCCGATGCGGCATTTCGGGTTGGTCAGGGATTTGACGTGCACCGCTGGTCACCCGATCCGGCCCGCAGGCTTGTGCTTGGAGGCGTTGCGTTCCCCGGCCATCGGGGGCTGGTTGGCCACAGCGATGCAGACGTTGTTACCCATGCCTGCATCGATGCGCTCTTAGGAGCCGCGGGGCTTGGTGACATCGGCCAGCTCTTCCCAGACACCGACCCTGCACTCAAAGATGCAGACAGTATGGAGCTGCTGGCGGTTGCGGTGGCTCGAGTTAACGATGAAGGGTGGAGGGCGGCCAACGTGGACTGCACGCTGATAGTTGACACACCGAAGCTGGCACCCCAGCGAGAGGCGATGCAGAGCCGCCTCAGCGCAACGGTAGGGGCCCCGGTTACGGTGAAGGGCAAGCGAACCGAGGGCGTTGAGTCTCTTGGCGAAGGCGCTCAGTGTTTCGCAATAGCATTGGTGGTCAGGCAATGAGCAAAGGGCGCTCCTCCCGCAACCCCAAAGGCCGAAAGCCGCAGGCAGGTTCGCCTGGTCGGCCTGGCCCCAAGCCGAGCGACAGGTCTGGAAGCGGCCCAAGGGCTGGCAAGCCGAGCGACAGGTCTGGAAGCGGCCCACGGGCTGGCAAAGACACCCGGTCTGGAGGCGAAGGATCGGCCCGCAGACGCGAAGGGCGTCGGCCTCCGTCGCGGTCGGGCCAGCGCTCCCGAGCGGCGAAAAGGGGACTGGGCGGAGACCACGTGGAAGGCAGGCACGCGGTGCGAGAACTTCTTTTGGCTGGCACTCGCCGGGTACGTGAGGTGTTGCTCATCGAGGATCTGGAACGAGCCGACATCCTCGAAGACATCACCGAACTGGCCCTCGAAACGAAGGTGCCGCTCAGGCCGCTGAGTCGGAGGCGATTCGAAGCCGAGGCACTAACAGAGTCACACCAAGGGGTTCTTGCCAGGGCGGCCGAGCTGCCAGAACACTCACTTGACGAACTGGCCAAGAAGCGGCGAGCCCACCTCCTTGTTCTCGACGGCGTCACCGACCCACAGAATCTGGGCGCAATCCTGCGCACCGCAGAATGCGCAGGTGTAACAGGGGTCGTGCTGCCTAAACACCGGGCCGTTCACATCAGCCCTACGGTTGCAAAGACCGCAGCAGGAGCGATCGAGCACATCCCAATGGCGGTGGTTGGTGGAATCCCAACCGCGGTGGCTCAGCTCAACGAGATGGGCGTACTTACAGTTGGGCTCGACATGGCAGGCGACAACACCATCTTTGAGTTGGCCCTTGACTCCACCCAGCCAGTAGCGCTGGTACTGGGGGCTGAAGGAGTGGGATTGGGTCGCCTAGTAAGCCAACGCGTAGGCGTAGTCTCGTCAATACCAATGTTTGGTCAGCTCAACAGCCTGAACGTGGCAACGGCGGCCGCCATTGCCATGTTTGAGGTTGTCCGGCGGCGCCAAGCCAACTGACCGGCAAGAGGGAAATTGACTACATACATCGCCTGGGACGGCAACGACTATCCAAACCCGCCTCCGGCGGACTGGTATTTGGCCAGCGACAGTCGCTGGTGGCCCACCGGCTATGGCCCAGGCCCTGCGGTTGGGCCCCCGCCCGCCGCCCCGCCGGTTGGCCCTGAGGCGGTCGCACCCCCAATAGTTGCGCCTCCATCGGTTGCACCCCCAACGGCGGCTCCGGGAACGACTGCGCCCCCAACTGTTGCTCCCCCACAAACCGCGCCCCCACAAACCGACAAGCCGTATCGAAGTGGGGGAGGTGGTAAGGCCCTCCTAATCGTTTTGGTCACAGTCGCCGCATTGGGCGGCGCCGCGTTCTACCTCCTGGGTCTCAGCTCTGAAGATGACAGCACTGCTGCGGTGCCGGCAACCTCTGTGCCACGAACAGAGACAACAGAAGACCCCGGCCCCACCTCGTCTGCTCCAGAAGACAACACCGCGCCCGACACGGCGGTTGCGGCGCCATCCAAGGGGTCTGTGGATGATCCGTACGACGTTGGCGACGAAATCACTATTAGCTACGCGCTTTTCGATGAGGCCCAGCGCGCCTGGGTCTTTGAGGTTCTCGGCCCGGCCAGCGACAGAACTCAGGCAGTCTTGGATGAGAATCAGTTCAACACCCCTCCCCCAGGGGACACAAGGTTTGTTGTTACCGAGATCAGAGTCAGTTACGTGTCTGGCCCCGACGATGGTTCTTTGTTCGATTTCAACTTCACTGCAAGTGGCCCATCAGGTGATCGGATGACCACCTTCGACCCATCCTGTGGGGTAGTGCCAGACTCGTTTGACTCGCTGCTGGAGCTCAACCCTGGCGAAACGGTGACGGGCAATATCTGTTGGGTGGTTGCACCGCCCGATATTGAGGAGCTAACCATGGGAATCGAAGTGTTCTTCGTTGACGGTTCCACCTATGTGCGCCTCAACTGACTCGTCGTGGAACGGGCGACGCGGATGGCCCGAAGGCGGGTCTGCGAGAGCAACCTCCGTTACGCGTTGCCGACGGCGTCGGCACGCAGTGGAACGG
>QIKW01000138.1 GCA_003231975.1 Acidimicrobiia bacterium
AGGGCCGCCGGGTCTCCCATAAGGGAAGCCTTCTTGCCGGAAACGAGGGCGGGAAAGAACCGTCCGCCGAAGGCTGAATCAATAACGCCGGGGCCAAAGAAGTCGCTGGAGCGAACGGCGGCGGTTCGTGCTCCGCCTTCGGCGTCGGCCGCAAGGAGCCGAGTTGACAGCTCTGCTCTCACCCTCCCCTTTCTGGTGTTTGGTCGCAGCGGGGTGGTTTCGTTCATTGCCCCAGACACGGGGCCGTGGCCATAAAGATTCTCTGCCGCAACCAGCACCGCACCTGCGCTCTCGCACGCCGCCAGGATCGATTCCTGGAGCGCCGGGAATTCTTCTGGCCAGCGGTTGTATGCCGGTTGAACCGAATGGAACACCGCCGTGGCGCCAGCGATTGCCTTTCGGGCCTGCTCTGGGTCAGACATGTTGGCGGCCACGCTGTTGGTGCCGGGCACTTCGGTTCCAGAGCGGGTAACAACGGTTGGTCTGCAACCGCGGGAAACAAGGGCGGCGGCGACGGCCTTGCCGACGGGGCCGGCGCCAAGCACTACCGGCTTTTCCAATTCACGGGTCATCAATAATCTGCTTTCGTAGGGTTACCAAACACTGTTGGATAGAATGTCTGAACAGTGTTTGAATGTCAAGAGGCGTGGGGGTAACGTTGGTCACAGTGGCCGAGCTTGGTGAATCCGACGCAATTGAGCTTGACGGGGCTACAGAAGGTGGCGTGCCAACAACCGACCGGCCCGAGACTCGCAGGCAACGCTTGCGGCGGGAGCTGACGGCTGAGATTCTGGAGATTGCCAGGGCGCAGTTGGAGAGTGAAGGACCAGGCGGTGTTTCGTGGCGGGGAATCGCCAGAGAGGTTGGGATGAATCCGGCCTCTCTCTACACGTACTTCTCGAGCCTCGACGACCTGTTCACGGCCTTGATTCTTCAGAGCTACCAGGGCTTGGCGGCTGCTGTCAGCGATGCCGCCAAGCCAGTGGGGCGCCGGTCGGCCCAGGCCAGGCTGGTGGCCGGAGCCAAGGCCTACAGATCTTGGGCGCTGGAGCACCCGGCGCAGTTCAATCTGATCTTCACCGACCAACTGCCCGGCTACGCCGCCCCCGCTGGGGGCCCAACCTTGGCTGCTGAGCTGGCAGTATTCCGGCCGCTTGTTGCCGCAATGGCCGACGCCGCGGGCCGGCCATTGAGCGTTGACTCCTTCGCTGATCTTTCTGCCGATGATCGGCAACGGGTGATAGGGATGTACGCCTCGATGCACGGCCTTGTGTCGCTTGAGGTGAACCACCACTTGCCGCCGGGGCCAGAGTGTGAGTCTTTGATGATCGGTGAACTCAAGGCGGCACTGGCCAGGCTCTAGATAGGCAGGTGAACCGTTTCGGTGCGACGGGCAGGTATCCGATCTCCTGGCAGGATCACCCCTGTGAGGTTCAGCGGGTCGGTTCCGCAGACAGCAACGGTTCGGTTGGAGGCAGGCTCTTTGCCAATCTTGCTTAGCCCTTCCGCGGCGGCAGGAAGAGCGAACTGTTCGCCGCTGAACCCGGCAACAAACCGGCCGCCCTTGATCAGCCCGCGGTCTTCCATCCTGCGCAACGCCCACTGAAGATCACGCCAACGCACCGACAGCTTTTCTGTGGCCACCAGGTCATAGAACAGCACGCCCCATCGCTGCAATAGTTGATCTGCCACTGCCTCAGTTAGCTGGTCGTAGTCTTCAACTTCGTCAACTGGCGGCACCAAAGACCACCGCCCGGCCGCATGGGCAGCCCTCACGCCACTGCGCCGAAGCTTGGAAAGAGAGCGGGCCCGCCGATCCTGGCGCCTTGGCTTCATTGTTAGTGACCGTATGGCTTCGAAGCCGTCTGCGGTTAGCAGCCCGCGGGCAACTCCGTCCCACAGGGCGCCCTCTATGTCGGACGGCAGGCGGCCAGTATCGGCGGCCAGCTGAGACAGAAAGCGTGCCCCGGAGGCGCCAAGAACATCCAGAATTTCAGCAACCGCACCAGCGGAGGGCACAGGCGCAATGGCGTTGCCCCGCACTGCGGGCAGCAGCCAGCACAGGTCTTCGCGAAACACCAAGCTGACAGGCGTTGCCTTTGACGGGCCGCGGCTTGTTTGGTTTGGATCTTCCATCACGCGAGGCGACAGCCTTAGCCATTGGAGCTCTCCGTCGTGGCACATGGCATCCAACCAGGGGGTTTGATAGTTGGCCACCCTGGCGCCAAGGAGATTTGGTTCCCATGAAGCAACGGCGGCTTCCCATCCTTGGAGCTGCTCGATGGCCCTGGCCAGCCCGGCCGGGCCTGCCAGGCGAAAGCCCGGCGCCACGTGCTGCCACCGGGTGCAGAAGCGAACGAAGTCAACAGCCGACACCGCCTGAACCGCTTTGCGGCGGCCGCTGCGAGACAGCGCATGCATCCGGGCCAGAAGACGGCGGGAACACCATTCAACTGGCTGACTGGTGGCGTCTGGTTGGGTGAACCGGCCCTGGATGGCAGAGCCCTCTGCCTCCAAGGTGGCCAAACCAACCGCGATCTGTGTTTCGGAAATACCGGTTTCGGCCTGAAGGGCGGCTGCGGTTGCTGGCGACATCAGCTCTAGATGGCCTCGCAAGGCGGTGGCGGCAACCTTCTCTGGGAAGGTGCTTTCCGAGGGAACGCCGGACAGCAAAACCTGAACTGCGTCGGTGCTTTCGACCGCATGCCACCGCTCTCCGTCCGGGGCCGCACCGTCGGGGTCGGGGTCGGTCAGCGCAACCGCCCGACCCCGAGCTTGCAGTTCGGTGAACAACTGGCGCCACCGTTCGTCTGCCCGAAGCAGCACCACGTCTTGGAGCAAGTCGTGCAGCTCGTCTGCCGTGGCTGGGGTGGGGGCCAGCTGGGCTTGCACCTGGGTGATTGCCGCTGGCTCAAGCTTGCCAAGCTGCGATGGATCCAGCGGCAGCCCGCGTCGGATCTGCACGTTTCGGGTGCGTCGGTCTGCCAGTTCGTCGTCGTCAAGAAATGCGTAGGGTCGGGCGGTGAGAATTTCATGGCTCAGCACCGAGGCCTCTGTTGTGTCAACAAAGTGGAACCGGGTTTCACCCTTCTCCAACCGCTCCCAAAGTTCCACCAGCCCGTCTACATCCATACCCTCTGTGAGGGTGTCGTGAACTGTTTGACGAACCAGCGGATGGTTCGGGATCTCCTTTGGCCCGCTGATGTTTTCCTGACAGGCCGCGGCGTCGGGAAACAAAGCGGCCATCAGATCGTCGCTTTCCATTCGCTGGATGGCGGGCGGGTTCCGTTTGCCGCCCCGCATCCGCAGCACCACAAGGGCCCGGTTCAAGTTCCAGCGCCAACGAGACTGGAACGCGGGCTGATCCAGCACAGCCTGGGTGAGTGTGTGTGGAATGTTCTGCGGGGTTAACCAACGGGGCACATCAGCCAACGGGAAGGAGTGGTGGGGCCCAAGGGAGATCACTACGGCGTCGTCGCTGGCGGCCGCTTGCAGCTCGAAGTTGAAACCAACGCAGAATTTCTTGCGAAGGGCGTAACCCATTGCCCGATTGATCCGCCCGCCAAGGGGCGAGTGGATCACAAGTTGGGTGCCGTCGGCATCGTCGAAGAAGCGTTCCATCACCAGCGTCTGGCTGGTTGGCATTGCCCCCAGAACGGCCATCCCGGCAGCCAGGTAGCTGACGATCAGGGCCGCTGCCTGGACGGTGATGCCAGCCTCTTCGCAAAGCCATGAGGTTGCCCCCGCCGGATCATCGCCGCTCAAGAATCCATCAACCTTGGCCCGAATGCGGGAAACCTCTTCGCTCAACTCAGCCGTTCTGGCCGGCGCCTCACCAGCCCAGAAAGGCACTGTTGGTGGGGCGTTGCCCGCATCCACCACCCGCACCTCGCCGCCCGTTACCCGCCGGATCTGCCAAGAGTTGGTGCCAAGCAGGAAGATGTCGCCTGCGGAGGACTCCATGGCCCAGTCTTCGGTAACGGTTCCTATGAACAGCTCTTCAGGTTCGGCAATCACCCGCATGTCGTAGACCTCGGGAATGGCACCGCCCGAAGTGAGGGCAACGAACCTGGCCCCCTTTCGGCCTCGAATCTCGCCGTTCACCTTGTCGTGATGAACCCAGGCCGCCCGCCTGCCCCGACCCGTCATGATTCCTTCCGACACTTGGGTGAGCACCGCCTCGTAGTCTTCGCGGGCAAGGCTGCGGTAGGGAAAGGCGGTGGTTACCAGCTGAAATAGGTCCTCGGCCTGCCATTCTTGGGCGCCCGTCTCGGCCACCAGCTGCTGGGCCAGAATGTCTAGCGGGGCAACAGGCGGGTGTAGGGCGTCGAGCCGCCCGGCTCGGACTGCCGACAGAAGAGCCGTGCACTCAACCAACTCGTCCCGAGTTAAGGGGTATAGGCGGCCCCGCGGCGTGCCGTGGCGGGTGTGATTGGATCGGCCGACCCGCTGTAAGAAGGTGGCAATGGAACGGGGCGAACCGATCTGACAGACCAGCTCGACCGGGCCGATGTCTATGCCCAACTCCAGTGACGCAGTGGCCACCAGCGCCTTCAGGTTGCCCGCCCGAAGCCGGGTTTCAACCAGGTGGCGGCGGTCTTTGCTGAGCGAGCCGTGGTGGGCCGAGACTTCGTCTTCGCCCAGACGCTCGCCAAGTTGGTGAGCCAGACGCTCGGCCAGGCGGCGAGTGTTCACAAAGATCAGCGTGGTTCGATGTTGGCCGACCAGGTCGGCGATGCGGTCCAGCACGTTCTCCATCTGGTTTGCCGAAGCCACCGCTTCAAGCTCCATATCTGGCAGCTCGATGGCAACATCCAGCGAGCGCTGGTGGCCAGTGTCGACAATCTCGCAGAGCACCTCGTTGCTGCCAACGCTGGTAGCCCCGCGCCGGGTGCCAACCAGAAGCTGAGCGACTGTTTCGATTGGCCGCTGGGTGGCAGACAGCCCAACCCTGGTGGGCGCTTGGCGACAGACGTGGTGGAGCCGTTCTAGCGTGAGCGACAAGTGCGAGCCGCGCTTGTCCTTGGCCATTGCGTGGATCTCGTCGACAATCACGGTGGTGACAGACCCCAACACCGCGCGACTCTTTGCTGCGGTAACCAACAGGTACAGAGACTCTGGGGTGGTGATCATGAAGGTGCGCGGCTTGCGCAACATGGACTGACGCTCCGACGGCGTGGTGTCTCCGGTGCGGACCCCAACAGTAAGCAACGGTGCGGTGAGGCCAAGCTGAGCGGCGGCGTCGGCTATCTCGCCAAGCGGCGACTGCAGGTTCTCGGCAATGTCCAACGCCAGAGCCTTGAGGGGAGACACATACACAACCCGGGTGCCTTCGGTTGCTCGACCAGCGGCGTGATCCAGGTAAAGCTGGTTAATGCACATAAGGAACCCGGCCAGGGTTTTGCCAGACCCGGTTGGGGCAGCAATGAGAGTGTTCGCCCCGGCCGCAATGTGGGGCCAACCTTCAAGCTGAGGCGGAGTTGGCCCCTGAGGAAAACGAGCCTTGAACCACCGAGCCACCGCAGGATGAAACGCCACCCCAGGCACAAAGCTGGTAACTGGACGCACCCCATTCAGGGCCGCCGGAGCGAATAACTCAGCATCAAGCTGAGGCTGACTGAAGCTTGGAGCGTTGCGTGTAAGAGCCACGCTCCAACCGTAATGATGGCCTGTGACAACTGTATTGGGACCTGCTTTCGCAGGTCCGGGCTTCGCCCTATCTGGGTTGTCATCTCACCGCTGGTCGCCGATGGCGACCACGCGTGACACGGTCACATTGGGACCTGCTTTCGCAGGTCCGGGCTTCGCCCTATCTGGGTTGTCATCTCACCGCTGGTCGCCGATGGCGACCACGCGTGACACGGT
>QIKW01000211.1 GCA_003231975.1 Acidimicrobiia bacterium
CAGAACGTCTGCGCCGTCGGCCAACTCGCCAACCTCGTCACAAACCAATGTGTCGCCACTGATTGCGATGATTCCGTCTGGTGTTTCGATTCGATAGCCGACTGCGGGATAGACCGGCTGGTGTCGCACCTGGCCCGCCAGCACGGTTACCTCACCAAATCGCCACACCTCGGTTACCGACTGCGGAACCGGGAACGGTTGCACCGTCGGTTCTGGAATCGAAGAGCGGCCGGTGTGTTTGCGGCGCACATCCAAGTCGTCGGCCCAAAGGTTGACCGCGTTTTCAGCGAAGGTTGCTGCCGGCCCCTCAGGAGCCACAACGGTGAGGGGGCCAACAGCGTCGTCTCTATCCATCACCCATCGGGTCAGCACTATGTCTTGGAGGCCGGTGCAGTGATCGGAATGGTGGTGGGTTAGGAACAGCGCGTCCAGGCGGCCTGGCGCAGAGCCTGCCCCCATCAGCCGCATTACGGTTGCTCGGCCCGCGTCGAACTGGAGGTGGGTCTCAGCGCCGTCCTCGCCCCGGTACTTAATCAGTACGCCAGGGCCGGCGTCGGTGGCGGACGGGATGGGGCAGCCAACGCCAGTGATCACTATCTCTGTTGTCATGGCACTCACCTTTCATGGCCACTCACTTGACGAGTTGGCGGCCGCCTGAGCCTAAACCTGTTGTTGGAAGCTGGCCGAATTTCCCCAATCGGCCCCTCTCGTGATGAACTCCTCGCATGCCACGGCACGTGCTCGACTCCTTGGTGCGCGAAGACCCAGACAACGCCTACGAACCTGTCTTCTTCGAACGGATGAGGCAACACGGCGTGCTAACCGGGCTCATCGGCTGAGATACTGCTGGCATGGCCGATCTTCTAAGCGAGCTTGCTTCCCGGTTGCCGTCAGACCGGATCCAAACCGACCCCGATGTTGTGGCTGCCTACAGCCAGGATCGGGCAATTTTCGAACCGGCGGGAACGGCGGCCATTCTGGTTAGCCCCAGATCCACTGAGGAAGTGGTTGCCGCGGTGAACGCGGCACGAGAGACCGGGGCAATCATTGTGCCGAGGGGAGCGGGAACTGGGCTGACCGGCGCGGCCAACGCCATCGACGGTTGCCTGATGATTTCGCTGCACAACATGAACCAGGTTGTTGAGATCGATCCGATCAACCGCATGTGCAGGGTGCAGCCAGGCCTGGTGAACGCCAACCTTAAAAGCGCAGTTGCCGAGCATGGCCTCTACTACCCGCCAGATCCGGCTTCGCTAGACATGTCAAGCATCGGCGGCAACGTTGCCACCAATGCCGGCGGCCTGTGCTGTGTCAAGTACGGGGTAACCCGAGACTACGTGATGGGCCTTGAGGTCGTGCTGGCCAGTGGTGAAGTGATCCGCACAGGCCGAAAAACGATCAAGAGCACAACTGGATTGGATCTAACAGGGCTGTTTGTCGGCTCAGAGGGGATTCTTGGCATCATCACCGAAGTCACCCTGAAACTTGAAGCGACCCCGCCAGAGCCATCCACTGCGGTGGCTTACTTTGCCGATCTGGCCGATGCAGGCCGAGCCATCGTCGCCATTTTCGAAGACGGGCTGCAACCAACGGTGATGGAAATAATGGATCAGGGATCGATCAGAATTGTAGAGCAGCACTTTCCGATGGATCTCGACACCGAGGCGGCGTGCCTGCTTCTGATGCAGTCACTTGAGGAGGACCAGCCGATTGAGGAGTTGGCGAAACGCTGCGCCGCGAATGGAGCAACCTTTGTTCACCATGCGGTTGACCCGGTTGAGGGTGAGATGCTGCTTGAGGCCAGACGCAAGGTGTGGCCGTCTGCTGAGAAACTTGGCAAGTCGCTGCTGCCAGAAGACGTTGCGGTTGGGAGAGAGAAAATTCCTGATCTGCTGGCAGCCATCGTTGCGATCGCAGACAAGCACAACTTAGTGATCCCTACGATCGGCCATGCCGGAGACGGCAACCTGCACCCCCTCTTCATCTTCGATGAAAACGACCCGGATGAACTTGCCCTGATCAAAGTCGCCTTCGAAGAGATCCTCACAGTCACGCTGGCGATGGGCGGAACCATTGCTGCCGAGCACGGCGTTGGCACCTTGAAGCGCCAGTTCGTCTCAAAGGAGATCGACCCGGTTCACCTGGCACTGATGCGCAGCGTGAAGGTGTTGTTCGACCCATCGAGCATGATGAACCCAGGCAAGAAGCTGTAGCTGGCAATCCCCCTACCGAACCCCCACGGAACCCGGGGATCCCCCGATCTCGGTGAAACGGCCCCCGCTTAGGGTCTTGGTAACACCAACGGGGAGACCGAAATGACAACCGCATTCACCGCCGAAGCAACCGCTACCGAAACTGACCAGATCAGCCCAGAGCTTGTTGCAGACACAAACGCTGCGTTCTGGTCTGCTGCTAGTGACGACTCTGGCTTCGGACGCCTTTCGTTTGACCGCTGCGTGAACTGGCTGCTGGATCTCTACCAGGACAGCTCAGACACCGTGATTCGCACGCTCATCGCCGATGTGTTGGACGACCTTCGTGCGCTTGGCCCATTCGAGGGCGAGTTCGAAGATGTTGTGCTTGGAGCGCTTGCTTCGATCGAGACCGCAATTGAGATTCGGTCGGCGGCCTAAGCGGAACGGTTTCAAGAGCGCCTGGTCTGCTCCGGGAGGGGGAGTAGACCAGCGCATGATCAGTGCCGGGGCTGTCTTGCCCGACGGGCAGGCCCGGCACTGGAGGGGCTACAACGAGCGCTTGCCGATACTGCGCCGTTTGGCCCACCAGCTCATGTCGGACCTTGCAAGGTCTAGTTCGGCTCGTAGTGCGGCCTGGTGCACCCGGCGCTGACTGAGGTCTTGGTGGTGGCGCACTCGGGCGGTCTCGGCCTCTTGCTGAAGCGAGGCAATCGTGGCTCGGCGCTCGTCGGCCAGCGCCTTGGCAACCGAAAGGTCGATGGTTACCTGGTCTAGGTCGACTGCCAGCCGCCCGTACTCGGTGTTCTGATGTTCGATGACGCCGTGAAGTTCATCAATCTTGCGCTCGGCGCCGTCAAGTTGGGTTGCTTGGATTTCAAGTGATCGTTCGGCCACCATCCGGGCCGAGACCTCAGAGGTGAGCTGATTGCCAACCGTAAGAAGCTGCTTGAGCATTTCGGCGAACTCAGAATTTAGGGGTTCGGAGTCGGGGTTGGTGCGCAGATCTATAACCCAGCCCTCGCGCTCTGCAATTACCGGTAGATCCTCGGGCGCGATCAAGTACCCGGAGTCGTCGGCCTCGGCCTCGGGCAACTCACCCTTCTCTATTCGCTGCTCGAGGTCTTTGGTTGAAACACCAAGAGACAACGCAGCTTCTTCAAGTGCCAGTAGCTGGCCTCCGCTGGACATCGCCCGTCAACTCTATTGGGCCCTAAGCAATTTCACCCCAACAGCTTGGGATGCTCAACCAGGAACGTGCAGGGGTCGGCCGTCAAGCCCGAAAGCGGCCTCGGCAAGCGCCTCAGACATGGTGGGGTGAGGATGGATGGTGGCGGCCAGGTCTTCAACTGTTGCGCTCATCTCGATCCCGAGGGTGGCCTCGGCAATCAACTCTGCCACGCCGACCCCGGCCATCTGGGCCCCTATCAGGGTGCCCGATTCGTCTGCCACCAACTGAACGAAACCTGCGGTGTCGTCCAGGGTGCGGCTGCGTGAGCCCGCGCTGAAGGGGAACCTAAAGGATTTGGCCTGGATGCCTGCTTCCGCCGCCGCCGAGGGAGTAAACCCAACACTGGCGACCTCGGGGTCGCTGAACACCACTTCGGGGATGGCCGCGGGGTTGAACTCGGCGGCTTCCCCGGAAATGGTTCGGGCGGCAACTTCGGCTTCAGCTGTTGCCTTGTGGGCCAGGGCAGGGCCGGCGGTGATGTCGCCAATGGCGTATATGTTCGGCGCCGCCTGGCGATTTGGGGCCACGTCGACTAGGCCAGAGTTTGTGGTGGTCACACCCGCAACGTCCAGCCCCAAGTCGTCGGTGTTTGGTGTCCGGCCAACGGCGACGACGATCTTCTCTGCTTCCGCCAGCAAAGGCTCGTTGGGGCCGCCAACAGTTGTGCTGGTGTGCACGGCAACCCCAAGCTCCTTCAGTCGCCGCTGAACTTGTCTCCCCAAGTGTTTGTCCATCGCAGGCAAGAGGCGGTCGGCCGCTTCAATGATTGTGACATTTGCTCCCAGCTTGGCGTACGCGGTGCCCAACTCAACACCGATGTAGCCGCCGCCAACAACCACCAGCGACTCTGGAACGCTCTGAAAAGCAAGGGCGCCGGTTGAGTCAACGATGCGGTCGCCATCAAGCGGAAGCACGGCAAGTGGTGTTGGTCTTGAGCCGGTGGCGATGATGCAGTTTTCGAACTCCAGGTGTTTGACCGAAGGCCCGGCCACAACGGCCAGGCGGTCTCGGCGGGAGAATCGGGCTTCGGCGGTCCAGACTTCAACTCCGGCGGCATCCAGCAGACCTTGAACGCCGCCGGTGAGTTGGGCGACAACGCCTGCCGTGTGCTCTTGGAGCTTGTTGGCGTCTATGACCGCGGTGAGGGTTACGCCCCACGAGGCGCTCTTGGCTGCCAGGGCGGCGACATCTGCGGCATGGATCAGCACCTTGGATGGAATGCAGCCAACGTTCAGACAGGTGCCGCCAACCGCCTGGCGCTCTATCAGAACAACCCGGCGGCTCTCGTTTCGTTTCCTGGCCAAATCGGCGCACCTCAATGCGGCGACGTAACCGCCGGGTCCACCGCCGATCACCACAACGTCTGCCCTTTCGGCAACCTCGCCAACAACCATCAGCCAATGCCTCTCATCTCACTGACAACGCGACCGGGTCGGTTAGAAGCCCAATGATGTGTTCTTGGAATGCTGTCATCACGTCGCCGTCTATAAGGCGGTGGTCGGCACCAACCGCGATGGGCAGAGTTGGCGTAGCCGTTACCTTGCCGTTTCGCGCAAATGGCCGTTCTCTGATCGATCCGAAACCGACGATTGCGGCCTCGGGCGATCTAATGATCGGTGTGGCGTATCGGCCGCCGAGGCTTCCGTAGTTGGTGACGGTGCAGGTGCCGTTGCGTAGCTCCTCGCCGGTGATGGTTCGGTCTCGGGCCGACTTGGAAAGTTGGGTGATCTGATCTGCCAGGTCGAACAGAGAACGCTGGTCGGCATCCTTTATGACGGGAACTATCAGACCGGCTTGTGTGGATACCGCAATGCCGATGTTGACGTTCTGGTGCACCTCGATGTGGCCAGCTTCGCCAGGGCCACCAACAACAATTTGAGCATTGACGATTGGAAAGCGACGCAGCGCGTCGGCCACTGCGGCAACAAAGAAGGCAAGGGGAGTGAGGTTGGCTGCTGCTTCGGGATGAAGCGACTTGATCAGCTTCCTTCCAGACAAAAGGTTGGTGGCGTCGAGTTCGTCGGCGCCATGGATGTGGGGCACCTGCCAGGAGCGTTCCATGGCCTCGGCGGTAACCCTTCGGATGCCGCGCAATGGATGTTCACCGAATTCGATCTGGCCGACCGAGCCAGCTTGGCGGCCAGCGGTTTGCTTGGAAGTTTGGAGAGGAGGAGTTTGGCTGGAAGTGGCAGTCGCGCTGGTGCTAACAGGCTGGCCGGGCCGGGCCCCTTCCAGGTCGGCAACGGTGATCCGCCCGCCGGGGCCAGAGCCCTTAACCGTCGATAGATCTAAGCCCATTTCAAGTG
>QIKW01000008.1 GCA_003231975.1 Acidimicrobiia bacterium
CACGGCCCCAGTTTCGACAAAGGCTTCCTGAATCGGATGCAGCGACTCTTCGGATGCAAGGCCTTCCACAGTTACCACCGTCGCTCCTGAGGCCCGGGCGGCAGGCACCAAGCAGCTCATCACTGCTGCGCCGTCGAGGTCTACGGTGCAGGCCCCACACTCTCCTTCGGCGCAGCCCTCTTTCACTCCGGTGAGGCCAGCCTCATCTCGAAGCCAATCTAAAAGGGTGACCCCGGCAGCATGCGCTCCGACAACAGGAGTGCCGTTCACGGTGGTCGAGATTGAATCATCAAAAGAGACGCCGGTTGCCGTGCCTTGGCCAGTTGGAAAGGTGCCGTCGAAGCCAGAGCCCCAAAGCAGCGGCGGAGACTCAGGCCATTGGGCAGCCTGGCGATTCTTGGCCAAAGCCTCGAATGCCCTGGCGGTCATTGTGCTTACCATCTCGGCTCGAAACTCTGCACTGGCCCGAATGTCGGCAATTGGGGCGGCAGCTTCCGCTGCTGCCTGGGCCGCAATAGCAATGGCCGCGTCGTCTAAGGCAGACCCTCGGAGCCGGTCGGCAATATCTGGCACAATTACCACCGTTGGCGCCACGCTTCCAAGGGCCAGGGTGGCATCGCTAACGATGTTGCCATCAAGGGCAACGGTGGCTGCGATGTGAACGACCGAGATGGCGACGCAACCCAAGCTTCACAAAGATGCCGCGCCTAACGAGCCCGCCATCAGTGGGTGCAAGCGACGGAATTGAGATGGCTGTCACCAGCTCTCCTGGTTGCAGATCGGTTGTGCGGAAACCCGTGATGAAGTCAACCAACCGAACTCGGCGCCTGCCGCTGGCAGAGTCAACTTGCACGGATGCACCGAGCGCCAGCAAGGCCGAGATTGTGTCGTTGGCAGGGCTGGCGGTAACCACGTTGCCAACAACGGTCGCCCGATTCCTGAGCTGAGGAGACCCAACTTCCAAACAGGCCTGAGCCAACGGCAGCGCCAACCTTTGGCATTCGCCAGACCCAACCACCTGGTTGTGGGTAACCAGGGCACCGATAGTGACCGAATTGCCGTGCACCGTGATCTGATCGAGGCCGGGTATCCGCCCAAGGTCCAGCAACATCTCAGTGTTCGTGTGGTGGCCCCGATCCAGCTCTACAAGCAGATCCGTTCCCCCCGCGATCGGGCGAGCATTGGGGTTGGAGGCAAGCAGCCGAAACGCATCGTCAAGCGTGTCAGGCGCTTCATAGCGCGCCACCCGGGTTGGCGGCCGTTGAACTTCATGCAACTCCATCAGCGCTCGTCTCTGATGTAGGGAATTCCCAAGGCGGCGGGGGCGCCGATCTTGCGGCGCAGATCTCTGGTGCCCCACACCACAAGCACGATGATGGTTAGCAGGTAGGGCATCATTGAAAGGAACTCAGCGGGGATGTCGACCCCCTCGCCCTGCAACCAGAAGTTGGCCCGTCTGGCGAACCCGAACAGGAATGCTCCAAGTATCACTCGCATTGGCTTCCACGAGGCAAACACCACAAGGGCAAGAGCGATCCAGCCGATGCCTGCTGTGGTTCCAGCTTGGCTCCACGACGGCACCTGGCCAAGGATCAGGTAGGCGCCTCCCATGCCGGCAAGCAGCCCACCAAGCATCACATGGATGTAGCGGATGGCGGCTACCGCAACGCCCATTGTGTCTGCGGTTCCCGGGCTCTCGCCAACAGCCCGCACGGCCAGCCCGGCCTTTGTGCGATTGAGGTAAACCCCTATCAGAACAGCAATGGCAATGGTGGCATACAGCATGGGGTCTTGATTGAAGAACAGCGGCCCGATTAGGGGAATGTCGGCCAAGGCGCCGAAGCGAACGGGCCGAAAGTCGGTGGCCAGGGGCTGGCCTTCGATGGACTTACCAATGAAGGTTGACAAACCAATGCCAAAGATCACAAGGGCGAGGCCCGAAACGATCTGGTTGGCTCGCAGGGTTACGCACAAGAAGGCGTGGATAGAGGCAAACACCGCCCCCGCCAGGCTCCCAGCCAGTAGGGCCAGCCAGAGGCTTCCGCTGGCGTCGCCAACCTGAAACGCAGTGACGGCGCCAATCAACATCATGCCCTCAACCCCAAGGTTGATCACGCCCGCTTTTTCGGCCAGCAATTCTCCAAGGGCGGCCAAGGCAATGGGCACCGCCGCCGCCATTGACGCCGCCAGGGTGAGAACCAGTGCGGTGTCGTTCATGTTGCCACCGCCTTGGTTGTTCTTACAAGAGACAGCCTGTTGTGGGAGAAAATCTCGCCTCCGATTGCGAACAAGAGAATAGCGCCCTGCAACATCAGGGAAACCTCAACAGGTACGCGCTCGCCCGGCAATCCTTGAAGGGCTATACCTGCGTTGCGCAACCCGCCGAGGAAAACAGCAACGAGCACTATTGCAAACGGGTTGTACCTGGCAAGCGACGCCACAACGATGCCGGTGAAACCCAGGCCAAGTTGCAGGCCGTTTGGATCTAGTGCGTAGGCTCTTCCCGCCACCTCGGTGGCCCCTGCCAGCCCTCCAAGAGCACCAGACATAAGCAGTGCAAACATCACTGTTCGCCGCACCGGAATGCCTGCGTACTGGGCCGAGGCGTGCGACGAGCCAACCACATTCATGTCAAAACCAATCGAGGTGTAGCGGATCAGAACCCAGACCGCCACCACGACGGCCAGGGCAAAGATGAGGCCCCAATGCAGACGGGTGTTGCCCCATAGTTCGAAGCGGGCCGATTCGGGAACCTTTTTGCCCTGCGGGAAGTTGGCCGAGTCCGGGTCTCGCCAGAAGGACTTCGATCCAAAGATCAGGTAACGCATGAAGAACAGCCCGATGAAGGTGAGCATCAGCGTTGTGATGATCTCGCTGGTGCCAAAATAGGCTTTGAAGAAAGCTGCGGGCAGAGCCCAGAATGCACCACCGACGGCTCCGGCGAGGAGAACCAGGCCAACACCGACGATAGTTGGCAAGCCATCGGCGAACTGAAGCCCGGCCCACGAGCCAAAGATTGCCCCCAGGTAGAGCTGTCCTTCGGCGCCGATATTGAACAGGTTCATCCGAAAGGCGACCGCTGCTGCCAGCCCGGTGAGGATTAGCGGCACAGCAACGGTGAGGCTGTCTGTGATCCCGAACTTGTCGGTAAAGCTGACCTCGAAGAGATCGAGGTAGACCCTTATGGGATTGAGCCCTTCGATGGCCAGGAATACAGCGCCAGCAGCAAGAGCAGCTAGAACCGACAGCAGCGGAGTCAACACGCTGTGCCACCACTTGCGATCGAGCCGACGTTCGAGGCGGAATTGGAACGGAATCACGCTGCCCCCTCTTCGGCAACGCCCGCCATTGCCAGGCCGATCTGTTCGATGGAGAGCTGATCGGTTGGCCCTTCGACGGCCACGCGACCGCGGTAAAGCACGGCCATGCGGTCTGACAAGCTTCGCACCTCTTCGAGGTCTTCACTGATGATCAGAACAGCCGCCCCCCGTTCTCTTGCCTCGTGTAGGAGGCCTCGCACAAACTCAGCAGCGCCGATGTCGAGGCCGCGGGTTGGGCTTGAGACAACCACCACCTGAGGGCCGTCCGGGGTGCCTAGGTTGGCCAGTTCCCTGGCCAGCAGAACCTTCTGTGAGTTGCCGCCGGAGAGCAGACGAGCCTGGGCTTCGGTGCTCGGCGTTTTGATTTCGTAGTCGACAATCGCCGTTTCAACCTCGGCCCTCGCCTCGCTGCGGTTCACAAAGAAACCCCGCTTGCGCGTAAGCAGCATGTTGTCGGTGAGGCTGAGCCCCGGAACCAGGCCGGTGCCGAGACGGTCTTCTGGCACGAAGGCTAAACCAGCTTTTCGGGCAGCCTTTGTGCCCTTAGCCGTAACGTCTTTGCCGCAAATGCTGACCGAACCAGCAGAGGGCTTGATCATGCCTGCTATCGCCCGGGCCAGGGGCCGTTGGCCGTTGCCTGCAACTCCGGCAATGCCAACAATCTCGCCTCGCCGCACCTCGAGGTCAAGCCCGTCAACCACTTTCTGGCCGTCTTCAACAACGTCGAGTCCTTGGACTGACAGGGCAACGTCGGACGGGGACTGACCCCTTCGGGTTTCAACCTCAACCGGGCGACCAACCATCAACTCTGCCAGGTGGCGCTGGCTGGTGTCAGCGGTGGCGACTTCGCCGGTGACCGCGCCTGCACGCATGACGGTGACCCGGTCGCTAACTGCCATCACCTCGCCGAGCTTGTGACTAATAAAGACGATGGCCTTGCCCTCGGCTGTCATTGCCTCGACAGTTTGAAACAGCGCATCCACTTCGTTGGGGGTGAGCACCGCGGTTGGCTCGTCGAGCAACAACACATCTGCGCCTCGGTAGAGCATCTTCACGATCTCTACTCGCTGGCGCTGCCCAACAGTGAGGTCGGCGATCCTGGCCCGCGGGTTGATCGGTAGGCCAAACCGCTCGCCGATCTCGCCAACTCTTGCCTCAACTTCGGTTGCCTTGATGAAGCGCGCTTGCTGAGGGTCTCCAAGCACCACGTTCTCAGCAACGGTGAACCGCTCGACCAGGCGAAAGTGTTGGTGGACCATGCCGATTCCCTTGGCCAGCCCTTCGCGCGGGCTGCGCAAACGAACCGGGGCGCCAGACAGAAAGATCTGGCCCTCATCGGGTTGGTAGAGGCCACACAACATGGCGGCCAGCGTGCTCTTTCCTGCACCGTTCTCGCCAAGAATGGTGTGCACCTCGCCAACGTCAACGTGAAAGTCAACTTTGTCGTTGGCCAGAACACCAGGAAACCGTTTGGTGACTTGTACAGCGGCGATTGCCGCCGGCCGGCCCGGGTGGTCAGAGCCCGGGCCGGCAGGTGAGGCGGTCATAACAATCAGCCGCTGGCGCTGCCGATTACACCTTCTACAAAGTAGTCCATGCCAAGCAGCGTTCCCAGATCCGGCGAGTCACCAGCGGCAACGGTTTCGGCCCCATCCTGGTTGTTAACTGGGCCGTTGAACGGAGCGAAAGTACCGGCAACGATCTCGGCCTTTAGCGCCTCGATCTGATCTCGAACATCAGCTGGAACGATGTCGGAGACAGGGGACAAATTGACCAACCCGTCTGCGGTTGTTCCGTAGTATTGGTCTGAGGTCCAGGTGTCGTTCTGGATGTCTTCAACCACGCTGATGTAGAACGGACCCCAATCCCAAACCGGAGCGGTAAGCCAGGCTTCGGGGGCAAAGCGCGACATGTCGTCGTTGTAACCAAGCCAGTAGCCGCCAGCCTCTTGGGCTGCTTCGCCTGCTGACGGAGTGTCTTGATGCTGGGCGATTACGTCGGCCCCGCCATTCAGCAGGGCCTCGGCTGCTTCCTTTTCGATCACCGGATCGAACCAGGTTGAGGTCCATACAACCTCAACGGTTGCATCTGGGTTGATTCGCTGCACACCAAGAGTGAAAGCGTTGATTCCACGAAGAACCTCGGGAATTGGGAAGGCGGCAACATAGCCAATCTGGTTACCTTCGGTGACTGCCCCTGCGGCCATTCCGGACAAGTAGCGGGCCTCTTCAGCCGCACCGAAGTAGGTGCCCATGTTTTCACTAGTTTTGAAGCCGGTGGCGTGCTCGAACTTGACATCTGGGAACCGTTCGGAAACGGCAAGCATCTGGTCCATGTAGCCAAACGAAGTGCCGAAGATTACGTCGTTGCCGTCTCTGGCCAAGCGCTCGAAAACCGCCTCGGATTCAGCACCCTCGGGCACACCTTCGAGGAAGGCGGTGTCTACACAGTCACCAAGGGCTGCTTCAAGAGCCAGCCGGCCGTCGTCGTGCTTTTTGGTCCAACCTGCATCGCCGACCGGACCTATATATACAAAGGCGGCCCTTACCGGATCGGTGGCGCAGCCGCCAGCTGCTTCACCCTCGCCTGCCGCAGCTGCGGTGGTGGCTGTTCCCTCCTCGGGATCGTCACCGTTGCCGCACGCGGCGGCAACGAGAAACAGTGCAGTCAGAATCGCCAGGAGGCGCCCCCAACTCTTGACAGATCTTGCGGTTTTCATAATTTCCCCTTTTCTTGCGGACTGGATGACTTTATTGACCAAGGCCCCCGCGACGGCGAATCAGTTCAAAACTCATGGAGCTTGGCGGGAACCAGTTGGAGCTCTGCCATATCGGTTGGTTCTC
>QIKW01000222.1 GCA_003231975.1 Acidimicrobiia bacterium
GCCGGTTGCGATCTTGGTTGCCGACTTCCGAATGGCCTTATCCAGCATGCGTTCAAGCCTGCGCACGCCAGCCTCACGGGTGTAGTTGCCAGCAATTGACGAGATTGCCTGGTCGGTGATGACGAGGTCGGCTGGGCCGAGTCCGTTGCGCTCAACAAGGCGGGGCAGCAGATGGTCGGTGGCGATGGTTGCCTTCTCCCGCTCGGTGTAACCGTCGAGAGTGATCACCTCCATGCGGTCAAGCAGCGGGCCCGGGATGGTGTCAACCACGTTGGCGGTTGCAATGAACACAACACCAGACAGATCAAGCTCGAACTCAAGGTAGTGGTCTCGGAACGAGTGGTTCTGGGCTGGGTCAAGCACTTCCAGCAGCGCGGCCGAGGGGTCTCCCTGCCAGCCGCCACTTATCTTGTCGACCTCGTCAAGCAGCACTACGGGGTTCATGGTTCCCGCTTCGGTGAGGGCACGCACCAGGCTTCCTGGCCTGGCGCCAACGTAGGTTCGCCGGTGGCCACGAATCTCGGCTTCATCTCGGATGCCGCCAAGGGCAAGGCGAACAAAGCTGCGGCCAAGGGCCTTGGCGATTGATTCCCCAAGCGAGGTTTTGCCAACACCCGGAGGGCCAACAAGAGACAGGATCACTCCGCCTCGCCTTGGTGTGGCGCCTTTGGCGGCGGGGTCCGGCTTTGGCCCCGCGGTGGCCTTCCCGTCTCGCTCGGCTCGGAGCTTGCGGACCGCCAGGTACTCAACTAGTCGGTCCTTAACGTCTTCCAGTCCCGTGTGATCGGCGTCCAGAATTCGCCTTGCCTCGGCAAGGTCCAGTTGTTCGCCAGAATGATCGTTCCAGGGGATCTCGAACACGGTGTCTAGCCAGGTGCGAATCCAGTTGGCTTCCATAGATTCGTTGCCGGTGCGCTCCAGCCTTGCGATCTCGCGCTCGATGCTTTCGGCAACTGCCGAGGTGATCGCCTCTGCCGCAACCAAACCGGCCAGGCTCAAGCGGTAGTCGTCGATTGCCTCGCCGTCGCCTTCGCCCAGTTCGGTTTGAATGGCTGCCATCTGCCTTCGAAGGATCGCCTCTCGCTGGCCCTTCTCGAGGCCATCGGTAACTTCTTTCTGGATGCGATCCCGCGCTTCCAACTCGGCCAGAGATTCTTTCACCCACGCCGTTGCCAACCCCAGGCGAGTGTCAACGTCGATGGCCTCAACCAGTTCAACCCTGCGTTCAAAGGTGAGGTCGGGCCAGTAGGCAATTGAGTCGGCCAGGGCGCCAGGGTGGTCAATCTCTTTCAACGCACCCATCAGCCGCCCGCCGCCAACGCGGTCCAAAAGCGTGCCTGCGGCCGCCCTGTACTCAACGGCCAGGGTTTCCTGATCCGGGGTTGGCTCTGGGTCTGGGGCGTGCTCAACCTCAACCCAAACGCCAGCCGAGGTGCCGATCACGCCCGCCCCAACAATGGCGCGGTGAAGGGCCCGAACAGTAAGAGCCGGAGTGCCGTCTGGCAGGGTTGCCCGATCCTCGATGCTGGCAACAACGCCAACGGTGGCATACCGGCCAGGTTCCCGGTCCCCGTCGGCCGGTGTTTTGTCGGCGGATGTTTTGTCAGCGGGTGTTTTGTCAGCAAAGCGCGACACCAGCAGCAGCCGGTTGTTTGTGGCTGCCTCTGTTGCCAGCCGAGCCTCGTCTGATTGGATCGAGATGGTTACAACCATTTCGGGAAAAACAACGCCTTCTGGCAAGGGCAACAGCGGCAGAACCTCTGTCTTGCCCAGGTTGTGATTGCCTGGTTTGGGTTTATCGCTTTGGCTGTTGGCCGATTGGGTCTTACTTGGCACCGGGAATTCTCCTTGCAAAGATTACGAACTTACATGTAATGTTAGTCAACGTCCCGATCGATCGATTTGTTCCCAGGAGCTAGTTATGGCCAGTCGCCCTGCCTGCACAACCGACGACGCCGCTGCCTGGTTTGCTGGCCGGATCCCCGACACCTGGTTCAGCGGGCCCGTCTCGGTTCGCACCGACCGCGACGAGATCATTGTTTGCGGGCCGCTGGCCGAACCAGCCAACGCCCCAGAAGGTGAAGACGCGCTGAGGGTTGCGGCAACGGCGCGGATCTCGGGGTTCCGCGAGGAAACACGTCTGGCCCGCATGAAGATTGCCGAGTCGGCCCAAATACGGTGGCAGCGCGCGGTTTCATGGGCTGCATCGTGCGGCCCGGTCGAGATGAGCTTCACAACCACCTCGGTGCCGGTGATGACCAGGCTCCGATTTGATGATCGCCAGGTTCTGGAAACCCTGATTCAATCTGGTGTGGCCCACAGTCGATCTGAAGCATTGGCGTGGTGCGTCAGCCAGGTTGGCCAGAATCAGGGCGAATGGATCGACAGACTGAGAGACGCCATGTCCGAAGTTCAGCGAATCCGAACCGAAGGTCCCTGATTTCCTGAGCCCGTGCCACCAAAGAGGGTGCCGGACCTGATGCAATGGCGCGGTGCTTCCCACCATCTCTGCTTCCGTGCGCTATCGCTTGATGGCTGTTTTGCTTGCGGTCGCGCTTGTGCTCTCGGGCTGTGGGCTGCTTGGCTCAGGCAACGAAGAGGCGGTGGCAAACGAGGGCCAGCCCGGCCGCCCAACCACCGCTCCTGCCGACGGCGATCCGAGCGCCACCGCGCCTCCCAACAGCACTCCCGACGGCGATCCGAGCAGCCAGCCACCGGCGCCCGCCTCCAGCAGCACTACCTTGCAGCAGGCCACCCCGCGGGCAGGCGGAGACTCCCTCAACGATCCATTGTTTCCCGGCCTTGGCAACTCGGGCTATGACGTAGAGCACTACAACATCGAGATCAACCTCACAGGTGGCGAGTTCAGGGCCCAGGCAGAGTTGCGAATCTTCCCAGACTTCCCCCTCGATCAATTCAACCTCGACCTGATCGGGCTTACCGTTGACCGAGTATTTGTGAACGGGGTGGAAGCAGATGTTGAGAGGCGGGGCAGGGAGCTAATTGTTCAGCCCTCGTCCGCCTTGCCTCAGGGCACCGTTGCCACCGTGAGGGTTGAGTATCGCGGCCAACCAGAACCGGTTGACGATCCTTCCGGGTTCTTCGCCCTTGGCTGGCACACCAGGGATTGGGGCACCTTTGTTGCCTCCCAACCACTTGGCGCCGCCACCTGGTTCCCGGCAAACGACTATCAAACAGACAAGGCAACGTTTCGGGTGGCGGTAACTGTGCCACTGGGCCAAGTTGCTGCCGGGCCCGGCTTGCTCACCTCGCAAACATCCACTGGCACAACGTCAACCTTTGTGTGGGAAATGGATGACCCGATGGCCACCTATCTGGCCTCGGTGGTTACTGGCGATTTCACCATCTTCACCACCGAGGGGGCAGGCGGCGTTGTCATCAGGAACGTGTTGCCAACCGACCGGGCGGCTCAGCTGGTTCCCGCCCTAGCCAGCACCAACGAAATGCTCGAACAGTTCACCGAACTGTTCGGGCCATACCCGTTTGATTCCTACGGAGTGGTTGCTGTTCCAGACGATCTTTCCTTCGCCCTTGAAAACCAAACACTCAGCCTGTTCGATGTGGACTTTCTAACTTTGAGGCGGCGAACGGTAGAGAACGTTCTGGCCCACGAACTGGCTCATCAGTGGTTCGGCAACAGTGTTTCAAGCGAAACGTGGGAAGACATCTGGCTTAGCGAGGGGTTCGCTTCGTGGGCCGACCAGTACTGGACCGAGGAAGACGGCGGCACCACGTTCGATCAGCGGGCCGCTTTCGCAGCAGCCGAGCGGCTAAGGCCGCCAACCCAGGTGCGGGCCGCCACCATGTTCGACAGCACCGTCTACTTGCGGGGCGCTCTCACCCTCGAAGCGTTGCGGCGCACGGTTGGAGACCAGGATTTCTTCGCCCTGTTGAAAATTTGGGTTGTTCAGTTCGAGGGCCAAACAGCATCAACTGAGGACTTCTTGGCCTTGGTTCGCACTCAGTTCGGAGCAGTGGTTGAAGACCTGATGAGGTCTTGGTTGTTCGACCAGCTAATGCCAGACTTGCCCCCCGATCCATGAGCCGGGTTGGTGTCTATCCAGGGTCGTTCAACCCGCCAACCACCGCTCATCTGGCAGTAACAGTTGCGGCCAAACAGCAGCGTGGGCTTGACAAAGTTGTGTGGTCGGTCAGCCGCCTACCGCTGGCAAAGGAACACGTTTCGCGGCCGCCATTCGCCGAGCGGTTCCAGGTACTTGAAGAGGCCGCGGCCCCGTTCCCGTGGCTTAGCGTTGCGGTAACTGATGCCAGGCTGCTGGCAGAGATTGCAAGCGGTTTCGATGTTCTGATTATGGGCGCAGACAAGTGGGCTCAGATCAATGAGCTGGGTTGGTATGAAAGCGCCGCCGCCCGAGACGCGGCGTTGACAGAACTGCCAGAGCTGGCAATAGCCCCAAGGCCGCCGCTGACCGTGCCTGAGGCTCACCGATTGGATTTGGACAAGGCGCATCAAGCCACGTCTAGCTCAGCGGCCAGAGCGGGTGCCACTGACCTGATGCTGCCGGCGGCCAGAGACTACGCAGCCCGAACCGGTTCTTGGCTGTAGCCCGAGGCCTGGCGTTCCTTGGTGCGTTGCCAGCCGAATTTGATTGCAAGTGCGGCGCCAACTGCGCCACCAACATTTGACATCACGAGGTCTCCAACTGTGTCTTCATATGTAAGCGAGAGGCCAGCGGTTCCCGCCTTTTGGACCAGGAACTCAGCAACCTCCCACCAGATGATTGCGAGGCCTCCAAGGCCCCAGCCCAGCGTCCACGCGTTCAGTTTCCCAATGTTCGTTCTGGCGAGACCAAGCGTGACCCCGCCAATCAGGAGCACCCAGTTGAAGAAGTGCAGCACGTCGTCTGTGCGTTCGTAGTTGTTGTAGAAGTTCAGAACGTTGCCAAGCGTGTCTAGCAGGAAGGGCGAGATCACAAGGGCGTCAACGAGATAGGGGTAGGGCTGGTGGCCGCCAAGCCTCCTCCACACAAAGGGAACAATCACCAGCGGCAGCAAATAGAAGGGAGCGCGAAACGCCATGCCCTTGCCAGCGAATTGTTCCCAGTTTGGAAACACAACAGTGATTGCGATGGCCACAACGAGGGCCACCCGCACTGCAAGCAGTACCCGCTTTTCGGATGCAATAGACATCACCAAACATTAGGCGACGTGGGGCCCTAGCCTTGGTAGATGGCTCAGTATCGCTCTCACACAACAACCAAGGGCCGAAATCAGGCTGGCGCTCGCGCCCTGTGGCGGGCCACCGGGATGACCGACGACGATTTCGAAAAGCCAATCATCGCCATTGCCAACTCCTTCACCCAGTTTGTTCCGGGCCACGTGCACCTGAAAGACCTTGGTCAACTTGTTGCCAGGGAAATCGAGGCGGCAGGCGGCGTGGCCAAAGAGTTCAACACCATTGCGGTCGACGACGGAATCGCAATGGGCCACGGGGGAATGCTCTACAGC
>QIKW01000073.1 GCA_003231975.1 Acidimicrobiia bacterium
GTTCCTGTCGAGAGCTGACGCAACTGAAGCGACAGATAGCTTGGATCGGCCACATCGGCTGGCGCCGTTTGAGCCTCCGAACCTGCCGTCTCGAGCTCTTCGGCTGCCGGGAGGCGCTGGAGCATGGCCGTCCAAAGGATCGCCCGGCGGAACTCGAGCCCCAGCACATCTGCGTTGCCGGACGGGCTGCCAAGGAACGACGGAATCGTTTTGGCGCTCAGAAGTAGTTCACCAACTGACAGCACCTCACCGTCTGGCCCCTCAATCGGGTCGGGGTTCTCAACCTCGATCTCAGATCCGCCTAGGACCTCTTCCCAGGCTTGGCGATCGGCAATCACCATCGAGTGAATTCGCAGCTTGAGAAGTGTTTCGAGGCTGGCAACGACCTTGTCGGGTGCCTGTTCTGCGAGGGGCGTGTCCGTGACGAGCATCGAGCCCGGTATCAGCAGAACAGCTCCGCCAGCACCGCCGCCAGACCCGATCAGCAACGCCACGCCGGTAACTGAGCTGGCCCGCATCTCGATCACGGCCAACACTGGCGTGGGGTCGACAAAGGCCTGCCAGCCGGGGTCTTCGGGGCCCGGGGTCACCACAAACTCGCCAGCGGTGGACTGGAGCAGGCGTGAGAATCCGAAGAAGGCAAGCACGGGCACTGCGGTTAGCAGCGCAATCTCGATCAACACAAACAAGGCTCGCCCGAACCGGAAACGGCCCTCGACAGGCGACACGGGTGTTGGCTCCGGCATCAAGACTGCGAACGATAGGCCCCAGCCGCAGCCATCATTTCAACGACACGGTCAGGTACGAGGAACCGCACCGACTTGCCTGCGGCCACCATGGCCCTGAGGTCGCTTGAAGAGAGGTCAAGCGACGGCACTTCCACATTGGTGATCCGCCAGAGGGGCGGCGGGTTGGCGTGGCCACCCGGCCGGTTCACAACAACAACTTCGGCCATCGTGCGCAGTTCGTCTGCCCGGTGCCACGTATCGAGACCGGCAGCGGCGTCGGCCCCAACAACAACGAGCCATTCGGTCTCGGGTTCTTCGCTGACCAGAACCTCGAGGGTGTCGATGGTGTAGCTGGGCCCACCGATTCGCAGTTCGACATCAGAAACATCCAGGCCGTGGATGCCTTCCACCGCGGCCGAGACCCATTGGAATCGGGTGGCAGCAGGCGTGATCGGCCGGGTCCCCTCCTTCTGCCAGGGATTGTTCGCAACGACCAAAACGACAGAATCAAGCCCCAATTGGCGTTGAACTTGATGAGCAACGACAATATGCGCAATGTGAGGCGGGTCGAAGGTTCCGCCCAAAATTCCCACTCTCCGCAGGGCTGAGGAGGGTCTGGCCATACCTGGAGAAGGAGTCGTTTCAACCTGAAGTGACATATGTCACCCAGACAACGGGAGTAATATGTACTAGTAATGGCGTTCGTGCTTGTAGCGCCACGGTCTTGAATGATGCCCGCGCATCCACCTGATCACCACCGACAGCTACCCACGGTCCCATAACCATCAGATGCTCCATCAACGTCAGATGCTCCAGCAGCGTCAGATGACTCTACAAAGGCGAAATTCAAGCTGACGTTCAACCAGCATAATCCAGCGCACACCGGCGTGCGCTATCCCCAGAACCCCTCCCCCCGCAAACCACAAACACAGTAAAGAGCGCGTTATGAGTGACTCAGTAGGTCAGTACCTCAACGAAATCGGTCTCGTACCCCTTCTCACCGCAGACGAGGAACGAGAGCTAAGCCAAATCATCGAAAAGGGCCACGACGCCCGCGAAGCAATTGAGCTTGGCAAAAACACAGTCGAAAACCGGCGCTCCGCACGAGCCGCCGCCAGAGCCAAGGACCGGTTTATCCGGGCCAACCTTCGGCTGGTGGTCAGCGTGGCCCGTCGCTACCCCCTGCCGCCGTCGATGGAACTTCTGGATCTTATCCAGGAGGGAAACCTTGGCCTCGAGCACGCAGTCGACAAGTTCGACTGGCGCAAGGGCTTCAAGTTCTCCACCTATGCCACATTCTGGATCCGTCAGGCCATTGGCCGGGCGCTAGACCAGAAGGCCAGCCTGGTTCGGCTGCCTGGTGATCGTTCGGCCAGCCTTCGCGCTGCCCTTCGAGCGGTTTCGGGAGACGGAGACGAACTGGACGACGAGCATGCTCGCCTCCACCGCCTCACTACCCCTACCTCGCTGGATCGCACCATTGGTGACGACGATTCCAACGAACTGGTAGATCTGCTTCCAGACTCAAAGCCCGGCCCCGAAATCGAGGTCATGGCGAAGGCCGAGGAGACCATGGTTACCGGTCTGCTCGACGTGCTCGACCCTCGGGCTCGCTACGCCGTTGAGCAGCGGTTCGGCCTCAACGACGGTCGCAAGCGCAGCTATCGCGAGGTCGGCGAGGAACTGGGCGTAACCGCCGAAGCCGCTCGCCGTCTTGTCAAGCGAGCCGTCAGCGCGGTGCGAGACCAGGCAGGCGACGTAATCGCAGATTTCGACGCTGCCTGATAAACCTCGTTGCTTACTAAACCGCGTTGCCAGCAGGGCCTGGTTGGGAGAGACTGTCTTCTGTGACGACACTGTCTCCTTTGACATGGAACCCCGGAAGCTGGCGCCGCTTCGAAGCCAAGCAGCAACCAACCTGGCCCGACCCAGCAGAGCTGGAACGGGTTGAAAAGGAACTGAGCGCAGTTCCCCCACTAGTGTTTGCTGGCGAAGCCCGCGCCCTGCGCGAACGGTTGGCTGAGGTGGCAGCTGGCAAGGCCTTCCTGCTGCAAGCGGGAGACTGCGCTGAGTCCTTCGACGGATTCGCAGCCGACGCCATCCGGGACAAGCTTCGGGTTGTGCTGCAAATGGCGGTCGTCCTCACATACTCCGCCGGAGTGCCAACGGTAAAAGTTGGACGGATCGCGGGCCAGTTCGCCAAGCCCCGGTCAAGCCCAACCGAAACCATTGACGGAACCGAGTTGCCATCGTTTCTGGGTCACATGGTCAACGACATTGCCTTCTCCCCCGGCGACCGGATTCCCGACCCGAACCGGCTGCTCCAGGCCTACAACCAGTCTGCGTCCACCCTCAACCTCCTCAGAGCGTTCACCAAGGGCGGCTTTGCCGATCTGCGCCAGGTTCAGGCGTGGAACCAAGAGTTCGTTGCGGCATCGCCCGCTGGCCAACGTTATGCCGATCTTGGAAACGAGATCGACCGAGCCCTCAAGTTCATGGAAGCCGCAGGAATCTCATCCAACCATCCAGAGATCAACGAGGCAGACTTCTACACCAGCCACGAGGCGCTGATTCTTCAGTACGAAGAGGCACTCACCCGCCAAGACAGCCTCACCGGCAAGTGGTACGACTGTTCTGCCCACATGGTCTGGGTCGGTGAACGGACCCGTCAGCTCAGCGGCGCCCACGTCGAGTTCTTCCGTGGGATCAACAACCCAATTGGGTGCAAGATCGGCCCAACCGCAACCCCAGACGATGTGGTCGGCCTGTGCGATGCCCTGGACCCACAGCGCGAAGCAGGCAGGCTCACTCTCATAGTTCGGCTGGGAGCCGACAACGTCGAGGCGGGGCTTCCGCCCCTACTTGAGGCAGTTCGAGACTCGGGCCATCCAGTGGTGTGGGCGTGTGACCCCATGCATGGCAACACCTACACTTCGAAGTCAGGCCGAAAGACCCGCCATCTCGACTCGATTATGGCCGAGGTCTCTGGGTTTTTTGCCGCTCACCGGGCAGCAGGCACGTGGCCGGGCGGAATTCATGTTGAGCTAACCGGAGACGACGTTACCGAGTGTGTTGGCGGCACCTTCGAGGTGGCCGATGCAGACCTTCCAACCAGGTACGAGACAATGTGTGACCCTCGGCTTAATGCTGGCCAGAGCCTTGACTTGGCCTTCAGGCTGGCCGAACTGCTCCGCTAACACGGCGCGACAACCTGATCGGCTCAGACCAGATTGTCGACGAACTTTTCGAGTTGGCGAAGGTTCCGCACCTCAAAGACGCCGTCGCAGTGGGCGCTGTACTCGCCAATGATTGAGTCGCCGGTATCCCAGTAGGCCTTCGGTTCGGGGTTCAACCAGAACAACTTGCGGGCTCGATGCTGGATCTCTTTCATGATCCAAGCCTGCGAAGCGTGATAGTTGTTTCTGGCATCTCCCAGAACCAGCACTGTTGATTTTGGGTTCACATCTTTGCCGTACGTCTCCCAGAACACTTCGAATGCGTGGCCGTAGTCGGAGTGGCCGTCAACCCACACCACATCAGCCTCGGTGTTGACCCGGTGAACGGCTTCGGCGATGTCATCGACGCCCTCGAAGAACTGGGTTACCTCGTCGAGCCCATCGATGAACACAAACGCCCGCACTTTCGAGAACTGGCCCGAGATGGCATAGACGAGGTGCAGCGTGAAGCGGGCGAACGCAGCTACTGAGCCCGAGATGTCGGCGATCACGATGATCTCGGGCTTCGACGGTTTTGGGAAGCGAAACTTCGGCTCGGCCGGGACGCCGCCGTAGCTGAGCGAGTGACGCACGGTGCTGCGAAAATCCAGCGGCCCCTTCCTTCCGTGGCGCCTCATCCTGGCCAGGCGAACGGCCAACTTTCGGGTGAGCGGGTAAATGGCCCGCCTGAGGCTGGCCATTTCCTCGCGGCTGGCGTGCATGAAGTCGACATCTTCGGGCAAAGGTTTGCGCAGCGTTTTGGCCATGGCTTCTGCGCCACGGTCAGCCACAAGGCGACGACGAATCTCGGCCTCTATCTCTTTCTTGAGCTGTTCGATTCTGTTGTCGTATTCGTCTTTCTCCAAGCGCTCCTCAAGCGAAGTGAGCGGCTGAGGAGACCGATCTCTGGCCTGCTCCATCAGCCGCTCGAGCAGCCCATCAAGGTCGAGGTTCCGAAGCGTGCGGTACAGGTAGTAGGTGCCACCAACCGGGCGGCCCGGCTCCATTCCCGCATAGCGCTTCACTGCCTGGCGAGCCAGAGCCCGCATCAGGGCGTCGTCACCCTTGAGGAGCGCCTGATACAGAAGCTCGGCCAGCTCCTCGGGGCTGAGCCCGTCACCGCCGCCACCTTCGCCCCCCTGGCCTGGCATGCCCTCCTGGTCTTGGTCTTCGAAGTCAGTCTCTCCGAACGGGTCATCTTCGAGGGCGTACTCAGAACCGCGTAGCGAAAAGTAGACTTCGAAGAGGGTTTCAAAGGTGCGCCAATGGGCGTTGTTCTTCACCAGGGTGGCGGCCAACGCGTACTTGAAGGTGTTGCGGTCTTCAAGCGGGATGTGCATTACGGCCCTGGCGGCGTCGATGTTTTCGGAAAGAGAAACGGGCAGGCCCGCCGCTCGAAGATCCAAGACGAAGCCCTCAAGAAGGTCGAACAGCGGCGAGTTGAC
>QIKW01000233.1 GCA_003231975.1 Acidimicrobiia bacterium
GCGGAGCCCCGGTGGCAGGGGCCAAGGGCGCCGTCTCGGAGGCAGCAAATGCAGCGCCGAGGGCAACCGCATATTTGGGGTGAGCGTCTACCGCAACCGGTCGGCCAAGTTCAGAAGACACCATCTGGGAGATCAAAGGCACCCGGCTGCTGCCTCCAACAAGCAGAACCCGCGAAACGTTTGCCGGGTCTACGTTGGCCGACTGAAGGGCTCGTCTCATCGAGTCGATGCTGTCAACCAGCGACGGCCGAATCAGAGACTCAAATTCGGACCTGGTGATTCGTACCTCGGTCTGAAGGTCTGGCAACAACACCGGAATGCTGGCATCGGTGTCAGAAGAAAGCGCCTCTTTGGCATCTACGCAGTCTCGGCGCAGCCTGGCCATTGCCGACAGCGCGGCGGGGTCATCAACGTCCAACTGCTCAAGCACCCCGTCAAGTGACCGAGCAACGTGGGCAAACACAGCAGCATCAAAATCAATGCCGCCCAGTCGTTCAATGCCCTCCGGCTTGCCAATAATCTCGAAACCTTCGTTGGTACGGCGCAGAATGGCGGCATCAAAGGTTCCCCCACCAAGGTCATACACCGCCACAACCTCGCCCGGCTCAACCCGCTCTTGAGAGGCATAAGACAATGCGGCAGCTTCGGGCTCGGTCAGGTAGGTAACTTGGTCTTCGTCGAGGCCAGAAAGCCGAACGGCTTGACGTAAGAGATCTAGTTTGTACTGCCCCCAGTTCGCGGGGTGACAAAGAGCCACCCGGCGGGGCTTCTCGCCCTCGCGTTCTTCAATCGTTGCCAGTACAGAGCGCAACAGCCGAGACATCAGCGCCTCGGCCGAATAAGGAGTGCCACCAACAATTATTGGGGTTGTATCTCCAAGGCGACGTTTGAACTCCCTGGCCACTCGCTCTGGTTCGGTAACGGCCCTGCGAACCGCGGCCTCACCGATTAGGACCTGCTCATCCTCTCGCAGCAGCACCACAGACGGGATTGCCGAGGCCCTGCCTCCCAGCGGGAAGATCGATGCATGACCGTCTCGGTAGATCGCCGCCGCGGTATAGGTGGTACCTAGATCAATTCCAACGTCGTAACTCACGCCTCATCCCTCCAACGCCTGGACAGGCGCATTCTCCTATCGTAGAGCCATGACCCCCTAGGAACGGCGGGGACATCCCCCATTTCACCATTGTTCACAAGGGATACGGTGTCAGTGTGACACTTCGAAGTGCAATCCAGGGCCTCCTGGAAGGGCCGGACCCCGATTCTCAGGGCGTCCCTGGTGGTACCGACACGCCCGATGTGCGCTCCACACTGGTTGACGAGGGCTTTTCTGACCTCCCAGCCGATGCATTCGGCACGGCTCTTGTCAACTACGCCGACACTGCGCCTATGGAGCATGCCGACGCACTTGCCCCGATCGTTACTGCGCTGGGGCCAGTGCCCGAAGTTTCTCCTCTGATGGGTGAAGACGTCGAGAACATTCCCGATGCCTTCCAACTCTTTGACACCCATCCACCCCATCTTGAAATTCTCCCCCCGATTGACGAGGTCGACGGCGAGCCGGAGCTGCTGGACGACGCATTCGGCTTTGGTGACGGGCCGGCCGATCTTTCGGCCGACGACGTAGACCTCGTCGACGGGGGCGAAGACCGCATTGCTGAAGATTCAGATGACTTCAGCGGCCACTTTGATGATGGCTTGCTGGATCTGGAAACCATTCCTGATCCAGTCAGTGAGCCAGCCGACGGAGACGACAACCTAAACACTGAGATCACAGATATTGAGGCCGAGATCGATGACGACATCGTTGGCGATGATCCGGCCGATCTTGACTTCGACCTCTAGCCCATCCAGCAACTAGCTTCTTTCTTCACCGCTGGGCTTTCATCTCTGGGCCGCGGCTCCAGAAGCTTCCTGATTGGCCCTTGACTCGGTCACAATGGCCTCGAGCGTCCGAACAGCCACCCTGGCCGCGGTTGACAGGTCGTGGCTGCTGAACGGATTCTCAGCTACCCGCTGCCATCGGCCAAGCTGAGACATTGCCGCTGTTCTCAAGTCTTCTTCAGAGGTAGCCGGATCAACCTCCAACCGCTGCCAGCGCGTGCTGCCGTGAGAGCCAAGCACCCTCTCGATGGCCAGCAGGTCGGTGGGGCGCCCCTTCACCCAGCCGCTTCGAAGCGCGGCCATTGTTGTTAGTTCGTTGAACGGATGAGCGCCTGCGATGATTCGTTCAACTTCAAGCAGCAGCCGCGACGCGCCCTCTAACTCGGGGTTCTCGTTGCACAGCCGCTCTACCACCAGAAGAGCCGATCTGGCTTTCAGCACATCGGACCGGTCGACAAAGAGCGTGGTCAGGACTGTTTGCAGTTCGCTGAGACCCGACCTGGTTGTGAGCTCTTCGGAAAGTTCAACGCTTGACTGCACAACCTTTCGTCGCATTAACGCCAACGAAAGGCGAACCCCAAACAACCCGAACCGGTCCAACAGCTCGCGACGCTCCAAAGACGTCAGCGGGGTTTCAGGCTTGGCCTCAACAAAACGATCGGCCGACAGCATTACCCGCTCCATCTCTTTCGTTGGAACTTCGGCCAACTGCTGGAGCGACCGGAATTCGGCCTGGGTGAGCGTTGCCGCGGTCTCGGCGAGAAGGCCGGCAACGGGAACAACGATTTGGGTGAGTCGACGGAGCCTGCGGTCCTCCCCGTAACGGCCCGCGATCCGCCTGGCCGAAGCCATCGAATCCAGCCTACCTGCGCCGATTTCGTCGGCTCGGGACAGCACGGCAACTGCATTGATGGGATTTGGCGACGAAACCGAGTCGTCGTGGAACGCTTCCAAAAGCCGCAGATCTGAGGCGTGAATGTGCTTCATCAAGTAGAGCACGGCGTCAGCTGCGGTTTCAGAGTCTTCGGGATCCAGAAACTCGAACGCGCGAGTTGAGATGCCGTCGGTTAGCGAGTCGATCCCCGGTGTGTCAATCAGGGTGATCTGCTTCAGACCCTGGGACGGCCACGTGATTTCGAGCCGGTCAACCTCGATGGCCTGACGGGCTCCGAGATCCACTTCGATGGCTCCGTCGTCACGATGGAACCGAACCTGTTGAGGGGCCGAACCATCCCGAGGGTGGAGCAACACCTCATAGGTGTGTCCGTTGCGATACCAGGTAATGATCTTGGTGCACTCGCCTGTGTCGGTCGGGGCCAGCGGCTCCCCAACCAACGCGTTCAGAAGCGTTGACTTGCCAGCTTTGACCTTGCCTGCAATTGCCACCCGGAGCGGCCCGTCCAGGCGATACCTGGCATGGCTAACGGCTTTGGCCGACGCCTCATCGACGAACATCTTGGCCGCCTGGTCAAGAACATCTTGCGCGGCCTCAACGAGTGTCACGAGCTTGCTCCGGCCGGTTGGACGGATCCTGGCAGCGCTTCGTTGGCCATCTTTCGCAGGCGAGCGATCCGCTGGAGTTCGGCTTCGGCGTCTTTGATCCTGCCTGAGCGCTCGGCGTGGCTCACCTTGCTTGCCTCGTTGGCCAGCTTGAGAGACTCGGTGGTTGACCGATGAAGTTCCTCTGCCCGCGTACTGTAGTGATCTCGGAGCTGTCGGTGAACCCGCCGCAGAGTGTCCCTGCTGTCCTTGCTGACCTGGAAGCTGACCTCGTCTGAGTACCTTCGCAGTGAGATCTTGGCTTGTGAGCGGCGCTGGGAAATCTGGCGCTCCTTTTCGTCTTTCAGGCCCTTGCGGCCCATCAGAAGGCCAATGCCAATTGCCACCGGTGTGAGCGCCACGCCAACCATGGCTCCGAGCATCGTAAACATCAAGATCCCGGTGTAGGAACCACGCAGGATCGTGAAACCTTTGGCACCGGTGCTCATTCCTTCCTGGTCAACGTTTGAGTTCAGGCTGACCTGGTTGAGAACAGCCATTGGATTGTGCACATCGAACTGGTCAGAGAGCGCCGCCCCTTCGATCTCGAAGTGTTCGGCCACTTCGTTGCTGAGTTCCTGGGCCTGATCAATCAGGTAGCGGTAGTTGCTAACGACCTCATAACTGACCCGGTTCACCAGCCAAGGTTCGAACTCGGCCCAGGTTTCAAGCGGGTCGCTGTTGTCTATGGCTGAGTCTGACTCGGTAGTAACACCTCGGACTCTGCTCTTGAAGTCGAAGTCGACGTCGGCGTTGAGGTCGCTGATGCCGTCGCTAAGGGTCACGTTCCATCTGGCTGCCTGGCTCCGAAGCCGATCGCTGCGAGTTTTGGCTCCTTCAAGCTGTGACACCAACTCGGCGGCTTGCTCCGGGTCGCTAAGCGTGGCCAGTTCGGATTCGAATTGGCTCTGCAACTGGTCACAGGCTGAGAGAACGTCGGCCTGTGCCCTCAGCAACTCTTGGCCGTTGGCCCCGGCGACAACGTCGCCTGACAGCCAGCTGACGACTGCCGGGAAGCCGCTCTCAGCATTCAGTTCGCGGTCTTTACGCCTGGCAGCCTCAGACCGCAAGACTGACGACACCGGCAATATGGGGGCCGAATAGCCCTCCCTTTCGAGGTGGGCCTGGTTGATTTCCAGCACGGTGCGCCACGCCGGGTAGAAGTCTGTTTTCGTCATCACGCAAACGACCTGCGGCGACAGTTCTACCGCTTGGGAAAGGAAGTCGATTTCGGCCCTTGTGAACTCTTGTGACGCGTCGCTGACGAAGATCACGGCGTTGGCAACCGACAGGGCGCCGAGGGCTGCGGTGGCGTGGGCCGAGCCAAGCCCACCCACGCCCGGGGTGTCAATCAGAACCAAGCCGTCAGACAGAATGCGTCTGGGCAGCGTGAGGTCGACACCGGTGACCTGCATCCCCGGCTCGGCTGGCCCCACTTCTGTGGCATAGGCGGGCAGGAGGTCGAAGCTGATTGGCCGACGGATCACTTCGGCATCTGGCTGGTCTCTGGGCCGCAGCATCGCAACCGCAGACTGCTCGTCTCCGTGGCGGATGAAAGTGGGTACCGCCGTTGCGATGTCGTCATCAACCGGGCAAACCCTGGTGTTGAGTAATGCGTTGATCAGCGAACTCTTACCTTGCTTGAACTCGCCGACAACCACGACGTTCACGTTCGGGTCTTCCAGTTGGCTCAACGAACGTTCAAGTCGGTCGCCAAGGTCGGGCCGGTTATATGCGGCCGTGGCTTTCAGCCCAAGGTCAATTGCGTTGCGAATCCCGGCTGCGTTGGATGGGGTGACGTTGTCTAGGTTCATGATCTCCTCGCTTTCATGTTCGCGCATAAGCAGGCAAGAAGAAGGGTCCTGCCAAAACGCGGTTGGTGGGCCCCGAGGTTACCGGAGCCCACCTTGCCGCATTTCCCTGACAGTTACTCAGCCAGCGTCGATGTCTTCAACATGTCAGTCTCAGCAGTGTTGAACGAATCATCAGTGTTGAACGAATCATCAACATCAACCTCAACCTCAACATCAACCTCAACATCGGTGTTGAACGAATCATTCACCGACTGATCAATGTCAGTGTCATTGTCCTGATCAACGTCGTTGTCCTGAACCGACCCGCCACCAACAGCAATGTTGGCATCTTCGAAGTCGTTACCAGAACCAAAGTCAACCAGATCACCGTCACCAGAGTTGATGTTGGTGTCATCAGAATCCTGAACTGCGGTGTTCCCATCACCAACAACAGCAGCCCCACCATCAGTGTCAACATCAATCAGCTCATTGCCGTCACCGACAACAACATCATCAGCCGAACCGATCTGCACATTCCCATCACCAATGATGGTGTCATCAACATCACCATCAGCCATGATCCCAGTGTTGGTACCAGTGTTCACCGGAGCATTAATGTCATCCCCAGCCTGAACCGCACCATCACCAGTGTTCAACTGGCTGTCGTCAACATCTCCACCAGTAGCAATGGCACCATCACCAGTAGCAACACCAGTGGCATCATCACCAGCAGCAACAGCACCCTCACCATTGGCATTCACAACCTCATTGTCGATCTCAATATCAAGATCGCCGTCAACATCACCATCAACATCAACCTCAATCTTGGTCGAGTTATCAAACAAGTTGTTCGTGATCGTCTCATCACCCTCATAAACAACAGTGGTGTAATTATTGATCACCTGCTCAATACTCTCCAACGTAGGAGCCGGAGCAGCGTGTGGGGCCGGAGCAGCGTGTCCGCCACCGTCGCCACCAGATGACGAAGACGATGAGGAGGAAGCCGATGCAGAAGCAGCGGCGGCAGCCGGAGCTGCAGCGGCAGGAGCCTCGGTTACCTCAACCAGAGTTGAGGTAAGCTCTGGAGCAAAGTTGAGGTCGTTGGCCACATCGGCAACTCGCTCTCCCATGTCAACAGTGCTGAGGTCTACATCGCCAAGCCCTTCGGCAACGAGGTAGTCCTGCGGAGCCTCAGAATAAACGGTGGCCTCAGCTGGATCGCTAAGGATTTTCTTCAGAACGCCTGCGAGAAGCTCGTTCACATCCATTTTCATTTCCCTCCTGTGAAACCTGCTTTGCAAGTTTCATTAGTGGAGCCACTCTGTTTGTGGCCCCGTCCGTTGGTTGGTTTACAACGAACCTAAACCCGCATTCGTTGTGCCAAATCGGGGACTCCCCTAGTCCCTGCCTTTGAATCTAGGGGGTTCTGAGCCGCCCGTCCATTAGATGTGCCGAGAAACACCGAAAGTACGTGATCCAGTTCACAGTATTGCACTAGCTCGGCTCCCGCCTCACGGCCTCCCGGCCACCCTGGTCGTCATCCTCCCGCTGGTCGCCGACGGCGACCACGCACGATTGCACTAGTTCGGCTCCCGCCTCACGGCCTCCCGCCTCACGGCCTCCGGCCTCAAAACGCGGTTGGTGGGCCCCGAGGTTACCGGAGCCCACCTTGCCGCATTTCCCTGACAGTTACTCAGCCAGCGTCGATGTCTTCAACAT
>QIKW01000234.1 GCA_003231975.1 Acidimicrobiia bacterium
CGCCAAGCCCGGCATCAGCCAGAAGCTGAAGGGCCCGGTCGGTGTCTGCCGCAGAATACTTGTGCCACCAGGGCTCGAGGGCGGCGAACCGCCCGCAGCGAACAACCTCTTCTGCGGTCAAGGAGCCACGGAGCTGGTTGGTCAAACCGGCCGAGCTGATACCGATTCGGGCCCGCAAATCCCTGATGTCGACCTTGCCGAGCTCAGCGCCGAAAACTCTCACCACCCCGCGGGTTGGGTGCAGCTGCAGCCCGGCAATCTTTAGCAGCGTGCTCTTGCCGCTTCCGTTCAGCCCGACGATTACCCAGTGTTGGCCAGGGGCCACGCTCCAATCAAGCGAGTGGAGCACCTCTGTGCCTTCAATCGTCTTCGAGACCTTTTCCAGATCAAGCGCATTCACGACCCAAACGCTAGCGGTGCTTGGCTACGCTCTCCCAGACCCATGAATGTCGCCCTCGGCCTCCTGATCATTGCGCTCCTAGTTGCCGCCAACGGCTTCTTTGTTGCCGTCGAGTTTGCCCTTGTGGCGGCCGATCGCTCCAAGCTCGAGGCTCGGGCGGAAGCTGGCCACTGGTCGGCCAAGGTTGCGGTGGCGATGTTCCGTCGATTGTCGTTTCATCTGTCTGGCGCCCAGCTTGGAATAACGATTACCAGCCTCGTTCTCGGGTTCCTAACCGAGCCGCTGGTCGGTCGCTTAATCGACCCCGTAGTCGAGCCCCTCGTTGGCCGCCCTGGCTCTGGCTTTTCCATTGCGGTGTCCATTGGAATCGCCACCATGATCCAAACGGTGCTTGGCGAGCTGATCCCTAAGAACATCGCCATTGCCAGGGCCGAGGCAGTAGCTCAAGCCCTGGCCCCAATTGCCAGAGTGGTCGACGGCGTGATGGCCCCAATGATCATGTTCTTCAACGGTGCCGCCAACTGGACGGTCCGCAGGCTGGGAATAGAGCCCCGCGAAGAGCTCACATCGGTTCGTTCCCTTGAAGAGATCGAGTACCTGATTCGATCTTCTGGCGAAACCGGATCCATCGGTCCCGATGCCATCGACCTCCTAAACCGCTCGCTGCGGTTCAACGAGAAGGACGCGGCCGAAGCTCTAACCCCTCGGGTTCACGTGGTTGCGCTTCCAATTACAGCCAAGGTTGGAGACCTCATCACCATGGTTCGAGAATCCGGCCACAGCCGGTTTCCGGTGTATGGAGAAGATCTGGATGACTTGCGTGGTGTGGCCGACGTGCTGGATGTGTTCGGGCTGCCCGAACCCAGCCGTGAAACGGCCGAGATCACCGAGATCATGCGAGAGCCGACTGTCGTTCCCGAAACCCGGGACTTGCACGACATTCTGGATGACTTCGCGGCAACCAGAAGTGATCTGTTGATTGTGCTGGATGAGCACGGGGGAATGGCAGGCGTACTAACCCTGGAAGACGTCCTTGAAGAGATTGCAGGCGATGTAGACGACGAGTACGACGAGGAATCGGTGCTAACCACAGGCTCCCGACCAGGGGTGTTTGTTGTGGCAGGCACGCTTCACGCCGACGAGGTGAACGAGGCAACTGGATTCGAGATGCCAGACGGCGATTATGAGACCCTGGCCGGATTCCTGCTTGACCAGCTGGGCCATGTGCCAGAAGAAGGCGAAACCGTGCGCCACGAGGGGTGGGAGCTTGACGTTGTTGCCATGGACCGGCTTCGAATCGCGTCGATCCAAATTGTGGCCCCTGTGGGAGCGGGTCGTTGATGGGCGGCGTTCTCTTTTTCGCCCAGGTGCCGAGCAGCGGCCCAAGTGTTGGCTGGTCCCTTGCAGCCGCGGGGCTCTTGATTCTGCTTAACGCTTTTTTTGTTGCTTACGAGTTCGGGCTGATCGCAGCCCAGAGATCTGCCTTTGAAGCCGCGGCCAAGCACGGGAAAGCAACGTCGAAGGCTGCCCTGAACGCTATCTCGGATCTGTCGCTGCAACTCGCGGGCGCCCAGTTCGGAATCACAATGGCAACTCTTGGCCTGGGTTATGTTGGCAAGCCCGTGCTGGCTCCGCTGATCGAAGGGGTGGTCGGTGGGGTGGTGTCTGAAGAAGCCACTTTTTGGATCGGGGTGATCACCGCGCTGGCCATTGTCACGTTCCTGCACCTTGTGATCGGCGAGATGGTGCCGAAGAACATCGCAATCGCATCTCCGGTCAGCACCGTTCGGTGGCTGGTGGTTCCCTACCGCGCCTACATGTGGCTGTTCGGGCCGGTAGTTCGGTTCCTCAGTTTCCTGGCATTGTGGGGTTGCAGGTTGGTTGGGGTGGAACCACGAGACGACATGCACTCGCCTCACTCAGCAGCCGAGTTGGCGGCCATCGTCAGCCAGTCATCAGCGGAAGGCGAAATTGAGGCCGACAGCGCCGAACTCCTCCAGGGAGCCCTTGACTTTGCGGAGCGACCAGTTGCTGAGATTGCAATACCAATCGACGCAAAGGCCACCATTCGTGAAGGCGCCACCCCAGCCCGGGCCGAGCAGGTGATTGCGGCCTCGGGCCAGCTGAGGGTGCCCATAGTGTCCCAGGCGCTAGGCGAGGCCAGGGTGGTTGGGTACCTCCACGCCAAGGATCTATTGAAGCTCCCCCCAGAGTCTCGGGGCGCGCCGCTTGCGTCGTCGCTGCACCGGCCAATGGCAGTGGTGAGGGCCGACCGGTCCCTCGTGCAGGCCCTTCGGATCCTCAAACAACTGCGGCGCCAGATGGCTGTTGTGATAGACGACGATGGCCCGGTTGGGATCGTGTCGGTAGAGGAGGTCATCGAAGCGCTGGTTGTGCCAGACCGCTTCAACCACCAATCTGAGCCCGCAACCGCGCAGTAACACTTAGGGTGTCTAGCGAGTCGGAGGAGGACTCGATTGGCTGATTCGCCTCGCTGGCTCGGCGAATAACGAACTATCACATTGGTCGGTGCGCCTATCGGCGCTCCTCCTTAACATCCAGGGCTCACGCCCCAATGATCGAGTAGCCGCCGTCCACGTGAATCCGTTGCCCCGTTGTTTGTGGGAACAGATCTGACAGCAAGGCCACACACGCCTTTGATACGCCGGAGGAATCGTTGACGTCCCACCCAAGGGGCGCCCGTTTCACCCATTCCTCTTCGAACTTGGCGAATCCGTCAATCGACTTGGCCGCGATGGTTTTCATTGGGCCAGCCGCCACCAGGTTGCAGCGAATGCCGCTTGGCCCAAGCTCTCTTGCCAGGTAGCGGTTCAGAGACTCCAGGGCGGCCTTGGCCACGCCCATCCAGTTGTATGCAGGCCAGGCAACGGTGGCGTCAAACGTAAGCCCAACCAAAGACCCCCCGTTCGGCATCAGGGGCGAGACGATGTCGGCCAGGGTGCGAAGCGAGTACGCAGACACCTCCAGCGCAACCGCAACGTCGTCCCATTCAGCGGCGAAGAAGTCCTCCCCAAGGCAGGCTTCGGGAGCGAATCCAATTGAGTGAAGGGCTCCGTCCACGTGGCCCCAAGTAGATGCCAGGTGGTCGTGCACGGCCTTGCAGTGGGCGGCGTCGCTGATGTCAAGCTCAAGCACATCGGGAACGGGATCAAGTTTCCTGGCCGTCCGCTGCGTGAGGCGCATAGCGCGGCCGAAACTGGTGAGCACAACTTCGGCCCCCTCTTCCTGGGCCATCCTGGCTGCCCCGAATGCAAGCGAGTCGTCGGTTAGCACACCGGTTATAAGAAGTTTTTTGTTGTCCAACAATCCCATAGCAGGTCAGACCAAGCTGGGGCCCGCGTGGTTACTGCGATTCGGCTTGGAACGATGTCGTGGCTACGCTGCCGCCCGTGCCAACCGAGCCAGAATCTGTGAACATCGAACCGTTGCGCCTATATGACACCGCCCGCAGAGCCATCGTGGCGTTCGAACCGGGGCCGGTGGTAACCATCTACACCTGTGGCATCACGCCTTATGACGCCACCCACGTGGGTCATGCTGCTGTCTATCTCGGTTACGACGTTCTTCAGCGCCGCCTCAGAGACCGTGGCCACGAAACCCGCTGCGTTCGCAACGTCACCGATGTTGACGATGATTTGCTGCGAAAAGCTCGTGAGCTTGGCATTCACTACCTGGATTTGGCGGCAGCCGAAACGGCTCGGTTTGACGAAGACATGATCGCCCTCGAAATGTTGCCAAGCTGGAGCGAACCTCGTGCCACTTCGGCCATTCCCGAAATTCGTAGTTTCATCGGAACTCTCATGGATCAGGGCAACGCGTACCAGGCAGGTGGCGCCGTCTACTTCGACATTGCCTCCTTCGACAAGTTCGGTCACGTTTCGGGCTATGACCGCCCAACCATGTTGGCCTTTGCGGCCGAACGAGGCGGCAAGGTAGACGATCCGAACAAGCGGGATCCGCTTGACTTTGTGCTTTGGCAGCCGTCGGCCGAAGGCGAACCGGCGTGGGAGTCGTTGTGGGGGCCAGGTCGCCCGGGGTGGCACATCGAATGCTCGGCGCTGGCTATGAGGGAGCTGGCAGACACCATTGACCTGCACGGCGGGGGCACCGATCTGATCTTTCCCCATCACGAGGGCGAGGCGGCCCAATCCGAGGCAGCAACCGGCAAGCCGTTTGTTCGCCACTGGATGCATCAGGCAATGGTTCGCATGGACGGCGAGAAGATGAGCAAATCGCTTGGCAACCTGGTGTTTGTAAGTGAACTTCGCAAGACATTTGACACCAGGGCGATTCGCCTAGCCGTGGTTGGGAACCACTACCGAACCGAATGGGAGTGGGACGACCAAATAATGCCTGCCGCAGCAGCGCGCCTCGATCGGTGGCTGGCCGCGGGTGAGGGCAAGGGCGGGCTTGACGAGTGTCGCGCCGCTCTGGACAACGACCTCGATACTCCGGCTGCTGTTGCTGGCATCGACGCAGCCGCGGAATCGGGGGAGGGGGTCTCTGAGGCGGCCGCCCTTCTTGGTGTGCGAATCTGACTGGAGGTGCCTGCTTCGAGAGCTGGGCTACAGTCGGCGCCGTGGCCGAGACAAACAGCCAGGAAACACAGAGCGTCCTGCCAGACAACATTGGGAAACTCCAGCCGCTGATTCTTACCGTTGCCCGTCCCATCGTTCGGTACCTGTGGGACATTCAGGTTGAGGGCCTCGAAAATGTTCCCGAAGACGGTCCCGCGGTTCTGTGCCCCAACCACATTTCGGTTTTTGACTCCTTTGTGCTTCCCGCCGTGCTCCCAAGGGGCATCACATATGTCGGCAAGGCCGAGTATCTCGACGACTGGAAAACCGCCAAGCTGTTCCCAGCCATGGGCATGATCCCAATTGACCGCCGAGGCGGCGAACACGCCCGCTCGGCGCTTG
>QIKW01000227.1 GCA_003231975.1 Acidimicrobiia bacterium
AGGCCGGACCTGCGCGAGCAGGTCCCAATGTGATCGTGCGTGGTCGCCGTCGGCGACGAGCGAGAACCTGTTTACCCAGATTGGCCGTAGGCCGGACCTGCGCGAGCAGGTCCCAACGTGACTGTCACAGGCCTTGTTTATGGTGATCCCATGGTGTTCGCAATTGTTCTTGCCGTCCTGCTGGCGTTGGCCTTAGGAGTTCTGATTGGGCTGTTTCTTGGTGCCCGGTCGGGGCCTGGCGGTTTGCAACCCGAGGCGTTGGCCGCGGTAGACCGTTCAGTCCACCAGAGTGTTTCCAGCCAGGCTCAGGTGCTTCGCCAGGACCTTCGGCATGTCACCGATTTGGTTGGCGCGCTGCGTAGCGAGAGGGCAGAGCAAGACGGGCGCCTCTCCGCAGGCCTCCAGCACAGCCTTCAGGTAACCAACCAGTTGGCGCTCACAACTCAGTTACTCAGAGACGCCCTTGCTTCGCCGAAGGCCCGGGGTCAGTGGGGCGAGCGCATGGCAGAAGACGTGCTGCGCCTTGCCGGTTTTGTCGACGGGGTGAGCTATTCAAAACAGCTTCGCCTCGCAAGCGGGGCCGTTCCCGACTTCACCTTCCACCTGCCAAAGGGCCGGGTGGTTCATATGGATGTGAAGTTCCCAATCGACAACTATCTGCGCTGGCTCCAAGCAGACTCCGAGCCAGACAAGGAACTCTTGGTAAAGGCCTTCCGCCGAGACGCCAGGAACCGGTTGAAAGAGTTGGCAGACCGGAACTACATCGATCCGGCTCACACAATCGACCAGCTCTTGCTGTTCATTCCGAACGAGAGCGTCTACGGATTCTTGCATCAGCACGACCCACACCTGATCGATCTGGCTATTCAGCAGAAAGTCGTTCTTTGCTCACCCACCAGCCTTTTTGCGGTGCTTGCCGTGATTCGTCAATCGGTCGACAACTTCATGATCGAGCGGCAGAGCGACGAGATATTGGCAGGCATCGCTGGCCTGCGAAACGAATGGGATCGCTTCACCGAATCGGTGATGAAGCTAAGCAGGGGTCTGGATTCGGCCCAGCGGGCGGCCGATGATCTGGTGGGTCCGCGCACCCGCCAGTTCGAAAAGAAGTTGGATCAGCTCCAAACCGTTCGAGACCGACCGGCCGAGCCCCAGCCAGATTCCAACCACGAGGCGAGGGTTAGTGCGGTGCCGATCCGGTCGCTTTATTGAGAAACTCAAGCTGGATCCCCTCGCTAGCCTGCTTAACCATGAGCACCCCCATCCTCGTCGCCGTTGCCTGGCCCTATGCCTCCGGCTCTCGGCACGTCGGCCATTTGGCCGGCGCCTACCTGCCCGCCGACGTTTTTGCCCGCTATCAACGCCTGGCAGGCAATGAAGTTCTGATGGTCAGTGGCAGCGATGTTCATGGCACCCCAATAACGGTCAGGGCCGACGATGAAGGTGTCACCCCCCAAGACATCGTTGATCGATATCACTCTGAGTTCGTTCAGAACTGGGAGGATCTTGGGATCTCGTGGGACCTCTACACAACAACGGGAACCGAGAATCACACCCAGGTCACCCAAGACATGTTCCTGAAACAGCTCGAGAAGGGCCACATCGACAAGCGGGTTTCCCAGCAGTTCTACGATCAGGAGTCAGAGCGGTTCCTGCCCGACCGGTATGTCGAGGGAACCTGCCCACACTGCGGCTACGGCGAGGCCAGGGGAGACCAGTGCGAGAATTGTGGCCGCACCCTGGATGCCACCGACCTGATTGATCCCCGGTCGAAGCTGTCTGGCGCAACCCCGGTGCTGCGAGATACCGAGCATTTTCATTTCCGTTACTCAGACTTCGAAGAGCCTTTGGCTGAATGGCTTGATTCTCGTGAGGGCTGGAGGCCCCACGTTCTGAACTTTTCAAAGTCGTGGGTTGAAGAGGGGCTCCACGACCGCGCGATTACCAGGGACATTCAATGGGGAATCGATCTTCCCGTTGATGATCTGGGCCCTGGAAAACGAATCTACGTGTGGTACGACGCAGTGATCGGGTATCTGTCTGCGTCGAAGGAGTGGGCTAAGGCCAGCGGTGACGAAGATGCCTGGCGCCGTTGGTGGGAGAACCCCGACGCCCAGAGTTACTACTTTATTGGCAAGGACAACGTGCCGTTCCATGCGGTGTTCTGGCCTGCCCAGCTGATGGCTTATGGCGGCTTGAACCTGCCAACCAACGTGCCCGCTAACCAGTTCGCCACGTTTAAGGGCGGCAAGGCCTCGGCCAGTCGTGGTGTTGGCCTAACCGTCACCCAAGCACTGCAGCTGTTCCAGCCCGACGCCCTCCGGTTTGCTCTTGCCGCCTCATTCCCAGAGCAATCAGACACTGAGATTTCCGAAGAGGGGATCGGTCGCCGAATCAACGATGAGCTGGTTGCCACGTGGGGCAACCTGGTGAACCGGGTGCTCTCCATGGTCAATAAAAACTGCAACGGCCAGGTGCCTGCGCCCGGCAGTCGCACCGCGGAAGACAGCCTCTTGTTGGCCGCTGTTGACCGAGCGTTTGAACAGGCCGCAGCCCAGTTTCAGGCTGTGGAGCTGCGGGCTGCCCTGCGAACCGCAATGAGTGCAGCACAGGCAGTCAACACCTATCTAACCGCAACCGAGCCGTGGAAGCTGGTGAAGTCCGACCCAGACAGAGGCCTTGCCGTGCTTGAGGTGGCGCTCTGCGCCGTGAACGGCGTACGTGTCTTGTTCGCCCCGTTCCTGCCGTTCAGTACCGAGCAGTTGAATGAGGTTTTTGGACCGCTCGAAGGCTGGCAGCGGCCCCAGTTGATTGTTGGCTCACCCATTGAGAAACCAACTCCGTTGTTCACCAAAATCGAGTTTGCCGATGACCTCTGATCCTGCCTCAACCGCCGACGCTGTCGAGTGGTTCGACAACCATTGTCACCTCACGACCCTGAAGATCGATACCGATGAGGTGGTTGCCGAAGCCGCAGCTTCAGGGGTCACCCGGATGCTCACGGTTGGCTGCACGGTTGACGACAGCAAGCGGGCTATTGAGATCGCGGCCCGCTACCCAAATGTTTGGGCAACAGCCGGTGTGCATCCCCACGACGCAACAGACGGGACGGCCGGTTTGGCCGACCTTCTAGGGAGCCCCGAGGTGGTGGCAGTTGGAGAATGCGGCCTCGACTATCACTATGAGTATTCGCCCCGCAGCGAGCAGGCTGAAGTGTTCGCATCGCAGATCCAGTTGGCTCACGAGAACGACCTCGCCCTGGTGATTCACACCCGAGAAGCGTGGGCCGACACGTTCGCCATCCTCGACCAGCAGGGCATACCGCCTCGCACGGTTTTTCATTGTTTCACAGGTGGCCCGGATGAGGCCCAGGAATGTTTGGCCAGGGGCGCTCTGCTCAGCTTCAGCGGAATCGTCACTTTCAAGGCGGCCGAAGAGTTGCGCCAGGCCGTGAAGATCACACCGCCAGACCGCCTGCTTGTTGAAACTGATTCTCCATACCTCGCTCCGGTTCCGCATCGGGGCCAGCCGAATCGGCCAGCTCTGGTATCGGTGGTTGGAGCTGCGGTTAGTCAGATTCTGGGGCTTGATCCGGCCGATGTGGCCCGGCTCACCGTGGCCAACGGGCGTCGTTTGTATCAGCTCTGAATCGGGCGAGATCGCGGTTCGTGTTGCGGTTTCGTTACGACCGTCCTAGCGTGCGATGCTGGTGCGACGAACATCTGAAATGCCGTTGCCCGCCTCAGAGCGACCTTCTGAAACTGAGAAGGAGCGAGAGGCCGCTATCAGCCCGCTTGGAGTTGCGGTCTGTATTTTGGCGACCCTGATGGCAATCCCTGTTCTTGTTGCCGGCCGAGCGGCGGGCGCGGGAGATTCAGTTATTGCCTCCGGCGCAGTACAACCAGTCGTGGTTTCCACCACCAGCGCTGCTTCAAGTTCTGTTGCGCCTGCTCCCACCACAGCTCTGGTCAGCACAACTTTCCTAGAAGCCGATCAGCCAGAAGCTGATCAGCCAGACAGCGATCAGGCCGCTGCGGCAGCCGCCTTGGCGGCGGCACTTGGCGCCATAGACCATGCAGGCTCGGCGGCCGATCAGCAGTCTCCGGTGCTAACAGCCACTGCCGCAGTCCCAACCACGGTTCATCCAACTACTACGGTGCCAACAACTGCGGCCCCAACCACCGCTCCCCAAACAACTGCGGCGCCAACCACTAGAGCCCCAACCACGGCCGCTCCAACAACGGCGCCGCCTGCAACTGCCGACACCACAGCGCCGCCCGCCACCAACGAAACAACCGAGCCGGTAGCCTCAACCACCACCTTGGTTGGCAACGGGGAGCCTAACGCCGAGCAGTGGTCTCAGCTGCGTTTCTGTGAGGCCAGCGGCAACTATCAGATCATCAGCGGGAACGGCCTGTACTACGGCGCCTACCAGTTTGGCATCCCAACGTGGAATGGGTTGGCGAGAAACGTTGGTCGCTCCGACCTGGTTGGGGTGCGTCCAAGTGATGCCTCGGTTGCCGACCAGGACTGGATGGCACTGATGCTGTGGCGGAGCCGAGGGCCTCAGCCGTGGCCGGTTTGCGGGCGCTATCTCCCGCCCTTGCCCTGAGCGGCCAACGAACCCCGAAGCGGCTCACCAGGGCCGACATCGGCGAACTCCTGGACACGCACGGCCTAACCCCAAGCCGGGCGCTCGGTCAGAACTTTCTCTGCGACCCGGGCACTATCGACAAGATCGTTCGGCTGGCTCGGGTTAGGCCCGGCGACTTGGTGGTGGAAATTGGGCCTGGCCTGGGATCACTCACCGTTGCCCTGGCCGACGCAGGAGCACGCGTGCTGGCGGTTGAGGTCGACAAGTACCTGATCCCAGCCTTGGGTCAGGTGGTATCCGGCCAAGACGTCACAATCCTGAATCACGATGCTCTCACCCTCGATTGGGACGAGGCACTTAACACGATCAGCGCTGACGTCGCCGCCCCGTGGTCGGTGGTTGCCAACCTGCCATACAACGTGTCCGTCCCCTTGATTCTTGACCTGCTGGCAGGCAGCCACAGACTGCAACGCTTCCTCGTAATGGTGCAAAAGGAGGTTGGCGAACGGTTGGCGGCCGGGCCCGGGTCGAAGACCTACGGCATTCCCTCTGTGCTGGCCGCCTACTGGGGCACGGCCTCAGTAGTTGGGTCGGTTGCTTCCCAAGTATTTCTGCCTCGGCCCAGGGTCGACTCGGTGCTGGTTCGGATCGAGCGGCATGAGGTACTCCCTGTTGCCGCGCCTTTCGAAGTGTT
>QIKW01000147.1 GCA_003231975.1 Acidimicrobiia bacterium
CCAGATTCCCGCCACGGTTGAGGTGGCTGTGCCGGGCGTAACTCCGGCGCCGATGCCTGGTATTCGGCTCCGAAAAGCGCCGGCCCATTGGCACCTAGATGAAGAAGGGTGGGCTTCTCCCCCACTTTTATCAATCGATTTTCGGTTGATTGACATGTTGGTTCGCAAGGCCTTTGGCAGCATCCCAACTGGTGGCTGGGTTCTCGGAGTCGACCTGCACTTGCCAGGCAGTGGCCGTTTCGGGCGCCCGCTGTTCGTCTGTTCTGTATCACAAAGGCTGACTGTGATACAGTGTGGACATGACTGATTCTGGGTCTGTTGTTGAGGTGAGGACTTCATCGTCGAATGCGTCAGAAATCGTCGTGCTCAGAGGCGACGAGGCCAGAGGTTTCGTCAAGAAATTTGGCCGCATGTTCAAACACAAGACGCCAGGCAGTGGCACCCCGATTCCAGACCGAGCTGTGATCTCAATCCGGATTTCTCCGGGAACAGAGCCCGCTGAGGGCACCGAATCACTGGTCGAAATAGTAACTGCGATACCAATGCGAGTGCCGAGCTCAGCGGCGGACGTGGCGAACGCGGTTCGCGTCCGCGAGTTCCGCCAAAGGCTGATCGACCGCGGAGCGTTCACGATTGGCGACCTGGCGCAGGGGCGCAGTTCCACGCTCGGAGCGGCCCGGAAGTGGATGGAGCGCCGCGAGAAGGACGGCCGATTGTTCACTGTGAAGGTGGATGGCCGGGTGCTGGTGCCTGCCAGCTTGCTTGATGGCGCATTCGATCCGATCGAAGCATGGGTGCCGGTGCTTGGGTCACTACGCGAAGCCGGTGAGTCCGAGTGGGGCTTGTGGGCCTGGATCGATGGGCCGCAGTCGTTGCTGTCTGGCGATGCGCCGTCAAATGTGATTGGGAAAGATCCGGAGCGCGTTATTCGTGCTGCTGAACGGTTTGGTCAGCAGGCCCAGCGTTGACCGCACCGGGTTGCGTGCCAGGTTGCCCTGTGCCCAGCCCGTTCCGACCGAAAGCGATCCGCAGCCGCGTCCTCGCGGCCGGGACCGAATGGCGCAACGTCACCGACGTCGACCACGCGTTAGACATCTTCAACAGCTCAGGTCGAGGCCACGCAAGGTTCTCGCCTCTGGCCGATGATGCGGGGGTTCCCGTACCGTACCTGTATGTCGCTCGACAGCCGGTAGCTGCAATGTTGGAGACGGTGTTCCACAACGTGTGGGGTGTTGCTGCTCGACGAGTCGGCCACTCAGAGATCAAGCGGCGCGTCTTGAGGACGATCCGATTCGACACCGACGTTCGCGTCGTAGACCTTCATGACAGTGAGCTTGCCCGCCATGGCATAGGCCGCCACCAGCTCGTCTCGACATCAGCTGAGCACTACGACTGCACTCAACAATGGGGCGCTGCGCTTTGCGGAGCTTCGATCGGCGGCCAGAAAACGCATGGGATGGCGTGGCAGTCACGGATGGTGGAACTCGCTCAATCGGCGTCGTCGCCGCTGATGCAGACGATGTTTGTTGGCGACCAGACCGATGTGGCAGTCCTGTACCGCGTGGCGGGCCATCCGCGGGAGACAGAGTTCGAAGTGCTCGAGGTGGAACCGCTTGATTCTGGATCGGGCAGGGCCTTGGTTCTGGAGTTGGCCGACCTGATCGGTGCAGTGATCGACCCTGCCTAGCATTCTGCTGACCAGCGATCAGCGCTGCGACCAGCGTCAGCTACCAGCCCGATGTTCTTGGCCAGAACTGTCCATGAATCGCAAGATTGGAAGAGAGCACGTGATAGCCATCGTGCTGGGCTGCTGTGGCGCAGGCATGATTTGGCAGTATGCGTAGCCGGGTACCTACTGGCAGGTCTGGGAGGCTCTGAGCACTCGAGGGTCGACGCACTATCGTGCCGTGTTCCTGACTGACCGCGGTGAGCACCAGGTCCGGAAACAGCTTGCCGTCTTCATCGCCTACCAGTCCGAACCCTTGATCCACCGCTTGGTTCGCGGTGCCACGGTCCCGTGACATCGCCATCCATCCGGCATCGACGAGAATCCAACCCTTGTCACGTTGATGCCCAATCACTGTGGTGAGCACCGAGAGGGCAATGTCGTCAAGAGAACAGACACCAATTCCAGCCATGACCAGATCAAAGAATGTGTATACGCCAGCGCGAAGCTCGGTCACACCAGTTAGGTCTTGCGCGGCGTGGGCTGTTGGGGTTGAGCCGACGCTGACCACAGGGCAGGCATGACCGGCTGCGCGCAAGGCTTGAGCGGCCTCGACCGTTGCCCTTCTTTCAAGTTCTGCAAATTCGGCGTGAGCAGTTGTGCCAGACACCCCGTAACTCTCACCAGCATGGGTTAACACGCCCCGTAGTTCTGCGCCGCCCGTTACTAGCGCTTCTGCGATCAAGTTCAGTTCGGGGCTGTCTGAAGGCACGCCCCCTCGATGGCCGTCGCTGTCAATCTCAATAAACACTGGAATGGATTGACCTGCTTCGCGGCATTTGGCTGCGACGGCCTCAGCCTGAGCGATCGAGTCGAGCAAGACGGAAAGGTCACAACCAGTGGAGCGAATGGCCAACACGCGGTCGAGCTTTTGTGGGGAAATGCCGACGGTGTACAAGATGTTTCGAACACCCATCTTAGCAAAAAGCTCGGCCTCGCTTAAGGTCGAGACTGCCGCTTTGGCCCCAGGTTGTTCCAAGACGCGGCTCGCGACTTCCACCGACTTTCCGGTCTTCAAATGCGGACGTAGTTGCACTCCCAGAGACTGCGCCCTTTGACGCAACCGCAGCACGTTCTGCTGCAACTTTGCCTCTTCCAACAACAGACAAGGTGTCTCTAATGTTGAAATGAGATTCGAATGCTCGTTCACCACGTTGTCTCCTTGAAGTTTCTTCAAAGTGTACGAGTCGCAGAGGTGTAGCTTCAGCTAGTGGCCACACGCACGCTCGACTCAAAAGTATGCGTGCAAGCCAACAAAGTCGGCTGCTGCGGTTGGATACCTGGGCTCGGGTGGCAAGGTGCGCCGGGGCGACCAATTAGAATGCCTCTCATGCGCCACCTCGAAGGGATCACGGAAATTCTCGCCTCGGAGCTCTCTGGCGAGGAGGTGACAGCTTGCACCCAAGTGTTGCTTGAAGGCTCGGTTGGGCAACTCGGCGGAGCCGTAGCGATCGGCGCCGCTGTGGCCTCAAGCGACAGTCTCACTGCTGCGTTTAGCCCTGGCGGCTATTTGGCGGTTACACCAACGCGCGTCTTCGCTCTGGGTCAGACCGCAATGAAGGCCCGCCCCAAAGATCTCGTGTTCGCGTTAAGTCGCGCCGACCTAAAGACCGAACGCGGCCGCAAGCGGTTGATGGGCTTGGTCAAGCTCGACACGATCACGCTTACCCAAGCCGACTTCTCGATCACCTTCCACATCCCGAAGAATGCCAAGGCCGACGGCCTAGCCCTCCTCAGTGAGCTCGGCGCCTAAGGAGAGGCGTTCATCTCTGACAGTGACGCCGTTCGTGTCTTGATAGCTGGCCGTTCTCTGCGGCCAGTTTGGATCGGCACGGGGACGTTGGGTGACGCCCGGATGCTTCTCGACAAGATGGCCAGCGAAGACACCAAAACGAGGGGGATAACTATCGTAGTGGCCAAGCGCCTGTCGCCTGGTGCCCGAGCGACCTAGCTTACCGACAACACCCAACGCCGTCTCGTGAACTAACTGACGATGGCTCAGGCGTCGGGCCCTGGGGTGTCAACCTCGGGTCGGTCTGGGTGGCGGGGACCGCCACGGCGGCCGTCGCGCCGCTCTCCGGGCTCAGAGTTCACCCGGTCGCTGATCCGGTCTTCGAGGTTGGACAGCCTCTCGTCCACCTGTTCCTGGGTCACCCGGCCAGACTCGACCGCGGCGGCTGCTCGCTCGGTGGCCGCCGCAACCATTGCGTCAACAAGGTCGGCTTCGCTGATTCCGTTCGCCGCTGCTGTCTCGGCCAGGGTCTGCCCGGCTTCGCGACCTTCCATCAGGGCTTCCTTGGTAAGACCCATTTCCGCAAGTGCGTCCATTGCGGCCCGAGGGCCCATGCCCTTCTTGCGACCGGCTCGTTCCGAGGGCTGCTGATTCACCCGCTCCTGGATCTTTGCGTCTATGCCTTCGGCTCTCTCGTCTGCCTCGGCTTGGGTGATTCGACCGGCCGTCACGGCTTCCGCCAAATGCTCTGAGGCAGCCTGAACAAGCGCACTAACAAGGTCTTCTTCGCTCACGCCGTTCTCGGCCGCGATCTCGACCAGGGTTTTGTCTTCCGCGAAACCGGCGCGAACTGTCTCGACGTCAACGCTTATGGCCTCGGCCGCAGCCGCCAGGCGACCGCCACCGCGGCGACCGTGGTCGGCCTCTTGGCGGGCTTCGCTTCCTGGAGCGTTGCTGTCGGTGTCTGCGTCGGTTTCCTGGGCACCAGCCAAGCCAAGCGGGCTGAACAGGGCTCCGGCCACAAGGCCGGTGACAACCAGCCCGGCCGATGCAACCAGCTTCTTCTTCTTGGCCGGCGATTGGATTGAATGCGATTCGGTAGACATGTTGTGTGATCCTTCACTTCTTGGGTTTGGGGGAGTAATCACAAGTTTCGACACCGACTGTTAGGAGAATGTGATGGGCGCCCAAGGAGTCAAGGAAGAAAACGGACCGAAAGAGATGGTAGAAAACCACCATGATCGTTGCCATCGTGAGGTTCCCCCCAATCGACCCGATTTCACTGACTGAGGCTCGAGACCTCTTTGGCGCGGGCGCCGCCGCCTACCTTGACGTTCCGGGGTTGCTGTGGAAGGCCTACCTGAGATCAGATGACGGCACGCAAGTCGGCGGTGTCTACTGGTGGGCCGACAAGGCCAGCGCCGAAGCGAAATACAGCCAAGAATGGCTGGACGCAATGGCCAAGAAGTACCGAGCAGAGCCCACGATTGAGTACTTCGACGCCCCCATCGTAGTAGATCGGGTTTCCCAGATTGTTCGCGTCGAACCGCCCGTACTCCCCTGACCTAGCTTTCAGGTATTGGCTAATCAGCCTGCGGTTGCTGCCCCGCAAACCGTTTCGGTCATCACCGCGGCAACCGAGTACGGATCTGCGTTTGCGTTTGGCCTGCGGTCTTCCAGGTAGCCCTTGCCGTCTTGGGCCACCTGCCACGGGATCCTGATTGACGCTCCGCGATCTGAAACCCCGTAGCTGAACTGGTCATAGCGCTGAGTCTCGTGAGCGCCCGTGAG
>QIKW01000011.1 GCA_003231975.1 Acidimicrobiia bacterium
CACGCGGCGTCGCTGCGTCAGGCTTTCGCCCATTGCGCAAGATTCCCCACTGCTGCCTCCCGTAGGAGTCTGGACCGTGTCTCAGTTCCAGTGTGACTGATCGTCCTCTCAGACCAGCTACCCGTCGATGCCTTGGTGAGCCATTACCTCACCAACTAGCTGATAGGCCGCGAGACCCTCCCAAAGCGATAAATCTTTCCTCCATCAGCCATGCGACTGTTGGAGGGCATCAGGTATTAGCTCAAGTTTCCCTGAGTTGTCCCTGACTTTGGGGCAGGTTTCTCACGTGTTACTCACCCGTTCGCCACTCACCCATGTGGGCCGAAGCCCGGGTTCGTTCGACTTGCATGTGTTAAGCACGCCGCCAGCGTTCGTCCTGAGCCAGGATCAAACTCTCCATCAGAGAATCTGGTTTAGATCTGGGAAGACCTAAACCGTGATCCAGGTGCCGCGGGCCAGTGTTACCAAACACTTCCGCGGCGTGGCTTCATTTCTGTTTGACGGGGCATCACCAGCTAGCGACCGAAGTCGCGGTGGTTGTGGTGACGCTCCGCACACGCTTGCGTTCATCGTCTCTTCCGTTTTCAAGGAGCTGACTTTTGGCCGTGGCACACGGACCCACTCGAATCGAATCGAGGAGGTTCGGAGGTGCGAGGCTTAGGCCTGCACCCGAGGCGAAGCGTTCCGGCACACACCGCGACTGCACTCATTTTCGAGGGCGGGGCGGGGTGATCCGTGCGCTAGGTCTCACAAGTGCGAAACCTGCCTGCGGGGCGAATAGCTACGTTAACGCTGATCGAGGCGGGTGGCAACCCACCCCGGCCGAATATTCTTTGCCGACGGGCTGGCCTCAGCCCGAGAATCGCAACAGGTAGACATTGCGTTTGCCCTTGCGAACCAGCAAGTAGCGGCCCGCCAGCAGCTGGTCGGTTCCAATGGACTGGCCCAATTCGGCTTTGACGTCGTTGATCGAAACTCCATTTTGCTTGACCAAGCGAGCTGCCTCGCCCTTGGAGCTGACGACTTCGCCTGTCAGTAATAGGCTGGCAACGTTGTCATTCTGCTCGAGCGCTGACCTGGGAAGGTCGGCAACTGGAAGCTCTTCTGCCAGCACCTCTAGTGTTTCGCTGCTCAGCTTGCTGGCAGCCTGGCCGCCGAATACCACAGCAGTTGCCGCTATTGCAGAGTCGGTTGCCGCCTCGCCATGAACTATTTCAGTCAGCTCCTTGGCCAGGAGCCGTTGGCCCGAGCGGCGCTGGGGTTCAACTTGATGGGCCGCAACGGCATCACGAACAGCATCAACCGACAGGAGGGTGAGCTGCAGCAGCAGCTTCTCTAAGTCTCCGTCATCAGCCTGAAGCCATGCCTGGTAGAAGCGGTACGGGCTAAGCCGGTGCGGCGACAGCCAGATTGTGTCTCCACCGGCGGTCTTGCCGTACTTGGTGCCGTCTGGCTTGGTTAGTAGTGGCCATGTGAGGGCATAGGCGGAGCCCCCAAGCCGTTTGCGGATCAAGTCGGCCCCCGCGGTGATGTTGCCCCACTGGTCTGAGCCTCCCATCTGCATCTCGCAGCCTTCGTTTTCGTATAGCCAGGCAAAGTCGTTGGCCTGAAGAAGCATGTAGCTGAACTCGGTGTACGAGATCCCAGAAGTGCTTTCGATCCGAGCCTTCACCGACTCTTTCGCGATCATCTGGTTGACAGTGATGTACTTACCGACATCTCGGAGAAAGTCGAGCATCGACACGCCGACGGTCCACGCTCGGTTGTCCAACAGTTTGGCCGGGTTCCCTGCCCGCTCGAAATCGATGAACTTCTTCAACTGGGGAACGATTCCTTCGAGGTTGGCGCCCACCATCCCTGTGGCCCCACCCGCCAGGCTGATCGGCCTATGCCCGGCATCCTGCAACCGCCGTAGGCAGAGCAAGCCAATCAGGTTCCCAACGTGCAGGCTGTCTGCGGTTGGGTCGAAGCCGACGTAGGCGGTAATTGGGCCTGCCGACAGACGGCTTTCAAGCGCGACGCGGTCCGTTGTGTCGTGCACCAGCCCTCGTGCAGCCAGGTCGTCAAAGAGCGTGGGGTCCACTGCCATGGCAACCAACTGTAATTGGGACCGAGGAGGTTAGGCCCGGGAATTTCGCAAGGCGTCGGTCGCCCGCGTGCCAATCTGGGATCTTTCCATGGCACGCTATGGGTCCATGAACACTGACTCACCAACGCGCACGCCTGCGCCCCGTCCGATGATCGGCAAGTACATCATTCGGGCAATCGTTGTGTTGTCGTTGCTGGTGTGGGGCTATGCGTTCTCCCCTTTCGCCGACCGGGTCGCCCCAGACACCCTCGGTGCCGGAGTACTGCCGTTCCGAGAGCTGGTCGAGCCAATTTGTACCTCGACAATGACTTCCCTTGATGCGTTGCCGAACGCGTTGGACGCGAGCGACTCGGTCGAGCGCTCGGGTCAGATCAAGAACGCCAACGACCTGCTGTTGGACATGGTGGATCGGCTGGAAGCCCAGCTCGACGCACCATCTGTCACCCTCAATCAGCGAGACCGCGGAATCACAGCCGAATGGATCACCGATTGGCGCAACTACATCGCCGATCGCGACGACTTCGCGTCCCGCATGTCCGATGATCCGAATGCCCAACTGTTCATCGGAGCTGTTGGCGGAGAGCGCCTGGAACGCCGCATCACCAGGTTCGCCAACACCAACCGGATCTACAGCTGCGTTACCCCAAGCGACGTCGGCTAGCACCAGGTAGGCGAACTGGCTCGGATTAGTGGCGAAAACGCACCTAATCCATGCCAGTTCCAGTTCTGGGGCCAAGCTAGAAGCTCAAAACTCGCCCAGCAGTCACGCGTTGCCGACGGCGTCGGCACGCAACGAGCGGCCTAGTTAGATGGCCGAAGGCGGGTCTGCAACAGCAAACCCCAATATGAGAGCCCTCTGTCAACCAGGCGCCGTAGCTCGGCACTTGCAATGAGGCCGTCGGGGTCATCTGTGGTTACCCAGCGTGCCTCAAGGCTTTCGTCGTTGATTGAAACGACGGCGTCCGGCGGGGCGAGAACCAGGTAGCGAACGTCAAAGTGGCGGTGGGCAGGTTCGGGTCCCCGACTGGGGATGGCGTGAATGTCCAAGTCGATGGCAGGCTCGATCAGCTCCAGACCCTCAATCCCAGTCTCCTCTTGTGCTTCCCGAAGAGCCGCGGCGCCCAAATCGCCCTGGCCGTCTACGTGGCCTCCAGGTTGGAGCCACCGGCCGAGCTTCTTGTGATGAATCAGCAACACGGCTGACTGCTTGGGGTCAACAATCAGGGCAGACCCCGTGAGGTGCCCCTCGAGACAACTTCGATAGAGGGCGTCTGGATGTTCTGCGCAAAATTCCAGGATTTGCCGTTGCGTTTCGACCTGGTCGGGACCCGCGCCGCTAGCAACTCGAACCTCGGCAACCGCCAGCTTCAGCTGGTGGCGCATTGACCCTTCGGTGGTTGGCTCCACGTTCACGATCGAAAACGGTAGCGACCTCTCCCGTCTTCGCCGCTTAGGCCGATGGATAAGGATGGCCTCCGCTGCCGGCCCCCCGCCACTGCTCGCCCGGCTACTGATGCGTGTGGCCCAAGTGATTTCGGTGCTTCTCGCGTCGATCGTGATGATGGCGGTGATCACCTCGATCTGGTGGCGGCTAACCCCTAGCCGAGACCTCGATGTGTTTGTGTATGACCAAACAGTCGCCAACGACACCTACCCGGATCATGCAGTGCTGGAGCAACTGCTTCAGTATCACCGGGTTGCATACGACGTTGAGGACTACGTTGGGGCAGCACCCGGCGGAGGGCCCTACGGAGTCTGGCCGCAGGACCGCCCCGACGTGATTTTCCTGGCTGACTTGTACGGGCTCTACATAAACGAGGACGGCCAGCTTGACGAAAACGGGAGCATCAGAATCACCGACCGCCTAACTGCGCCACAGGCCGACGACGTTGCCCGATGGATTGCCGCAGGCACCCCCGCGTATGCCGAGTTCGGCCTGGTGAGTGAGCCTACGGCGGAGGCTGCCGGGGCGCTTCTGGAAGACGTGTTCGGCTTCCGTGCCACAGGCTGGGCAATCAAACCCTTCGAAGATCTACAGAACGTGTCACCTCAGATCCAGTCGTTACAACCGAGCCCCTGGACCTACGAAGGACCGGGTTGGATTGCAGTTCACATTGCGGCTGCGGGCCGAGCCTCGATTCGAGACCTTGTGGTGCTGCCCGAGGCAGTGCTGACAGAACCCCTGCCCATCGTGAGCGGCGGCCCGCCGGGTTCTGATGGCGGCCAGGCCCCCTTCAAGGGATGGCTTGGTGTTATCGAAGCGAAAGAAACAAGCAAGGTTGATGCGTGGGTTCAGCTCGGAGTGACCGACGAGGGACTCGACCTTCTGGACGCGGCTGGAATCCCGAACCGGTTTCCAGCCTTGGTTCGAACCGAACGCACGCTCTATTTTGCCGGCGACGGCCTAGACGACGAGACGCCCTTCCGCCTCCGCCGACTGAAGGGCGGCGCCCTGTTTACCCGCCTCGTCACAGGCGAAGAGTTCCGATTCCTCTACCAGGTTCTTGAGCCCTCGGTGGGGTGGATGCTGCAACAACTTGATGAGCAACTTGATGAGCCATAGGTACCACTTCGGAGCACGAGTTAAGAAACTCTTGTTTCGGCCCTCGTTGTGACACTAATGTGGACGCAGGTAGCCGGAGAAAGTGGGCCGGCGCGGAACAGAAACGGCGAGGAAACATGATAAGTCTCAATAAACGGTTGGTTGGCGCGCTCACGGTGGTGACGCTGATGATGGTTGCCGGGGTGGCTGGCGCTGGAATCAACGCCAGATTCGACGGGGGCGGCAGAAGCAACACCACTGTCAAGTGCCCTGGCGGGCTGGCTCGGCTTGGCAATGTGCTCAGCGAGGATGCCAACATTTTCCCCGGCGACCCCGAAACATCCATCGATGTTGTCTTTACCGTTGCCGAGGATTTCTTCCAGGTTGAGGCTCTTGCCCTTAGCACCCACACCGGCACACACGTTGATGTGCCAGGTCACTTCATCGAAGGCGGCCGCTTGCTTGACGACATGGATGCTTCTGACTTCATGGGCCCTGCCTACGTAATCGACGTTCGCCAGCGAGTTGCCGATGAGGCAGTGGCAATTGGTGACTACATCGATGCCAGCTTCCAGCTGACCGTGAAGGACATCCGGGCCTACGAAAAGGTGTACGGCAAGATCAAGCGGGGCTCCATAGTGATCATTCAGACCGGCTGGGAAACCAAGTGGGAAACCCCGGCATACGAAAACGATCTGGCTCCCGGATTCTCAGGCGCTGCCGTGCAATGGCTCTACGACAAGCGCCAGGTCAAGGGTGTTGGCTCCGACAGCTTCGGCCCAGACTCATACAGCGACGAGCTCTTTGATGCCACATACACCACTCTTGCCAACGACGGCATCGCCGTTGCCGGCCTCACCAACGTGGATGCGCTCGACATCAATGGCGACGTCATGCTGATCACCGCCCCTGCCCTTGAGAACGGATCGGCCTACCAGGTTGACCCAGTTGCCTGTCGCAGCAGCGTAAGCCGTTCAGAGCGTCCGGCTCCAAACGTCATGACCCCAAGGAACGACGAGTCCTCGGGCTGATACTGGGCGATCAGTCATTGTCAGAAATAGTCCAGGCTCGGAGTCTTCTCGGCTCCGGGCCTGGCCCGTTTTGACGAGTCCGCTTAGAACGGCCGGCTCAGAAACGGTGAGCCGCTTTCACCGAAGCGCCATGGCAGGTCCATCGACTTGGTAATGCCAATTCGGCGCCCCACAGAAAGGCCTTCTGGTTGGCACTTGCCATCTGTCAGCCGAACCGGGCTGTCGGCCGCCCGAAGGGCTATTCCGTCGTGCTCGCCGCTCAACCCGAATGCCTGGCACAGCTTTCCCGGCCCCGAGCACAGCTCGGTCGGCCTGGCGTTAGGTCGGCCCCGCCTCGCCGCCATCAGATCAAGCCCCTCCAGCGGTTCGACAGCCCTGATCAGAACAGCGGCGCCATGACCGCGCGGCCCGCACACCACATTGGCACACCAATGAATTCCGTAGATGCGGTAGACGTAGAGCGTTCCAGCAGGGCCAAACATTGACTGGTTCCTGCTGGTCTGGCCGTTGCGAGAGTGACTTGCCAAGTCGCTGTCCTGTTCGTAGGCCTCAACTTCAACGATCCTGCCCACGCAGGGGCCAGCCACCAAAAGGGCGCCGATCATGTCGGGAGCCACCTCAACCGCAGATCTGGCAAAGTCCACGCCCAGATTCTGCCAGCCAAAGGCGGTGTGTGACGAGCGTGGGTTGCGTCTTGCGCTACACAGTCCGGGCCATTAGCGTTGCTAGATCTAAGAACGGGGACGTCGTCAACTTCTTCGTCTATGGAGTGAGCGAAACGACCACCGCTATCAACAGCCGGGTGGGCACTCAGGAGGGGCCTTGCTAGCAGGAAGGTTCTGGGCGACTGGTGTGATCGTCGTTCTGGGTTTGTTGGTATTGGCTGGGTGCACAGCCGACAGCAGCAGATCAACCGCTGCACCCAGCACTTCCACTACCACACCCAAGGCTTCTTCGCTATCAGGAACGGTCTGGGAAGTCAAGGCGGTCAACGAAGAACCCCCGGTGACGAATGAACTTGTGTTCCACTTCACCTCGGCGGACGAGTTCTCAGCCATAGTCTTTTGCAACCAATTTGGCGGGGGGTATCAGGCAACGCCGGACGGCTTGTACGAGCTAAGGGGAGCGGAACTAACCCAGGCCGATTGCGGCCGGGCCAAGAACGCCTACATAGACCGTCTGATTGACGTTCTGGTCGCCAGCGAGTTCTGGCGCGTCGAGGGCGACCTGTTGGAAATAGGAGCAGAATCAGGCATCTCGGTCACCTTCACCAGGCGCTAACTATGCCGCGGGCTCACTTCCACCTCAGCCCAGGAAACACGTCGCTGGACGCGTGGATGTCGCTTTGGGTGGTCGGTTGGGTGCGTTGGGTGGCCGTGACGCTTCTGCGGGCGCGTCGGGGTGACTGTGGG
>QIKW01000219.1 GCA_003231975.1 Acidimicrobiia bacterium
GTGACCTAATCTCGCCTGGTCGCCAGAGGCGACAGGCCTCGAAAAGCCCAACCCGGATCGGCCGAAGGCCGTGAGGCAACAGCCGAACCAATATGAGAGCAGCGGAGTGAACTTAGATCGAGTAATTACATCTGGAATCTTCAGCCTTGATGGTGAGGACTTTGAGGTTGATAACAATGTGTGGATTGTTGGCGACGATCGTGAGGCGATTGTGATTGACGCGGCTCATGATCATCGTCAGATCTTGGCTGGCCTCGGGGGTCGCTCGTTGAAAGCGATCGTCAGCACCCACGGCCACAACGACCACATCAACGCGGCCGCCGACCTGGCGGATCAGACAGGCGCCCCAATCCTGCTTCATCCCGATGATGCGATGCTGTGGGAAGTTGTGTACCCCGACCGCAGAGTTGACGACACCCTTACCGACGGGCAGAAACTAACTGTGGGCGGGGGCGAACTAACCGTGATTCACACCCCAGGCCACTCACCCGGAGGCTGCTGCCTGCACCTGGCTGCCGACGGTTTGCTGTTCAGCGGCGACACCCTTTTCAACGGCGGGCCAGGAGCCACCGGCCGCAGCTTCTCAAGCTACGACGTGATCCTTGACTCAATCGAACACAAGCTGTTCACGCTGCCAGCCCACACCGTTGTGCACACCGGCCACGGAGACTCCACCAAGATCGAGACTGAGGCCAAAAGCCTGGCCAAGTGGCGAGCCGAATAGGGATGCGCCGCGCTTATCGCGAGGAGCTCAACCGGCGAATTTTGGCCGAATACGAGCGTGTTCCAGCTGACACCGCTGATGACTGGGGCAGGCCGACTGAGTTCAGCGAAGCCAATCGAAGGATCATTTGGGGTGACGATGAGGGGTGATGTTTTCGGGTGTGTTCGGCCATTCAGGTTGTCACTGGCTGTGAACACAACTGAGCAAGGCCGATCTAACTCCGACCTTTCAAGTCCCTCCGTCTAACCCTCTCGACCGCCACACCTATAGACACAACAGGCAGGGTCCACGCGACGGTACCGACCAGCGGCAGGATGACGTCAGGGTCCTGAATATCACCCTCTCGACCGAAAACGATCAGGAAGATGACCCAAATCAGCGCCGCCAAGGCGCCGGCAGCAATCAAGAACCTCCCCCACCAGCGCGGCAACGGCCGCTCGTCCATCAGGTATCTGATTCCAGCAATCATGTGCGTTCCGGCCAACCCAACCAGCGCCATTCCGGGTGGAGCCAGGAAGAATGAAAGAATCATCCCGACGCCGAACAGCAGCGCTGGAAGCAGAAGCAAAACGCCAATCCCAACGAGAGGTTTGGAAGGACCCAAGCGCGGGCCCAGTGCCGGTCCGTCAGGAACCGAGAACTCCATCTGCAATCATCCGTTCAACCACGCGTAGGTGAATCGTGAACACTTTCTCTAGGAGAACCCGGTTCTCTTTGCAGCTCTCACCCCCGCACTCTATGCGTAGGACCTCCAGCGCTACCATGTCTTCCTCCGTGAGGTCAGCTATACAGTCCGGTGGGTGGCAACCGAGCCGGACTTCCTGCGATTCGACACACTGAGCCTTCACGCTGGCCAGAAGCCTGAGCCGACAACTGGCGCCAGAGCCGTTCCAATCTATTTCACAACCAGCTACACGTTTCCCGATACCGACGAAGCGGCGGCGTTGTTCAATCTGGAAGCCCCCGGCCACATCTACAGCCGGATTTCAAACCCGACCGTTGCGGTTCTCGAAGAGCGCCTTGCCGCTTTGGACGGAGGCGTTGGCGCGGTTTGCGCAGCCAGCGGAACGGCTGCGCTGCATCTGGCAATAGCAACCTTGTTGAGCGCGGGCGACCACATCGTTGCCTCCAAAAACATGTACGGCGGCTCGCTGAACATGTTGAGCCACACAATGCCCCGTTTCGGCATCACCACCACTTTCGTCGACCCCAGAGACCCCGACGCGTTTGCCGCTGCCATCCAACCAAACACCAGGATTCTCTTCGCCGAAACCCTTGGGAACCCCGGGATAGAGGTGCTCGACATTCAGAAAGTAGCCGACGTTGCCCACAACGAAGGCCTCCCCTTGCTGATCGACTCAACCTTCAGCACCCCCTACTTGATCCGCCCGATAGAGCACGGGGCAGACATCGTGATGCACTCTGTCACCAAGTTCCTTGGCGGCCATGGCGTTGCCCTTGGAGGGGTCATTGTTGACGGGGGCCGATTCGACTGGGATGGGTCTGGGAAGTTCCCAACTCTGACCGAGCCATACGACGGCTACCACGGCATCGTATTCACCGAAGAGTTCGGCCCTTCCGCCCTTGGCATGCGAGCGCGCGCCGAGGGCCTCAGAGACTTCGGGGCGGCAATGAGCCCGCACAACGCTTTTGCCCTGTTGCAAGGGGTTGAAACTCTGCCCCTGCGAATGGCTCGCCACGTCTCAAACACAGCAACCGTGGTCGAGGCGTTGCTGGCAAACAATGCAGTTGCGTGGGTGCGTCACCCAAGCGTTCCCGACCACCCAGATCACGACCTGGCCAAGCGCCTCTATCCCAAGGGCACCGGCGCCATTCTCAGTTTCGGGGTGAAAGGGGGCCGAGCCGCCGGCCGCAAGTTCATCGAGGCTGTGCAGCTTGCCTCACACCTCGCCAACGTCGGCGACGCAAAGACCCTCGTGATTCACCCTGGCAGTACTACCCACGGCCAGTTGACCGGGCCCGAGTTGGAAGCTTCTGGAATCAGCGAAGACCTGGTTCGTTTGTCTGTTGGGCTTGAAGACCCGGCAGACATTGTTGAGGATCTGGAGCAGGCGTTGAAAGCCAGCCAGCGATGATTGTTGAGGTTGACGGGGTCGCCGTTCACGCCTCGACCGGTGGTGTTAAGCCAGATCCAGATCCGAACCGTCAGACAATTGTGCTGGTGCACGGAGCCGGGATGCACAGCACGGTTTGGCAGCTGCAAACCCGCTACCTGGCCCACCGGGGTTTTCAGGTACTGGCGGTAGACCTGCCAGCCCATGGCCGGTCGGCGGGAACCGCGCTTGGGTCAATTGAAGATTTGGCTGGCTGGCTTGGTCGATTCCTTGATGCTGCTGGGGTGGAAAGGGCAAGCCTTGTTGGTCACTCGATGGGGGCCTTCGTTGCCATGGAGGCTGCCGCAGCGCTTGGCGACCGGGCAGCCTCACTGGTGTTGCTGGGGGCGGCATCGGCCATGCCGGTGCACCCCAAACTTCTGGCCGACGCCGAATCCAACCTTCCGGCCGCCGCTGCCCTGATGTCTGCCTGGAGCCACGGCAAGCTGGCCCATATCGGCCCGAACCCAACGCCTGGCATGTGGATGACAGGAGGGTCAATCGCCCTGGTTGAGGCAAGCAGCCCCGGCGTCCTGGCCACCGATTTCGCCGCATGCGCGGCATACAAAGGAGCCGAAAGCGCGGCCGGCAACGTCGGCTGCCACACGACCGTGCTGATCGGCCTTGCCGACCGGATGACTCCGCCAAAGGCTGGGCGCGGCTTAGCCCAGATGTTCGCCAACTCAACGATTGTTGAACTCGCGGGGGTTGGTCATTCGATGATGACCGAGGCCCCGAGGCAGGTGAGAACAGCAATCCTGGAATCAGCAAATAGCGCGCTGAACGCAGTTAGCGGTTGAGCTGGCTGATGTCTCGCACCGCGCCGCGGTCGGCTGACGTTGTCATTGCCGCATACGCCTGAAGCGCAGCGCTGACAACGCGTTCCCGGTTTCGCGGGGTCCACGCTTCACTTCCCCTTGCCTCTTCTTCAGTCCTGCGCTCTGCCAGCTCCTGATCAGACAACGCAACGTTGACCGTGCGATTCGGAATGTCGAACTCGATGATGTCGCCGTCTCGAAGCAGCCCTATTGCGCCGCCCGCTGCTGCCTCGGGCGAAGCGTGGCCAACCGAAAGCCCAGAAGTTCCACCACTGAATCTCCCGTCGGTCAAAAGCGCGCATTCCTTGCCTAAGCCGCGACTCTTGATATAGGTGGTTGGATACAGCATCTCTTGCATCCCTGGCCCACCCTTTGGCCCCTCATAACGAACAATCACAACATCGCCAGCCTTCACCTGTTGTTCGTCCAACACCCCTGCCATTGCATCTTCTTGGGACTCAAAGATCTTGGCGGGCCCGGCGAAAGTGAAGATCGATTCATCAACCCCCGCCGTCTTCACGATGCAACCATCTTTGGCAATGTTGCCAAACAGAACAGCCAGCCCACCTTCGACGCTGTAGGCATTCTCGACCGAGCGAATGCACCCGTCTTTGCGGTCGGTGTCTAGCGAGGGCCAGCGCTTTGACTGGCTGAACGCCTGCTGGGTTGGCACCCCACCGGGCGCGGCGCTGAACAGGCCCTTGGCCTCAGCGGTTGCTGTTGGGCGGGCGATGTCCCACTGATCAAGCGCGGCCCCCAACGATTCAGAGTGCACGGTCGGGGCAGAGGTGTCTAGCAGCCCAGCCCGGTCAAGCTCGCCAAGCAGGCCCATCACCCCACCGGCACGGTGCACGTCTTCCAGATGGAACTGATCAGTTGCAGGGGCCACCTTGCAAATGTTTGGAATCTTGCGGCTCATTGCGTCGATGTTGGCCATCTTGAAGTTGTGGCCAGCTTCCTCAGCGGCAGCCAGGATGTGAAGCACGGTGTTGGTGCTGCCACCCATCGCAATGTCGAGCGCCATTGCGTTTTCAAACGCGGCCACAGAGGCCACGTTTCGAGGCAGAACAGACTCGTCGTCTTTGTCGTAGTAGCGGCGGGCCAGATCGACGATGCGCCTACCTGCCTCGAGGAACAATTCCCTACGGTCTGAGTGGGTGGCAAGCGTTGAACCGTTTCCTGGAAGGGAGAGGCCAAGCGCCTCGGTCAAACAGTTCATCGAGTTCGCAGTGAACATCCCAGAACACGAACCACACGTTGGGCAGGCAGAGCGCTCAACGGCTGCCACATCTTCGTCTGAAACGCGCGAATCGCCGGCAACCATCATGGCGCTGATCAGATCAACCCTCACTTCGGCGCCGTCAAGTTGCACCTTCCCAGACTCCATAGGGCCGCCGGAAACAAAGATGGCTGGCACGTTCAAACGAAGCGCGGCGTTGAGCATGCCGGGGGTGATCTTGTCGCAGTTGCTGATGCACACAAGGGCATCGGCGCAGTGGGCGTTAACCATGTATTCGATTGAGTCGGCAATGAGATCTCGGCTTGGCAGGCTGTAGAGCATTCCCCCGTGGCCCA
>QIKW01000197.1 GCA_003231975.1 Acidimicrobiia bacterium
ATAAGGAGCACATGTTGGATGTGCTTGGTCAGCACCAGGCTGCGGTTGCGTCAATTGACGAAGAGCTGGCGCCCGGCGATGTGCTGGCTGCCGCCCAGCGGGCGTGGGACGCAACTGTTGAGCTGGCCCCAGAGGTAGGGGTTCGGAACGCTCAGGCAACCGTGCTGGCGCCAACTGGAACAATCGGTTTGCTGATGGATTGTGACACCACCGGAATTGAGCCCGACCTCGGTCTCTGCAAAGTGAAGAAGCTGGTTGGGGGCGGCACCATGAGCATTGTCAACCATTCCGTACCGAGGGCGCTTCGCCGACTTGGCTACACAGAGCAACAGGTTGAAGCCATCGCCGCCTACATCGATGAGAACAAAACCATCCTGGGTGCTCCCGGCCTTGATCCGTCTCACACCCCGGTCTTCGCCTGTTCGATGGGAGACAACCCAATTCACTACCTGGGCCACGTGAAGATGATGGCGGCGGTGCAGCCGTTCATCTCTGGGGCAATCTCCAAAACCGTGAACATGCCCGAAGATGTAACCGTTGAACAAGTTGAAGAACTGCACATCGATGCCTGGCAGATGGGGGTCAAGGCCATAGCGATCTACCGAGACAACTGCAAGGTGGCTCAGCCGCTCAGCATGGAAAAGAAGAAGGGGAGCGAGGAAGCATCTGGCGAGACCAGCGAGGCGGGCGATGCAGCCCAGCAGGCCGAATCGGTGCCAACTTCTGGTATTGAGATCATCGAGAAGGTCGTCTATCAGACAGTTCGTGAGCGGCTTCCCCGTGATCGTCGCAGCCGCACCTTCGATTTCCGGGTCGCTGACTGCAAGGGTTTTGTCACGGTGGGAGAGTACGACGACGGCAGACCAGGCGAGATATTCCTCAGGGTGTCAAAACAGGGTTCAACCCTGGCTGGGATAATGGATGCACTTGCCATCAGCCTCAGCCACGGTCTTCAGTACGGTGTGCCGCTGCGCTCGTATGTTCAGACTTTCACTGGAATGCGGTTCGAGCCAGCAGGCATGACCGACGATCCCGATATTCGGATCTCCACATCAATCATGGACTACTTGTTCCGCAAGCTGGCCGTGCTCTACATGGATCCGGCCGAGCGAGCCGAGCTTGGGATCTTCACCACCGGTGAGCGCACCCAACAGACCCTGCCTGGGGTCGACGAAACCGTCACCTTGCAGGGCAGCGAGATGGCAGCCGACCCGAAGAGTGTCGACTCGGCTGAGGAAATCATCACCAAGCTGGCAGCCGGTGAGGCAACCCCGTCTCAGGCTCCCGTCGCCGATCGGGATGCGCCAATCTGCATGCAGTGCGGCATCACGATGAATCGGTCTGGCAGCTGCCATGCCTGCCCAAGTTGTGGCAACACCAGCGGCTGTAGTTAGAGCCGGGCCGTGGCGACCCGGCCGCTACTGGCTGAATAGCAGCTGGCGGTAGATGTCGGCCGCCTTCACAAGCTCAGAAATTGCTACCCACTCCACGGCCTGGTGGGCCTGATCGATAGACCCCGGCCCAAAGACCACCAGTTGCTTGGCAACATGGTGATAGAGCAGCGCGTTGCTGCCGTAGGTGGCGGTAATTGCCGTTGTGTCACCCAGTTCGGACAGCTCGGCAATCAGGGGCGCATCGGGCGGGGCGTAGAAGGCCCGAACCCCAAGGGTTGGTGTCAATTCAACTTCGGCCGGTTCGGCCGCTGCCGTTATCAGTTCGCCGAGGCGGCGCTTCACATCGTCTGGCTTCTCCCCAGGGGCGAGCCGCCTCCCCACGTAGAGCGAGCTGGCGGGGGGCACGATGTTCTGGGCCACGCCACCCGCAACCTTTGTGACGCCTACCGTGCCGGGGCCAACCGCGGTGGTGCCGCCGGCGGCAATGAGCCGCTGATTCTCGGCGTCGATGGCGCTCACGATTCGCGCCGCCGCACTGATTGCGTTCACACCAAGTTCCGGAGTTGACGAGTGTGCGGCCTTACCCTGCACCGCCACCTCAATTCCCACTCCGCCCTTATGGCCGTGAACCGGAGAGCACAGGGTTGGTTCGGCAACTATCAGCCTGTCAACAACCATCCCTTGCTTGACCAGCCAGTCTCGAAATCCGACTGCTCCCAGCAGGCCCCCTTGCTCTTCGGAGATCGTGCCAACAAGCAACAGAGTGGGAGAAAGGCCGCCGGAGCCGGCCTTCGCCTCAGCCAGCAGATTCAGCAGAATGGCAAGCGTGGCTTTTGTGTCAACGGCTCCCCGTCCGTACACCCGGTGCTCTGTGATCCGTCCGTCGAACGGGTCCCCCTCCATGTGTTCAACACCCACCGTGTCCAGATGGACATCAACTGCAACTACCTCGTCGGTGCGGCCCGGGAACCGGGCATACACGTTGGGTTGGCCCGGCTGAACTTCGTCCAGCGATACCGATGCCCCCAACATTTCGGCCCGGTTGGCGATGTGTTCGGCCAGAGCCAACTCGCCCGCAGGGCCGGATCGAGGGCCAGCCTGAAGCACGTTGACGCTTGGGATCTGAACTAGCTCAGCCAGAGTGGCTGCTATTTCCCTGCCAGTTGACATGGCACCAATGGTGCCACTACTGACGGACGGCTGCCTGGGCGGCGATGGTTGGATCGGGAGAGAGTTCTACTTCGGGAAGCGATAGTTCCGGAGCGGTGCTTGGAGGCGCGGTGGTTGGAGGCGCGGTTGTGGCCGGAGCCGTGGTTGTGGTGGTTGGCAACTCTTGCCCGGGAAGCGTTGTTGGCAGACAACGGGTGGTGGTTGGAGTGGTTGAGGAAGAGGTGAACACTGAGGTGCTAGTTGTTGGGTGGTTGGCGTCGCCTTCGGCCGATGAGGGAGGGGCCGGGCAGAGGTTCAGTGTGGTTGGAGTGAGCGTGGGTGGGCTGGTTGTCGTTTCGGTCACGACCGAAGTTGGGGTGACCGTGGTTGGGGAGGTTGTGGTGAGGGTGGTTGTTGGGAGCGCCGGTCGGCTGGTGCTTGTTGCCGCCTGGGGAACCTGGGAAGACCGGGGACCTGGATTTTGGGCCGCGGAGCCGCTTGTTTTTGAGCTGGCCGTGCCGCCTCCGTAGTCTGTCGATCCCTGGCTTCCCTTAGCAAGGTTCTCTTGGTTGGCAACCGAAGACTTACTAGCTTGCTCGGTTTCATCTAGCAATTCGGGGTTGGCGATTGAGGGGACTGAGACTGTGGCTGAATCCCCAGGGTCGCTGACAACTGGTCCGGGAGCCGCCTGCTCGGCCGAACCGGGTTGACCGAGCGCCGTTCCTTCTCCAGCTTGATCTACCGCCACTTGCTGGGCTCGGGCCTGCATGGCCTGGTACGCCAGAGGTCCGCCAACGGCGGCGGCCGAAAGCGTCGAGAGAATCAGCGCCAAGGCGAACCTTGGCGACCTTAAGACTTGGAAAGTGTCATCGAGCATTGGCGGGTGTTCGAATCTCGGTTGCGGGGACTGGTCAGTTTCTAGCTGCCGTTTGCCACCGGTTTGCGGCTTAGGGTGGATTCACCCAAGCAGCCCCGCCTGCTGGCGAAACGATGACGGCCTCAGGCAATAGAATGCGACGAGTGAACAGCACGGCAGAAGACCGAACTAAGGCGGCCAAGCTGGCCATGAGAGCCGAAGCGCAGGCCAACCGGGCCAGACGTGGGGCCGGCGCGAAGGGCGTGGTCGACTCGGACAGGGTGTGTGAGGGGATCCGAAGATTCCTGCCTCAGGTACCTCCTGGCTGGCTTGTGCTGTTTGATGCTCTGCCAGGCGAACCTGACCTGTCGGCGCTGCTTGAAGACAAGCCGGACCGAATGTTGGCCCTCACCCGAACTCCCGACACAGGTCGGCGGCTCACGATTCACTCGGCTCGGGCAGAGCGACAGACTCATCGCTACGGCTTCTCCCAGCCCGTGGCCGAGGCCGACGTGATTCCCGACCGCCACATTTCGTGTGTCTTTGTGCCGGGCCTTGCTTTCGACCGCGACGGCGGCCGACTCGGTTTTGGGGCTGGCTACTACGATTGCCTGCTTTCGAGGCTGGGCGACAACGTCATGAGGGTGGGTGTTACCGACGGCAATGTCGTCGACCAAGTCCCAACCGCAGACCATGACGTGGCAATGACTCACCTAGCGGGTGAATTTGGAGTGATCGAATTGGGTTGACGGCATGGGCACGGCTTAGGTTTGGGCCATGCCAGTCGACCCTCAGATCAAGCCATTGGTTGATTTTGTGAATGCTGTTGCGGCCGAGGCTCCCCCTATTTGGGACCAGACCGAGCAGCAACGACGGGAGGGATACCACACACTGCTTGAGGCGGTCTCGCCCGGCCCCGAACTGGCCGAGGTGGCGCAACGCACGATCCAAAGAGATGGGGGCGAGATCCCTGCCCGCATCTACCGGCCAGAAGATGGGGCTGGGGTTCTGATCTACTACCACGGCGGGGGCTGGGTCATTGGCGACCTCGACACCCATGACGAGGTCTGCAGGCAGCTTGCCTCTCAGGCAGGTGCAACCGTTGTGTCTATCGACTACCGGCTGGGGCCCGAAGCGAAGTTTCCGGCGGCGGTTCAAGACTGCTGGGATGCTCTTCGCTGGGTCGACCAGAACCGATCCGAGCTTGGCGGCCCCAAGGCGAAGATCGCAGTCTGTGGGGACTCAGCCGGGGCCAACCTTGCTGCGGTTATGTGTTTGCTGGCTCGAGACCAGGGCGGGCCCGCCATCGCGGCCCAATTGCTGGTGTATCCGTCGGTTGACCTGCGGCTGGAAGGCTTTGAGAGCTTGGAGGCCAACCGCGACGGCTATCTGCTGACCCTTGAAACGATGAGGTGGTTTCGGGAGAAGTACTTGGGTTCGGACGCCGATCAACACGACTGGCGGGCCTCGCCTTTGCTGGCCGACTCACACGAGGGTTTGCCGCCTGCTTTGGTGATAACTGCTGAGTTTGATCCCCTACGTGACGAGGGAGCGGCCTACGCGGCAGCTCTATCCGCGGCCGGGGTGGAGGTTGTGCACAGTAACTATGAGGGAATGATCCACATTTTCTTCCAGCTTGGCCCCTCGATTGACGCCACCGCGGACGCAATCGCCCAAGTGGCAGCCGCAGCAAAACGAGCCTTGTGACACTTGTTTCGCGTTGGCGGCGGCGTCGGCACGCAGTGATCGCCGTTCCTCGGCCTGCGGCCTCGTCTCTTCCCGAGTGTTTGTCGCTCCGCTCCAAAACTCGCGCCCTGT
>QIKW01000007.1 GCA_003231975.1 Acidimicrobiia bacterium
CAACCAGCGGAACAGCTAAATAGGAGATTCGATGGTTGGAGAAAAACGTGAGAGCGGTTGAGGCGGCTTCGAAGGGGCCGCCCCCAAGCGGCCAAGGGCGATCTGCCTGCAACTGATCGACTTCAGTAGGCAGCAGGGCATGGCGCTGGAACATCGGATAGCCGCCAGAACCGTTGTGGAGTTCGGCCAGGGTGATGAGGTCTTCGGTCAGTTCGGTCCCATACAACGACTGAGCCCGCCGGATCTCAGCCACCGTAGCCGGCGCTCCGGGGACCAGAATGCCGGGTGACAGCTCTTCTATTTTGGTTTCAAACTCAACCACTAGTTCCTTGAAGCTCACTGACCCAAACACCTCTCATACACAGGTCGGCCAGCCGGAATCGAAATCCGGACACCGAAACTAGGGCCCTGATTCTGAATGTAGGACGCTGGCGGCGAAATCACGATGACGGGTCGCCCGAGTTAGTTCCCGCCTTCTGCGGGTGGGTTGAAACTCTCGAACCAAGCCAAGAAGTCGGGGTGCTCAGGATCGATCGCGGGATCAAAACCCCCTTGGCGTTGCCTCACAAACTCCCGGGCGGCCTCACTGGACTCATAATGCACGGTGGCCATGCACAACGGATTGGCATCCGGCCACGCCTCCAACAACAATTCGAACGGGTCCGAGCCGCCTGCGATATGAAGTTCAGACCCAGCAGGTACAAATTGAAGGTTCGTGAGAATTGTGAGGTAGTCGTTGTCCAAGTAATAGATCCACGACTGGTAAAGCTCGCTCAACGACGGCGCCACATGACAACTGAACTCATGACCTTCGGTGTTCATCCTAAAGACATGGCCCCGGTACTCGCCCTGCAGGGGAACAGCCAAATAGGAGACCAGATGGTTTGAGAAGATCGAGAGGGCGGTTGAGTCAGCGTCGAACGGTCCGCCGTGAAGCGGCCACGGCAAATCCGCCTGCAACTCGTCGAGTTCGGCAGGCAACCGCTTGTGGCTTTGGAACATTGGGTAGCCGCCGCCGCAGCCGTTGTGGAGTTCGGCCAGGGTGATGAGGTCCTCAGTCAACCCAGCGCCATACAAAGACTCAGCCACCCGAATCTGCTCCACGGTGGCCGGCTCAGCCGGCCGCAAGATTCCGGGCAGCGTCTCCTTGAGCTTGGTCTCAAGCTCAACCACCAACTCTTTGAAGCTCACTGACCCAAACACCTCTCATACACAGGTCGGCCAGCCGGAATCGAAATCCTGACACCGAAACTAGGGCCCTGATTCTGAAGGTAGGACGCTGGCGGAGAAATCACGATGAAAGGATCATCTTGGTTGGCTACACCACATTGATTGTAGAAGTTGAGGAGGTCGTTACCCTGGATAGGGCCCTCTTTCTCGGGGACCGGGAGCAGGGATGCCCGGACATTGGTGCTGTCCTTCCATTCATTGGTTGACTTGAACGGGAACTCGTCGCAAATCGTGTCGGTTGCCCTGAACTCGCATTCGTTTGGCTTCCAGGGATTCGTGTCGTACCATTGACTCTGTGGTGAGGGCTTCTGGCGGGTGAGCATCCACCAGTTTCCTTGCACCGCGGGTGCGTTGACGCCCATGGTGGCTGGTTCGGTGACGAGGGTGTGATAAATGTGCAGCCCGGTTTCTGGCATCAGTTTGTTTCCGGTGAAGTTGGCCCCTCCGGGGAAGTAGAAGGCCATTCCGTCGTCTTCACAGGTTCTGCCTTTGTTGGCTGCGGCTTGGCAGGCCCGATCGATCTGAGCTTTGAGCGCTTGTTGTTCTGCGGTGTCGGCGGGTGGGGCTAGCGTGATTACTTGAACGAACACAGCGGTCTTTGCCACTTGGGCGGGATAGAGGGCGGCCCATTCTTCCAGATCGTTCCAGTCTGTGGTCCTCGTGACAACAGAGTTCTCGATTAGCAGACCGCTGCCTCCGAGTTCTTGAGCATCAACAAACAGCGCAAAGCCAATCGTGGCCACAAACCCGAGCCTCTTGATGCCGAACTTCCCGAGTTTGGTGACCTTGGTGACAGCGGTGCCGCTTTTGCTGGCACTGGTTTGGGCCAGCCGTTCAAGGGTCGCGGTTGACGCGACGGGAACCTCCCATGACCGGCTGACATTCACAGCCGGGGTAGCGGCATTGCTGAACGGTAAGGCGTCCGGTTTGGCAGACACCACCTGGGCCACCTCGGTGACAAAGCTCACCTTTGGTCGCTCACAGCCAGCATCGTCTGGGCCGCACCATTCGCCTGCGGTCTGAGCCGAGGTTGCAAGCACCGCGAACTCACCGGCCCAAGTTTCGTTGTCGGCCACATCCACACGAACCGAGGTGACACCCGGGCCAACAGTGCGAACTAGCCGGAACTCGTCTTCGTTGTTAGTTGGATCTCGGTGCCAGATCTCTTGAATCCCGTCGCCCTCTGAAGCGCTGGTTTGCCAGGTCAAATCAACCAGCCGATCCGTTCCCAGGAACACTGCTCGGCCGTCAAGTTGGGTTGGTTGGAACGGGATCCCGTTGGTCAGTTCAAGATCGAACGTCAAATCCGAGCTTCCGGACAGATTCTGATGGACCTCAACCGCTAGCACATTGGCGTTGACCCCCGGATTCAGAAGCCCCGCAATGTCCAGGGGGCTGAGTTGTTTGAAGTACGGGGTTGTCTCAGCGGTACCCCACGCCCCTTTTGCCTTGGTGTTGGGGGTGACTGTTCCGCTGAACATGTTGAATCTGGCAACCTCGGTGCCGTTGATGTAGACCACAGCCCCGTCATCAACCAGCATCGCCAGATCCAACGCCCACACATCCTCTGGATCGGCGCTGAACGGGCGAACGAAGTAGTCGGTTATGTGCCCATCTCTGTTGGTAACGGTTGCTTCGTCGCCCTCGCCGTAACCCAATTGGGCGGTGCCAATTCGGTAGTCGCTGAGGTCGCCCCCAACCTGATTCCAGTTGGCGGCGGTTGCACCGTCGTCGTCGTAATACCACCAACTGGAGCGAGGCACCAGCCGATCGCCCAACAGGGAGGGGTCAACGTTTGGTGGCGACTCGCCACTGAACCCGCCAGCCCCTTGCCGCACCTCATAACTACTGGGAGGGACGAACATCACATGAGACCCAAACTCAGACACCATTGCCAGTTCGTAGTTGCCGGTAGTAGCGAACGCCACACCCTCGGTCTGCATCCCGGTCTGGCGACCTTGTTGACTTGATCCGTCACGGGTGTAAAGCAACCCGTCAGCTTCCAAGGCCCCCGCTGATCGGTAGTAGTAATGCCAGTCCGGGTCCCGGTCGATGAACTGTTCCATGATGGCCCGAGCTCCAGCCCCGCTAGTCGGGGTTGGTTGGGCACCGTTCGGGTTCTCCCACACATACAAACGTTTCGGGGTGGTAGTAATAGCCAACCGGGCCATGTCATCAGAAATCGCCACACCGGTGATGTTGTCCAACTTGGCCGCCAACGGACCAAGGTTGGTCAACTGATTACCATTGGTGGAAAGATAGGACGGCAGTTGGAACACGAGCTGCGGTTCTTCCTTGGCTATCAGAAACATCGTGTTGTAGATCGTGAAGATCGCCTCAACGTTGCGGAACTGAACTCCAGGCGGGAACGTGTACGGCGCAGTCTTATTGATCGTGGCAGTCACCGCGGTGTAGGGATCCGGTTCGGGCACACGATGCAACAAGCCCTCAGTCCTTGTCTGAAAGCCGCCATCCCAATACGAACCCGAATCAGCTATCCAAAGATTGTTGTTGGCATCAAGAGTGATCCCCTCCCAATCAAGGTTCTCAGCACCAACCAAATCGATCTCTTTGGTGGCATAGCCATCAATGTTGGCCAACTGGCCAGTTGCCGGATCGATCTTGATTGCATACAAGCGGGCCCGGTCACCAGGCCCGTTGTCCCGGATCATCCAATAGACACCCGGATACTGCCGAGAGGCAACCATCGCCGAAACCTCGTCTCCAGTATCACCCGCCTGGTAGGACCCAGCCCGATCAGGCACATACCAGAACTCCTCCTGATACTGGGGACCCGTCGTTCTGAAGTAGCGCCACCGCGACGGCGAACTCGACCCAGCAGACCCATCGCCAGCGGCTGTAGCCGTCCTGGCGAAAGCACGCCACCTGAACCTGGTATCAGAAGGCAACACCGGAGCATCAACCTCCAAGATCGCTGTAGGGCTAGCCGGAGCTGCCACCACCGATGACCAGAACGTCACGGTGGAGTCCGACAAACGCAACTCAACCTTGTACTCAACAATCGGATCAACAAGCAACGACTGCCCAGCCCTGGTCAGCTCAAACCGCAAAATGTTGTCCAACGGAGCGATCGGACCCGTCGGCGACAACGGGAACGGAGACCCAGGCCGACCCGTCGCCGCCTTGGTCGAAAACGTCGAGAGCACAGACCACGCAGAAGGATTCCCGCCATCGCCGTCACGCCACCACCGGGCACGCCACTGGAAACTGGACCCCGACTGAAACGAGTTTGGCGGAGCCTGAACCACAACATTGCTGACAAAGGAATACGAAACATCAGCCACAACGCGCTGCCAATAAGGGAAGTCGTTATTGGGGTCATCCCCACTCCGGAACACTTCCACCTCAACCTTTAAGTTCGAAACCGGACCATTCGAGATCCGAACCTCGAAGTCAGTCTTGTTCCAATGCCGAAGATCGGTCGTGATCACCTCATCGTTGTTAACCTGAGAGACCGAGACCAACTGCGCCGGAGCCGCTCCTGCCGGATCCGGCAAAGCAACCTAAACCAGAAGCGAAGCGAACAACCCAAGCAAGGCCACAAGCATCACCGGAAAGCGAAAAACAGGACGCAGACAAGACGACGACGGGGTAAACATCCGCCTCCATCGGCCCCCCCCGGCCAAAATGTTACGACTACCACCAGATTAAACGAAAAAACGCCAGGCCCCGATTTGTCCGGCTGGGCAAAGTCCGGCGTTTGGTAGCGCCGCGATGGCCCGGCACAAGCCAGACAACTTGTCGGCCATTCGTTTGTGAGTCGGAACGCTGCCCCTGGGGCAAGGCAAACAATTCGCCTTGCAGCTTAAGCTTGGGCTGGCTGATCGCAGACGTGAGGCAACAGCCGAACCAAATGTGACCTAATCTCGCCTGGTCGCCAGAGGCGACAGGCCTCGAAAAGCCCAACCCGGATCGGCCGAAG
>QIKW01000218.1 GCA_003231975.1 Acidimicrobiia bacterium
TATGCAGGCCCCTCTGCTCAAACTCGGTGACGGCTTGAAGCTGCACGGCTTGCAGACGCCGGATTTGGTGGTCGACGTCATGGATTCGGGCTCGCAGAGAACAGTCGTCTACCCCTTTGAGGTCTTGCAACCGTGTCTCGCCTACTACGAACCTGTGTTGCAGTATAGAGACCTGATGGATGCGTGATAACTCTTTTCTAGTTTGTTTACAGTATTTAACCGCACATATCCAAAGCCAACCAAACACAGGCATTGGCGGCACCTGTACACGACAAATTCCCAGGCCTTACTGGACTACTGAGACTTCTGGTGGTCCGGCTGGCGCCTCTTCTGGCTCTCGCAGAACCAGCCACCAGGTGAGCACACCGGACACCAAGATCAGGACTAACGACGAGGTGGCCGCAGCGGCATAGAAGCCCTCGCCGAACGATCCCCAAATCTCTGTGGCCAGGGTCTCAAATCCGGTTGGGGCCAGCAGCAGGGTTGCTGGCAGTTCCTTCACGGTTGACAGCAGCACCAGCCCGGCCCCGGCTGTCAACCCGGGCCTCATCAACGGTAGCTCTACCCTGGTGAGACGTTCGAGGGGTGATGCGTCCAGCAGCCTGCTTGCCTCGCGCAGCCGGTCTGGGACCGCTCGAACCGCTCCTTCCCCCGCCCCAAGCGCCTGGGCCCCGAAGTGAACCACGTAGGCCACGATCAGCAGCGGCAACGTTTGGTACAGCAATGAGGCGCCAGGAAAATTCAGAGCCCAGAACACAAAGGCAAGGGCGATGACCACTCCGGGCAGGGCAAAACCGGCAACAACCAGAGTGCCCGCCACCCGACCAACACCAGTGCTGAACCGAACCCCCAGCACCGCAACCGGCAGCACTATCAGGATGGCTAGCACTCCGGTGATCACACCGGCCAGAACAGTGGTGAGCGTTGGGCCAACCAGTTCACTGAGGTCAACCCGGCCAGCGCTAAGCCCGCGCCCGCTCCAGATCAGCAGGGTTGCTACCGGTGTGACGAAGGCCGCAATCACCACGGACCAGGCCACCATCAAGGCCGGCACCTTGGCTCGTCCCAGTTGAACTGGGCGGCGATAGATGGACGGCTCGGCCTTGTCGTCGGCTCCAACCCTGGCCGAAGCTTTGCGTTCTTGGGATGCCACCAACCAGGCGAGAGCCAACACAGTGAACGCGGCCGAGAACGAGACCGCCTGATCGGACAGAAGAGTGGAGAAGACAACCCGGGTAAGCGTGTCGTAGCCCAGAATCTGCACAGCTCCGTAGTCGCTGATCACATACAGAAACACCAGCAGGGAACCGGCGGCAACCACAGGGCGAAGCTGGGGAAGAGTAACCCGTCTGAACGCGGCGAAGGATGAGTTGCCAAGCAGCCGGGCACTCTCTTCAAGGGAGATCCGAAGCGTGCGGAATCGGGCCAGCACCGGCAGAAGCACATACGGATAGGTGAACAAAGTGAGCACCATCCAGGCAGGAACGAAGCCACGGAACCGGCGCGGCGGATTTATCCCAACCGCGGTGAGCACCTCGTAGGTCAACCCCCCAGGCGCCCACGAGGTAACAAATGCAGCGGCCCCAACAAACGACGGGAACACGAGGGGAAGGATCAAAAGCACACGAAGAAGACGCTTGCCCGGTAGCTGGGTGCGAGCCAGCAGAAAGGCAAGGAACGTGCCAATAACTGCTGCGCTGACGCTTACTGAAACGGCAAGCAAAACGGTTCGCCAGAGGGGGCCCCGAACCTCTTCAAACGTGCTGGACAGCTGGGCCCCTAACCGCACCGAGCGATAGAGAACGAACAAACCGGGGAATCCGAACACCAACCCAACGCCAACCGCGAAGACAACCAGAAACCTGGGGGCCTGGCGCGCTCTGCCGCTCTTTGAACCGCGGCGTTTTGGGTCGCCCGGTGGTCGATCTGCCTGCAACGAAGGCCGGGCGGTAATCAACCTTCTTCCAAGCCAGCGTCTGCGATCATTTCCCTAGTGCGCTGGAGCCCGCCACTGAGGTCGGCGTAGTCGATACCGCCAACATCTCCAAAGGATGCGGCAGGCACGTTGGGGGCTGGGCTGGCGCCTGGCACCAGCGGGTACTCATAGGTCTCGAAGGCGAAGTAGTTCTGAGCCTCGGCATCAAGCAGGAACCGGATGAACCGGTCGGCGTTGTCTGAGCGTTCGGAGGAGTTCAGGCGGGCCGCCGCGGTGACAATCAAAACGCCGCCCGCGTCTCCTTCTACGAAGTAGTGGTTGGAAGAGTTCTGGTTGGGATCCTCCTCCAGAGCTCTGATGTTGTAGTAATGGTTGACCAGCCCAGCATCAACCTCGCCCCTGCCGACGGCGGCAACTATTGCGCTGTTCTTGGGGTAGCTCACTGGCGAGTTGGCCTCAATTCCTGCCAGCCACGCTTCGGTTGCCTGGTCTCCGTTTGTTGCCCTCATTGCTGTTATGAAGTCTTGGAACGATCCGTTGGCGGGCGCCAGGGCCAGCCTGTCCGACCAGGCGGGGTCGACCAAGTCGAAGATGGAGTCTGGCAACTCAGCCTCGGCAACAAGGTCAGGGTTGTAGACCAGCACTCGCTGCCTGCCGCTGATCCCGACCCAGCGACCGTCGTCGTCTCGCACGTTCGGCACAACAAGATCGAGGATCTCCGCTGGCAAGTCGGCCAGCAGGCCCCGCTGGTCAACAAAGCCGATGGCGCCGGGGCTCTGGGAGAGGAACAGATCGGCAGGCGAGTTGGCGCCTTCTTCTGAGATGAGAATGGCCAGCCGAGCGGAGTCTTCGTACTTGACCTCAACGCGTATCCCAGACGCTTCCTCGAACTGATCAATCAGTGGCGCCATGAGATCTTCGGACCGGCCCGAGTAAAGAACCAGGGAGTTCGGGTTATCTCCGGAGGCGCAACCGGCTGCCACCAAAACCATTGCCAGCCCGACTATGAGTGTGCGGAGCCTCACCATGACGAGGACCGTACCCACTCTTCACTAAGAATGTAAAGCATGCCGAACATTTCCGGGGGAATGTGACCATGGTCTCCAGATGGGGCACAATGCGCATTGCGCAACCAGCGCGCTGAACCGCAACGCGCACCCGCATTAGCCCGCGCACTCGCACTCATGCCCAGGAGGCCTCAATGACCGACGTAAAAGGCTCAATTCTCGGAAACTCAGTGCTTCGCAAGGAAGATCCGCGGCTGCTGCTTGGCACCGACCGCTATTGCGACGACCTGGAGATCGACGGAGTCGTCCAGGTGTACTTCGTCCGATCGCCATACGCGCACGCCACGATTGACTCCATCGACACCTCCGAGGCCGCCGCGTCCCCTGGCGTAAGCGGCGTTTTCACCGCCGACACTCTTGAGCTCGCTCCGTTCCTAGGCTTTCCAATGTTCCCCCCTCACACGGCTCGCCCGCCGCTGGCCAAGGGGAAGGTGCGATTCGTTGGAGACATAGTTGCCGCCGTTGTCGCCCCCACGATGGCCGAGGCCCAGGATGCAGCCGAATTGGTTGTGGTCGAGTACAGCCCGTTGCCTTCTGTAACCAACGCAGAAGAGGCTCTCAAAGATGGGGCTCCGCTGCTGTTCGAAGAGCACGAGTCGAACATGATTTTCGAAACCGGAATCGGCCTTGAAGACGGCGACCCGCTGGAGGGGGCAACCAGAATCGTTGAAGGACGGGTATACAGCCAACGCCTGGCCGGCGTGCCCATGGAAACAAACGGGTGTGTGGCCGTACCGGGCGACGACGGCCAGATGACAGTGTGGGTGTCTAGCCAGAACCCCATTGCGCTTAAGGAAGCGTTCGTTGGCCAATGCGGCCTCGACGCAGACAAACTGCGAGTTGTTGCCCCAGCGGTTGGTGGCGGATTCGGTCCGAAAGCCGGCCCGTACGTTGAGATGCTCATCACGATCGAGTTGGCAAAGGCTCTTGGCGTGCCGGTGAAATGGACCGAGGGCCGCTCGGAAAACATGGTGTCGCTGGTGCACGGCCGAGACATGGTGCTCACCGCCAAGATGGGATTTGACGACCAGGCCAAGTTCGTTGGCATGGATTGTGAGGTGGTGGCCGACGGTGGTGCCTATCCGGCCATCGGCGCGTTCCTAACCGTGTTCACCCAAACGATGAGCCAGGGCGTTTATGCCATCCCGAAAATCAGGTTCCATGCCCTGTCAGCGATGACAAACACCACCCCAACTGCGGCCTATCGAGGAGCCGGTAGGCCCGAGGCAACCCAAATGCTAGAGCGCGTTCTGGACATCGCAGCTGACGAGATGGGGCTAGACCCGGCCGAGCTTCGCAGGAAGAATTTTCTCCAGCCCGAAGACTTTCCGCTCACCACCCACGGCGGAGCCAACTACGACAATGGGCGCTACGAGATGGCCCTCGACGCGGCCCTTGAAGCTGCCGACTACCAAGACTTGTTGGCCAAACAAGCCGAGCGCCGCGAATCGGGAAGCTCAAAGGAGATAGGGATCGGCATCAGCACCTACGTCGAGGTAACCGCTCCAGCCGGCCTACATGTTGAGTGGGGGGCGGTTGAGGTGAACGACGACGGCTCGGTTACCGCCAGGGTCGGCACCAGCTCCCACGGCCAGGGTCACGAAACTGCGTTCGCCATGATCGTGTCAGACATGCTTGGTGTTCCAATGGACGCGGTAACGCTCCTCCAGTCAGACACCGACGAGGTCAAGAAGGGGGCTGGCACCATGGGTTCCCGCTCGCTCCAGACTGCTGGCTCTGCTGTCCATGTGGCTTCAGAAACCGTTCTTGGCAAGGCCAAACAGCTGGCTGCCCACCTGCTGGAGGCCAACGAGGCCGACATAGAGAAGGGTGCTGGCGGCCTCCAGGTGGCGGGCGTGCCCTCTTCGGCCCTCAGTTGGGCCGAGCTTGCGGTTGCTGCCAACGATCAAGCCAAACTGCCAGAGGGAATGGAACCGGGCCTAAGCCACGAACTGGACTTCGACGGACAAGACTCCACCTGCCCGTTCGGGGCCCACATTTCGGTCGTGGAGGTCGACACAGAAACAGGCGCAGTTCAGATGCTGCGTCACGTTGCGGTTGATGACTGCGGGAAGATCATGAACCCCATGCTGGTAACCGGCCAGCAACACGGCGGTATCGCCCAGGGTGCCGCGCAGGCGTTGTTTGAACAGGTCATGTACGACGAAGACGGCAACCCGATCACGTCGAACCTGATGGACTACGCAATTCCATCGGCAGCCGAGTTGATCAATTTTGAAACCAGCAACACCGAAACGCCGTCGCCTCGCAATCCACTTGGGGCAAAGGGAATTGGCGAGTCCGGAACCATCGGGTCAACCCCCGCCATCCACAACGCGGTGATAGATGCTGTCAGCC
>QIKW01000202.1 GCA_003231975.1 Acidimicrobiia bacterium
CCGGCCGGCTACCGCCGTTCCCGTCAGACCCGCCAGCCAACGCGGCGTTCACCGCAAACGGGCTGAGGGCGCTGGCCGATGATGCGGCACACCGGGCGCTAGCACTGCTGAAAACCGAGGGCCCAGCCCATTTGGATCTCAACCCGACGGTTGATTTCGCCCGCCGCGCGGCTGTGGCAAAGGGAACCAACCGGTGGAAGCACCTGGTTGCCCAAAGCGGCGTGTCGTCTCAGGAACTTGCGGCAAGGGCCAACGCCTGGGAGGTAGCGGGCGCGCTGGGTGTTGAGGTGCAAATGGCCCCCGCCGAGGTGAGACGCGTGATTGACCCAGCCTTGGGCGAGGCGGTTCAATGGCGCCGCAGCGTAAGCGAGGAATGGGTGCGATTCGAAAAACGCAAGGGCCGCTGGGAAGCTGTCGAACCGGGCACACCGCCCGAGGAATCCGCTGGCTAAGCTGCAATTTACCCCGCCTACCTTACGTCGTATGACGAAGGTGGTCTAAGCTCCCAGTCATGACCGATCTGGATTCTGGCCCACCGGCGGTAACCGACTGGGCAACCGACTTCGACCACACTCATCAAGAGTGGGCTCAGAACGCGCCCGAGATTTGGGCCGACCTTCGTGAGCGATGCCCAATGGCCCGCACCGAGCGCTTCGGCGGCGCCTGGCTGCCAACCCGGTTTGAAGACGTGTCGGCCATTGCCTACGACACCGATCACTTCACCTCGAACGGAGTGGTGGTTAGTGCCCTGCGCCCAGAGCAAGAACCCGGCCTTGGCGGCGCTCCCCCAATCACCTCAGACCCTCCATTCCACAAAGACGCCCGCAGGCTGCTGCTACCTGCGTTTTCGCCAAAGGCAGTTGAAGCCCTGGAACCGGCTACCAGAGAAGCTTGCAACAGCCTGATCGACTTAATCCTGGAACGGGGTGACGGCAAGGCAGATGCCGCGGTTGAATACGCCCAGCACATCCCTGTCATGGTGATTGCCAACATGTTGGGCTTGCCGCCCGACGACGGCGACCGATTCAGAGTGTTCATTCATCGGATTCTGGAAACACCGGGCTCTGAGGAGGAAGTTACTGAAACCGAAACCCTCGATTACTACATCGCCGGGGCAATGGAGGATCACCGCACCAATCCTCGAGATGACCTGATCGGGCACCTTCTCAACATTCGGGTAGACGGCCAGCCCCTCACAGACGAGCACATTTCAGGAACGGTTGCGCTGCTGATCATTGCTGGCATAGACACCACCTGGTCTGCTCTGGGGGCAAGTATCTGGCACCTGGCCCAGCACCCCAAAGATCGCCAGCGTCTTGCCGCTCAGCCCGACCTGATTCCAACCGCGGTTGAAGAGTTTCTAAGGGCGTTCGGGTCAGTCACCATGGCCCGACTGGTAAAGGAAGACGTCACAGTTGCAGGCGCTGAAATGAAGGAAGGGGAATGGGTGCTGCTCCCCTTCCCCGCCGCCAACCGCGACCCCGAGATGTTTGAAGACGCCGACCGCATCGTCATAGACCGTCAGCGCAACCGCCACAGTGCGTTTGGCCTTGGGATTCACCGCTGCGTTGGTTCCAACCTTGCCCGCATGGAGCTAAACGTTGCGCTCGAGGTTTGGATGCAGCGGATTCCCGAATTCGAACTAGCAGACCCAAACGCAATCCGCTGGTCAACCGGCCAAGTGCGCGGCCCGCGGCTGCTGCCGTTGGTTCTGCGTCAAACCTGACACCTCAGGGTTCAAAGCGTGTCAAGCGGCAAAGGAGTTCTCTTAGCTGCGTTTCTGGTTCTGGGGTCTTCATGCGCAAAGCCTTCTACAAACAGCGCCACCTCGTTCCAGGATGTTCTTGGGGTGCCGCTTGCGAAGGACGAGCTGATTGCCGCCAACCGGGGGGCCGAGATATTTCGCCAGGACCTGACCGCTGAGTGCATGGCACAGAAAGGATTTGAATACGAGGGGTGGGTAGACCCAGCCTTTGATCTGCTACCTGAAGAAATCGCAGAACTCTCTCCTGAGGAGCTTCTCCGACTTGACGGATTCCAGGTAAGCCTACTGGCCGAACTGGAGCTGAACATTCCGCTGGAGCCACCGCAATCAGATCCCAACATCGCCCAGTACGATTCGCTCACCGAGGCGGGGCGCAAACAGTGGGACGTCGCGTACTACGGGTTCGATCCGTCGGATCCTGACGCACCCGAGTTCATTGACAACACAGGGTTTGGAAGCACCGAGGGATGCTTGGGCCTAGCCGCGCAAAGCCTCCTCCCCGACAATCCAGCCACAGAAGCCGAACTAAACGCCTACTTCGAACTCGTCAACTCGGTAGAAGAAGCGATCGAAGCAGACACCAGAGTTATCGCCGCTGATGAGGCGTTTTCGTTGTGCCTACGCAACGCCGGTTACGACGCAGACTCGACCGACGCGATGATTCAGCTCACGGCACAGATGGCATCGGCGATCACCGGTGTGGAGCTCGAGCTGATCGATCCGGTGTATTTGAAGGAATGGGCCAAGGAATCATCGGGCAATGCCAAACGGCTCGCTGAGGCGCAGGAATTTGAAGGGGCTGCGGCGTTAAAGACGTGGGCCTGTTTGGAGAGGACTGAAGACCTACGTGTTGAGGTCCGAGCCGAGTTGGAGCAGGAACTGGTCGACCAGAACTTCGAGCTTCTGTTAGCCGTCAAACCTCATCTGATTCAGAATAGGCCGCTTCTCTCAGGCGGCTGAAGCGGGGCCAGCTTCTGCTACCTGACCCGGCATCGCCCAGTTAGGCGATGTTCCAGAACAGCTCTGAGTTTTCGCCGCGTCTGGCTGCCAACTGCTTGGCCAAGGCCAGACCGGATTTGGTAAGCGAGAACTCTTTGCGCTGGGGCCCACGCGAACCCTCCACGTCTGGCCAGTTCGAGGTGACGTGGCCGCGTTCTTCCAGGCGGTGCAGGCAGCGATACAGCGTGCTGTAGGACATGGACCGTGTTTCCCGGTGAATTACCCTCAGCTCGCTGGCCAGTTTGTAGCCGTGGAACCGGTCGAATCCGAGCCGCTGCAACGCAAGCGCAGCAAGCAGTGTGCGTTCCTCATTGGGAACGAGACTGTCTGGGCTCCGACGACGCATCTGGTGACAATAGGGCCTGAGAGCGGTCGCAGGACAGCGATCGGGAACAATTGCCGACCTTGGATGGGTCGAATGACTCCAGCGGCTGGCCGCCTCCCCAATGGTGCCAATCAGCGGCCGCTAGCGTGGGGGAATGGCCACCTTTGACTACGCCGACCTGTTTCCGGTTGGGCCAGACGAAACCCCGTACCGCTCGCTTGGCAGCGACGGAGTTGAGCTTGTCAGCCTGGGCGGAACAGACTTCCTGAACGTATCGTCGGCTGCCATTCGCACCTTGGTTGCCACCGCAATCAGAGATATTTCGCATCTGCTGCGCCCCGGCCACCTCGCCCAGCTAAGCGCCATTCTGGATGACCCGGAAGCGTCATCGAACGACAGGTTCGTTGCCACCGAGTTACTGAGAAACGCAAACATCGCGGCTGGCTTTGTTCTGCCAGGTTGCCAAGACACGGGCACCGCCATCATCAAGGCCAAGAAGGGTCAACAGGTCCTAACCAGCGGAGACGACCGAGAGGTAATTGCGGGCGGGGTTTTTGACACGTACCAAACGTCGAACTTGCGCTACTCGCAGATGGCTCCGCTGACGATGTGGCAAGAGACGAACACGGGAACGAACCTGCCAGCCGAAATCAAGATCGAATCCGTTCCCGGCATGGAGTATCGCTTTCTGGTGATGACAAAGGGCGGCGGTTCTGCCAACAAGAGCTACCTCTTTCAGGAAACCAAAGCCTTGCTGAACCCAACCAGCCTGATGCGGTTCCTGGATGAGAAGCTGCGCCTCATTGGCACGTCGGCCTGCCCGCCCTACCACCTTGCCCTCGTGATTGGCGGCACTTCGGCAGAGATGACAGTTGAAACCGCCAAGCTGGCTTCCACCCGCTATTACGACTCGCTCCCAACCACCGGCTCGGCGTCTGGCCACGCATTCCGAGACCTTGAAATGGAACAAGAGGTTCTGGAACTCACCCAAGCTTTCGGCATCGGAGCCCAGTTCGGCGGGAAGTACTTCTGCCACGACGTGCGGGTTATTCGGCTGCCCCGCCACGGGGCCTCGCTGCCGGTTGGGCTTGCGGTCAGTTGCTCGGCCGATCGCCAGGCAATGGCGAAGATCAACGCCGACGGCGTTTTCCTGGAACAGCTTGAAACCGACCCGGCAAAATACCTTCCCGAAATCAACGGTGAAGACCTGTCGACCGACACCGTCGACATCGATCTCAACCAGCCAATGGATGCCATCCGGGCCCAGCTCACCAAACATCCTGTGAAAACCCGGCTGAGCCTCACCGGCACACTTGTTGTTGGCAGAGACATCGCCCACGCCAAGATCAAGGACCGCCTCGACGCCGGTGAGCCAATGCCTAGCTATCTGAAGGACCACCCCATCTACTACGCGGGCCCGGCCAAAAAACCCGAGGGCTACGCCTCGGGCTCGTTCGGGCCAACCACCGCCGGCCGAATGGACTCATACGTTGCCCAGTTCCAGGCCGCAGGAGGCTCGCTGGTGATGTTGGCCAAGGGAAACCGCAACCAAGATGTGGCCAATTCCTGCAAACGCAACGGTGGCTTCTACCTGGGCTCAATAGGCGGGCCAGCAGCTCGCCTGGCCAAAGATTCAATTCGCTCGGTTGAGGTGCTTGAATACCCAGAGCTGGGCATGGAGGCGGTTTGGCGCATCGAGGTCGAGAAATTCCCTGCGTTCATCGTGATCGACGACAAGGGAAACGACTTCTACGCAGAAACCTCCCGGCCGGTGGAAATCCGCCGCCGCTAGGAGGCTTCCCGGAAAGGCCCGACTGGCCCCGGGCCGCACATATTTTGTTGTCAAGTGGCTGAGCTATTGCTAGCTGCGGTATTGCCTCGCTTTGTGCGGGGGTGCCGTATTCGCGTGCTGGTGTTGCTGCG
>QIKW01000081.1 GCA_003231975.1 Acidimicrobiia bacterium
TATGATCGTGTTTTGCGTGGTCGCCGTCGGCGACCAGCGGTGAGGTGGTGAGTTGGATGGGCGGAGCCGGACCTGCGAGCGCAGGTCCCAATATCAGAGCAGGCACTGAAGCAGGGCGACGTCTCGGAACTTGCCGAATTTGCGTCCAACTTCGCGTTCGATTCCCACCAGGAAGAAGCCGTGTTTCTCGTGGAGCTTCACGCTTTCTTCCCTGGCGTCGGCCACTCTGGCGAAGATGGCGTGGAAGCCGTTGGTTCGGGCTCGCTCGATTAGGTGGGCCAGGAGGAGATTGCCGACGCCGCGGCCGCGCAGCCTCTGGTCAACGTACACAGAGTTCTCAACTGAGGTTCGGTAGCCGGGGCGGTCTCGGTAGAAGCTGAGACTTCCGAATCCGGCAACGGTTGGTTGTCCGTCGTCGTCGAGTATCTCGGCGACCACCACTGCCAGGCCGCCAGATCGGTCTTGGATGTAGGCGATCTGTTCTTCGAGGTTCCGGGGGACGAGGTCGAATGTGTGCGCGGTCTGAAGCACCTCGCGGTTGTAGATGGCCATGATGGCCTCGGCATCGGAGACAACAGCGGGCCGAATCTGCACAGCCAGAGCGTACTGGCGAGCCCTCTGTCGTCTGGCTGTAGTCAGTGGCTGCTGGGTGATCGCCATCATCTGCGCTTCGTTGTTGGTTAGTTGAGTTGGTGGGATTGGGCTGGGGCTGTGGCTCCCAGACCGGGCCGCAAGCTTTCGAGGGGTTGTACGATGCGGTTGGTTGTCGGCTCGGTGCTTGCTGGCAGCGTGTTGGCGCCACGACCGAGGTGAACGATGCTTGCTTCTTGGTTTTCGGCCTTCTTGGCCACCCACTGAACCATGCGGGGATCGTTGCTCATTATCAGGAACTGCATGTGTGGGCTGTAGGTCGTGAGGGCGTTCTGTACTTCCAGCAGTTCTAGGTCATCCAATGTTGCGAAGGCTTCGTCGAGCAGCAGGGGAACGGTTTCGCCAACTGCGCCTCTTGCCTCCACGAATGCCTGAGCGAGGCATTCGGCTCCGTGCCCGGGCGGAAAGCCGGGGGCTTCTCCGCTGGCGAAACGCACTGCCTGTTCGGATATTTCTGGTCGGTGGCTGGCAGCCCATTCCAGCCCGACGCCCTTCCCGACGACAGTTTCCCAGTTTTCTCGGGCCAGACGATGCTGCTCTGCGAGGCCTACGGATCGTGACCGCACCTCCTTGTCGGAGGTAAGTTCGTCCACCTTCTTCATCTGGAAGTTCAGGTAGCTGCTAACCCCGGCTCGGGTGAGCACTTCCTGTTCGGCATCGGCGGCTGTTTCGTAGGTGCGAGCGGTGAACCAGGTCCACCCGCCCATCACCGCAGCGGCCAGAAGAAACGGAATGGCCAACAAGGGCCGGGTGATCAGCCCAACCGCTATTGACACAAAGATCAGGGCGACGGCCCCGAATCCGCCTTGGCTGCGGGCCCGATCGTTGCGGTCTGCAGCAAGATCACTGTCGGCGTGGGCCTGTTCGATTTCTGCTGCGTATTCGGCCAGCGGATCGTCGATCTCACCGTCAAGCATCGACGCCATTTCAACTTCAACCTCGGCAAGGCGGATGGCCGTTGACCACAGTAGATCCTGGTCGACTCCTGCCAGCCTGGCGATGGTCGTGTCGACGTCTCCGACAAGGTTGAGATTCCGCTGGCTGAAGTGAAGGAGCGATCGGGCCTTGGCGCGGGGTAGGCCCAAAACTCCAAGGATGTCGACGCTCTCGCCTGCTAGGAAGTGGTCCGTCAGGTCTTCACACGTCACGGCATCGCGCACTGTCGCGGGTCCCGTCAGCGGCCGATGGACTTCGAGGCACCGGCCGTCATCGGCAACCACATCCACCGATAGGCCTGCTCGGCCCCTGCCGATCGCCCCGAGAACCTCGTTTGTAAGGGCCTCTCGTTCCAGGCGACCAAGACCGGTTACCAAAGAAAGGTTGGGATGAAGTCTTAGTTCAGCCCGGTCGTCAGCCGTTGCCAGTTCAATCCGCTCGATCCGCACGCCCGACTCTTCGGCACAATTGCCCAAGAAACTTGAGCATTTAGTTCAAAACAGTACTATGTCTAAGATTGTTGAAGTAGATAACTGTACTAGTGATTTGAGCTCGGCTGTCGTTCGTCGCCACACACAGCATCAAGCAATGTGTCTGCCCGGCGCTTGGCAACATTGGCGCCGAACACTCCGTAACCGGCGCTGAGGTCAGATCGTTGGCAGAGTTGACCGCGGAATTCGATGTAGCTGGTGGGGCTGAGTTGGTCGAGATAGTCGATTGCGGCGGGAATGGCATCGTCAGACAGTTCGGCCAGAGCGCTGGTGTCTACCGTTGTTTGCGATCGGTTGGTTGTGTTGTACTCAGCCACCTGCGCATCCGGGTTGACGAGGTTCAGTGCGAACACAAAAACCGCAGCCGAGAGGATGAAGAAGCCGGGGAACCAGGAGCGGGTGCCGCCCAGTCCTGCGATCGATGCGATGTCGGCCAGGATGATCACACCGATCCAGACTGCCGCCACCAGAGACCACAGGCGCAAAGGCGTGTAGCCGAACGTGTCAACATACTGGAGGAGTCTTTGAATTGAGATGGCAGTGATCACGAGCGTGAGGGCCAGAACGACGACAGCCAGTTGCTTGAAGAGATCCCGGCCCTCTTGAACCGAGTTTGGCTCGCTAGCAGACCCGCCGGCGCGGATGGACCGAATCACACCTAGGAGGGCGATGACAAGCGCAGCCACCCAAAGAAGCTGGAAGAACCCCCGTCGGGCGAACTGGGCTTGGGTGAGATTCTCGGCTTCGAATACATGGTCGCCACCGAGAGCGACCACCACTTGAGTCGCCACGAACGCAGCGAACAGAACGGCGACACTGCCCAGGATTACATGTACCTCAACCGAGCCGAGGGGTCTCGACAAGGGGCCGGCCAGGTATGGCTCGGTCTTGTGGGCGGCTCGACTCGTCAGTCCCATGAATAACACCGCAAGTGCCATGGCTGCGAGGGCGTGACCTGTCAGAGCGGGAAGCCGGTCAACAACAAGCAGGTTGGAAAATACCTGATCGGCCGACGACAGCAACAGCGCGAAGAGCACAACGATCGGGCTGGCAACCAGAAGGCCTCGCCACACCGCTCGTAAAGGCCGACCTTGGAACGACGGCGCAATCAACCTGTTGCTCATCTGCAGCCCGTAGCCCCACTCAATTGACGGAGACATCAAATGGTTGAGCACCGATCTGGCTTTCAGATCGGTTAACGAACCCGTCTTTGAGAGCCCAGTGGCCAGCGCCAGAAGTGAGGCGCTGGCTAAGAATGTGAGGGTCGTCAGGCTGGCCGACGCTCGTACCGCCAGCCAAGGCGACAGCGAAGCTGCGCCAATAACAAGCCACTTCGCAGTCCTCTGCTCCAGGCGAGAGCCGCTAAGGAGCACCCCGGCCAAGGTTAGGACCGACAAGGCGGCGGCTAGGTTGGCAGCCCCTGCGCGGAATCCCAGTTCGAGAAGGAGACCGGCAGCCAGGAGGCCTGCGACCTCGGCCCAGGTGGTCACTGGTTTCTCGGGTCGAGCTACCAAGAACGTTTCGGGCGGAGGAACGTCTGAGGGCCGCTGAGACGTGGCAAGTTTCGGACCCGTTGGCGGTGGTGGTGGCTGCGTCTGTTCAACTGAGGTCATTTGTCCCCCTTCGGCGATCATCCCGGTAACGACCGCGGGCCGACAAAGTATTGAACGCAGGCCCAAAGCTGGCCGATCTGCGCCAACAACGCAAGGAACAGGCACAAGGGCGCGCAAAACCTTCACAACTCCTGGCTTGTGGTGAGGCGCGCTTAGTTAGGTTCTTAGTCTTCCAGGACGACTTTGGTTGGCGGAAGGTTCCCAGCATCGAAGACGGTTCGATCACCGATAGGAGCATCTAGGGGGACTAGCCAGCTAACAGGTTGGTTGCCTGGGCAACTGCTAAAGCCCTGGCTAGTTTCGATCATGGAAACGATCAGGACCGAGTCTTCGGTCTCGACCACTTTGTTAATCACGTCTCGACCATTGAGTGCCCCACCGTTGGCGCAGGCTCGCTCGGTCATGAGGATGCCGAGTTCGGATGAGTCCGGAGACAGGCCATAGCTGGGATCCAGTTGTGTCTCGGCCGGACCGTAGCCATCGAGCTCAATCTGAAGGTTGCACGAGCCCCACTTGACTGGTTCGAGTTTGTTGCCCTTTGACTCAAACACGATCTGGCCATAGGGATAATTGGAATCTTTGGGTGAGCCGAAGAGGATGAATCCGTCGGAGTCTTCCTCGGCAATGAACCAGTCGCGGTGCGCCAGGTTCTCACCACCCTGGCTGGCTAACAGTTGATCGAAGGCAGACCTGGCCAAAAGATCAAGCTGTTCGGCCGACACCAGATCCACCGGATAGGCCGAAAACACCGCTGAGCCACAGGCAGCCGCAAGTTCGTTACTGGATCCGCCTCCCGGAGGCGCGCACCCGGATGCGAACAGCATCAAGGCACATAGGCCAGTAAGTCGTTTCGACGCCATTCTTGCCTCCTGCTGATTTTGATGACCCTGTTCTATTTCGGCCAATCGCCCGCAGTCCTGATGGGGTATCCCAATCTTCACCGATTCCTCCAGCCCTGTTCGGATGGATCCCGGACCGGGCCATCCCAGAGCCGAATACCCCCCGCAGGCCGTCGGCTACCGCCTCACGGCCTCCGCCGATTCGGGTAGGCAGCTCAAAGTTCGTCGCCCGTCGGCGACGAACGAAACAGTCACGGCGACCAAGACGGAGGGACCATTCCTCTTTCTGGAGGCTCGTACCCCCGAAAAACAGCCGTAGGAGCCTCCAGAAAGAACCGTTCCTCGCCTGCGGCCCCGTCTCTTCCCGAGTGTTTGTCGCTCCGCTCCAAAACTCGCGCCCTGTTAGGCGTGGTCGCCGTCGGCGACCAGCGGTGAGGTGGTGACCT